>JBLIJW010000092.1:0-9608 GCA_047636155.1 Flavobacterium sp. | reverse complement strand
TACAAGAAAAAGTAAGTACCAAAACGATAATAGTTTCAACACAATCTGAAGAATAAAATTTATAATTTAAAAAATGAAAAGACAATTTATAATAAAGGGAATTCTTTTAGTTGCAACCATGATTTTAATGCAATCGTGCTTTGTTGCCAAAGAATATGAGGCGCCAAATGTTACTACAGACAACCTATTTAGAACAAATAGTGCAGATACAACTTCTTTAGCCATGCTTTCTTGGGACCAATTATTTACAGATCCGATTTTACAAGAACATATTAAGCAATCGCTTCAAAATAATTTAGATTTACGAATAGCTATTCAAAATATTGCTTCAGCAGAAGCAACGATGAAACAAGGAAAGGCTGGATATCTTCCGTCTATTACCGGAAACTTAACCTATACGCACCAAGAATTATCTAAAAATAGTCAATTTGGTGCAGCATTTAGTTCTTTAGAAAACCATGAAATATCCGTTCGTTTAAATTGGGAAGCAGATATTTGGGGGAAAATAAGAAGTAATAAAAGAAGTACAATAGCTCAATATTTGCAAACTAATGCTGCAAAACAAGCTATTCAAACAGAAATAATTGCAACTATTTCTTCGCTTTATTTTCAGTTGCTTGCTATTGATGCGCAAATTATTGTGGTTAAAAATACTTTAGAAAACAGAAACCAAAGTGTTGAGGTTATAAAAGCTTTAAAAGATGCAGGAAATGTAAATGAAGTTGCCGTAAAGCAAACACAAGCACAAAAATATGCAACGCAAATTATTTTGAAAGATTTGCAATACAGTCGCAAAATTACAGAAAATGCCTTTTCAATTTTATTGGGTAAATCCTCTGGACCAGTTAATCGTTCTACGTTTGAATTACAAACGATTGATGTAAATGTTTCTGCCGGTTTACCTGTTTATTTATTGAGCAAACGTCCGGATGTTCTTGCAGCCGAATTAAACTTCAGGAGTACATTTGAACAAACTAATGTAGCGAGAAGCTTTTTTTATCCAGCTCTAACAATTAGTGCAACTGGTGGTTTGCAAAGTTTAGATTTAAAAGAATGGTTTAGCACCAGATCTTTATTTGCCAATGTTATCAACGGACTAACTCAACCTATTTTTGCACAACGTCAAAATAAAACCCGTTTAGAAGTTGCGCAAGCAAACCAACAAAAAGCATATTTGCAATACGAAAAATTAATTTTGGTTGCAGGAAATGAGGTTTCTAATGCACTTGCTACCTATGAAAACGAAACCGATAAATTGATAATAAGAAATTATCAGTTAACCGCTTTAACTGCAGCTGCGAATTATTCAGATGAATTACTACAATATGGATTGGTAAATTATTTAGAAGTTTTAACTGCAAAAGACAATGCATTGAATACTGAAATTAATTATATCGATAACAAATACAAACAAATGAATGCCGTTATCCAACTCTATAAATCTTTAGGTGGCGGAAATTAATTTTGAAAAATTATTAATTATAAAAAACCTGTAAATATTGGATTTACAGGTTTTTTTTATTTTTTTAAATCTAAAAATTTAAATGACTTCAATATTTGGATTAATTTTTTTTAATTCTTCCATAAAAAGGATGCTGCTTTTAGGAGATATAAAAAGCTCTGAATTTTTAGTTGTAATTATAAATCCGTCAGTATCTAAGGCGGGTTTCATCAAAACAGGAACGTTTAATCCTGAATGTTTTTTAATTTTTAAAATTGTGTGTACTGGTATACTTCCTCTAAAAGGTCCAGATCGGTAAAGCAATAAATTGTTTTTAAGAACATATCTAGTATCTAAAACAATCCATAAAATTAAACTTATTAAAATTCCTAAAGCAATTATCGGAAAAGTGTTTGCTGTTTTTTCTGTAATATTTAGTATTAAAATAATAGTAAAAAAAACAATTAACGAACCAAGAATAAACAAGGTAAATTTGTTTTTAGAAGAGCTAAATTTATTCATAGAGTTTAATGGTTTATTACAGAATTTTAAAAGATTTCATGAATTTCACAACTTCTGGAGATTCAGAATTCCCAATAGTCATAAGTATAAAAAAATGGTTATCTTTAAGTATACAAAGAGATTCCATTTGTGCATCGCTAGAAGAACCGCCAAATTTTATTGCAGGATATTTATTATCATGCATAAACTTCTCATCAAAAGTTAATACAATTTTTTCTCCTGTTTGTAATTCTAAATTTTTAATTGCACCGTTTCTAGAACCATCTAATAATCCGTCTGTTCCTTTTTCTTTCAGCTTAAAAATTAGATTTGCTGGATAAATATTTTCAGAAAGTATAATTAAAAATTCTTCTCCTTCATAACTATAAGCTGTAGTTTCTATATTTCCGTATTTCATTTCTGATTTTGTTGTTTCAGGAATTGTAGAAGTAGGAAAATCTGCAATAAATCCTGCTTCCGGAAAAGTAGAATTTTTGGTTTGGCTTACTGCTGAAATAGAGTAAATTGATAGAAATAATACGAACAGATAATTTTTCATAAATAAGAATCTTTTTTAATAAGTTATAAAAATACTATTTTTACAATAAAAATACCGATATGTCAGAAATAAAATGGAAAACAGCAAAAGAATTTGAAGATATAACTTACAAAAAATGTAATGGCGTTGCAAGAATAGCATTCAATAGACCAAATGTTCGAAATGCATTTCGACCAAAAACTACAGCCGAATTATACCAAGCTTTTTATGATGCGCAAGAAGATACCTCTATTGGAGTTATTTTACTTTCTGCCGAAGGTCCAAGTACCAAAGATGGCGTTTACTCTTTTTGTTCTGGTGGCGATCAAAATGCACGCGGACATCAAGGTTATGTTGGTGATGATGGACAACATCGTTTAAATATTTTAGAAGTTCAAAGACTAATTCGTTTTATGCCAAAAGTTGTTATTGCCGTTGTTCCTGGTTGGGCAGTTGGCGGCGGTCACAGTTTACACGTAGTTTGTGACATGACTTTGGCAAGTAAAGAACATGCTATTTTTAAACAAACCGATGCAGATGTTACTAGTTTTGATGGTGGATATGGTTCGGCTTATTTAGCAAAAATGGTTGGTCAAAAGAAGGCAAGAGAAATTTTCTTTTTAGGAAGAAATTATTCTGCCCAGGAAGCGTTTGAAATGGGAATGGTTAACGCTGTAATTCCGCACGATGATTTAGAAAATACTGCATATGATTGGGCACAAGAGGTTTTAGGAAAATCTCCAATGGCAATCAAAATGCTAAAATTTGCAATGAATTTAACGGATGATGGAATGGTCGGACAACAAGTTTTTGCAGGAGAAGCAACCAGATTAGCTTACATGACAGAAGAAGCAAAAGAAGGAAGAAATGCCTTTTTGGAAAAAAGAAAACCAAATTTCGAGAAAAAATGGTTACCATAATGTAAGTTTTCTGTCGCATTATTTAGTTTTTAACTACGATTAATAAACTAAAATTCTAGTTAGAAATTGACGAGGTTTTTATCATGGACATATAACTACACAGAAAACCGAATACCCTACTGAACACAAAGACTGAACACCGATAACTTAAAACGGAACACTAAATACATGGAAAACTTTACAAACAACGTTTTGGATACCCAAAATCTTCCTAAATACGAAAAAATTCAACTAACGTCACTGCATAAAAAATATGCAGTAGTAGTAATGGTTCACGCTTTAATTTCTTATTTAGTTTTATCCAGTATTTTATTTTTTTTGGTTTGGGAAATTCCAGATTTATTAAAATTTAGAAGGATAATGCTACTTGTGTTTTATATTTTAATTGCGATTAATGCAGGATACAAATTACTTAAATTAAAGTCTAAAAAATACGCTTTTAGAGAACATGATGTTATTTTTAGAAGCGGTGTTGTTTCTCTTGAAACGATGATAATTCCATACAATAGAGTGCAACACGTTGGTTTAGAAGAAGGTTTATTATCTAGATATTTAGGTTTAGCAAAAGTTCAAGTTTTTACCGCCGGAGGAAATTCTAGTGATTTAGAAATCCCTGGAATATTAAAAGACGAAGCCGAAGATATTAAACAGTTGCTAATGGGTAAAATTCAAAAAGAATTATAATGTTAGCAAATTTTAATCATCCTCAAAGGCAATCCTTATCTGGTGTAATAATTTTGTTTATGAATTCATTACAAAAAATTGGGCGTGCTTTTGTACCAATTTTGGTGGTATTTTTTCTTAAAATCGAAACGGCTTCGGTACTTCTAATGATTTTAGGAGCAATTGGAATTATGATACTTATTGGAATTTTTGCCTATCTAAAATATTTAAATTTCACTTTTTATATTGACGAAAAATCCGAAGAATTTATAGTAAATGATGGAGTTTTTAATAAATCTAAAATTGTAATTTCTTTACATAAAATCCAACAGGTTAGTATCCATCAAAATTTATTGCAAAGAATAATCAATATTTACGAAATTTCGGTTGATACCGCCGGAACAGATAAACAAGAAGGAAATATAAAAGCAGTATCGCATGAGGTGGCTTTGGCATTAAAAGAAAAACTATTAGAAAATCGAAACATTTTTGAAAATTTAGAGAAAGATGTAACGGTTGAAACCGAAAAGAAAATGCCTTTTCTAAGGATTCAATTAATTAATTTATTTAAAATTGGAATCACTTCTAATTACGCTAAAAGTATTGGTTTAATTATCACTTTCTTTTTTACGATTTATGAAAATTTGCATAATATCGGAAAAGAAGATGTACTTACTGGATTAGAAATTGAAAGTAAATTCAATTCCTATCCCATCTTGATTTCTATTCTAATTGCAATTGCTGGCTTGTTTTTTGTCGTTTTTTTAATAAATATTTTTAGAACAGTTTTAAAATATTTTAATTTTACTATTGAAAAACAAAAAGGCTCTTTATTATTATCCTATGGATTAATTTCTAAACAAAGTACAATTGTTAAACCAGAAAAAGTACAAATCGTATCTGTTTCACAAAATTATTTTCAGAAGAAATTACGAATCTTAGAGATTAAAATTAAACAAGCCACAGGCGACGATGCCAAAAAAAGTAAATCTGGCATAGAAATATTAGGTTGTAATGATGCAGAAAAAAATCAAATTTTAAATCTCGTTTTTGATTCAATTCCGCAAGCAAATACTAAACTAAAACCAAATTGGCGTAAACTAGTTTTCGCAATTTTTCTCTCGATTATTTTACCACTTTCAGCATTTTTAATTGTTTATAATTATACTGAAATCAATTTAAAACATTATGTTCCAATAGCTGTTTTTTATGTTATTTTTGTTGCCATAATTCAGTTTTTCTCTTTTTATAATTATAGATTGTATATTGGTCAAAAGCATATTATTAAAAAGCATGGCGCTTGGGAAAGAGAACGCAGTATTATTGAAATAAATAAAATTCAAGCCATCACAACAGCGCAATTATTTTGGCATAAAAACCTAAATATAGGAACGGTAACTTTGCACACTGCAGGAGGTAACCTGAGTTTTTATTTAGGAAATTTTGATATGATACAGAATTACACTAACCAATGGTTGTATGATATAGAAACTTCCGACAGCAATTGGATGTAAAATTAAATTAAAAAATTATGAGACATTGGATAGAAGCTGCACGATTAAGAACCTTACCACTTTCTGTTTCCGGAATATTGGTTGGTAGTTTTTATGCTATGTCACAAGCTATGTTTAATTGGAAAATCGTTGTTTTTGCATTATCTACAACTTTAGGATTTCAAATACTTTCTAACTTTGCTAACGATTATGGCGATGGAACAAAAGGCACAGATAATGACGATAGGGTTGGGCCAAAACGTGCCATTCAAAGTGGCGTGATTACACCAGAGGCAATGAAACGTGCAATGGTTATTACTTCTGTTTTGACCTTGATTTCTGCTGTTGCGCTCATTTATTTTTCGTTTAAAGGCGATTATCTTTACTATTCTTTACTTTTTTTGGGATTAGGAATTTTAGCAATTGCATCTGCAATTAGATATACAGTAGGAAACACAGCTTATGGATACAACGGTTATGGCGATGTATTTGTCTTTGTTTTTTTTGGTTTAGTTAGTACATTCGGGATATATTTTATGTTTTCAAAAAGTATCGATTGGTTACTTCTTTTGCCAGCAACCGCAATTGGATTTTTGAGTGTTGGTGTTCTTAATTTAAACAACATGCGCGATGAATTATCAGATAAAAAAGTAAATAAAAACACGATCGTTGTTAAAAAGGGCGGAGCTTGGGCAAAGAAATACCATTTTTTCTTGGTTATTACTGCTATGGTTTTGGTTGTTCTTTTTGCGTTAGCAAAAAACTTCAAATTTGATCAATATATTTTTGTAGTAGCCTATTTCCCAATGATAAGTCATTTAATGACCGTAGCAAAAAATAAAGATGCTAGAGCTTTAGATCCAGAATTAAAGAAACTGGCAATAAGTACCTTTTTATTAGCAATATTGTTATCCTTAGCATTAATTTTTTTTATTTCGGATATGTTGATATATTATACCAACTAACTATTTTTTTTATTTTTATAAATCTAATTTTACATAAATTTTAAAACATTTTCAATTGAAGGCAACCATAGTTACTATTGGCGACGAAATTTTGATTGGTCAAATTGTAGATACCAATTCGGGTTACATTGCAAAAGAATTAGATAAAATCGGAGTGCAAACTACAGAAATACTTTCAATTTCTGATGATAAACAGCACATTTTAGACACGTTAGCTTATCTACAAAACAAAGTGCAGCTTGTGATAATAACAGGAGGTTTAGGTCCAACAAAAGACGATATTACAAAGCATACTTTTTGCGAATACTTCCAAGACCATTTGGTAAGAAACGAAAGTATAGAAAAACATGTAATCGAATTAATCGAATCTGCTTTAAAACGTCCTGCTTCGCAAATGAATAAAGACCAAGCTTTGGTTCCATCATCGGCAACAATTTTATTTAATAAAGTTGGAACTGCGCCAGGAATGTGGATTCAAAAAGAAAATACTGTTTTTGTTTCACTTCCCGGCGTTCCGTATGAAATGAAACATATAATGGAAAACGCTATAATTCCTAAAGTTATAACCGATTTTAAACGGCCATTTATAATTCATAAAACAATTTTAACTTACGGTCAAGGAGAAAGTTTGGTAGCAGAACGAATTGAAGATTGGGAAAGTAATTTGCCAGAGTTTATTAAATTAGCCTATTTGCCAGCGCCAGGTCGCGTTCGATTACGATTAACGGCAAGAGGAATTGATAAAGAATATTTACAAGATGCAATTGATGGAAAGGTAGAAACTTTAACAAAAATACTAAAGGATATTATTGTTGGCTACAACGATAGTGAAACAATTGAAGTAATATTGGGGCAAGTTTTAACCAAAAATAACCAAACTTTAGCAACTGCAGAAAGTTGTACTGGTGGTAAATTAGCACAATTAATAACTTCTATAGCTGGCGCATCTGCTTATTTTAGAGGAAGCGTTGTAACCTATGCAACAGACACAAAAATAAGTACCTTAGGGGTTTCTCTAGAAACAATAAAAGAGCATTCTGTCGTTTCTCTACAAGTCGCAAAAGAAATGGCCTTAGGTGTACAAAAACTAATGAAATCTGATTTTGCAATTGCAACAACAGGAAACGCCGGACCGAGTAAAGGAGACGAAAACGCCAACCTTGGAGTCGTTTGTATTGCAATCGCAACACCAAACGGAGTTTTTGCCGAAGAATTTAGTTTTGGTCAACCACGTGAAAAAGTGATAGATAGAACTGTAAATAAAGCATTTGAAATGGTACTGAAAGAAATATTAAAAAATGTATAATATTTTTTTGTTTCAATCATTTATTTATTGTTTCTTTGCACCCTGATTTTGAATAACGATAAAAGATAAGCATAATGTCAAGAGTTTGTGACCTTACAGGTAAAAGAGCGATGGTAGGAAACAATGTTTCTCACGCGATGAACAAAACTAAGAGAAAATTTTCTGTAAACTTAGTTAAAAAACGTTTCTATCTTCCTGAAGAAGACAGATGGATTACTCTTAGAGTAGCTGCATCTACAATTAAAACAATTAACAAGAACGGAATAGCTGCAGTTTTGAAAAAAGCGCAGTCAGAAGGATTTATTAAATAATCTTTTCCAAAATAATTATATAGCGAAATGGCAAAGAAAGGTAATAGAATTCAAGTTATTTTAGAATGTACAGAGCACAAAGCAACTGGTTTACCAGGAACTTCTCGTTACATTACTAACAAGAACAAAAAAAATACTCCAGACAGATTAGAGATTAAGAAATTTAATCCAATCTTAAAGAAAATGACTGTTCACAAAGAAATTAAATAATAAAAAATGTACAGAATTTTTAATATTCTATTAAAAATTTAAAAAGTATATTTTTCAAAAACCTATTTAAAATGGCAAAGAAAACCGTAGCATCGTTACAAACAGCATCAAAAAGATTGTCAAAGGCAATCAAAATGGTAAGATCTCCAAAAACTGGAGCTTATACTTTTGTAGAGGCAATAATGACACCAGAAGCAGTAGATTCTTTTTTAGCTAAAAAATAATTCACTAGCAAACTAATATATCAAAGCTACTTTCGTAAGAAAGTAGCTTTTTTATTTTTATATTTGTAGCAATTTTTTAAGCAGCATTAAAGTCATGAATTATTAATAAATGTCTTTCCAGCTTTTCCCTTTATCTTTTGTCTTTAAAAAAAAAACAAAAGGATATCGGTGCAATCTGGGCTAATACTAAATAATTCCGCCACTTTATCAAGAATACAAAAAACATAATGAGACAAAAAAACTAATAATCATGAGTTTCTTCAAGAAAATATTTTCTTCTGATAAGAAAGACCAAAACATTTCTGACGAAGCAAAGCAAAGTTTAGACAAGGGATTAGAAAAATCAAAATCTTCTTTTTTCGGAAAACTTAGTAAAGCCGTCGCAGGAAAGTCTAAAGTAGACGATGGAGTTTTAGATAATCTAGAAGAGATTCTAGTATCATCTGATGTTGGTGTAAAGACTACCTTAAAAATAATCACCCGAATTGAAAGTCGTGTCGCAGAAGACAAATACTTAGGAACCGATGAATTAAACCGCATACTTCGCGAAGAAATTGCAGGTTTATTATCCGAAACAAATTCTGGGGAAGAAATTGAATTCTCAATTCCAGCAGACAAAAAACCATATGTAATTATGGTTGTTGGAGTAAATGGAGTTGGAAAAACTACCACAATTGGTAAATTAGCCTATCAGTTTAATAAAGCAGGTTACAAAGTAATTCTTGGCGCAGCAGATACATTTCGTGCTGCAGCAATTGATCAATTGCAAATTTGGGCAGATCGAGTTGGAATTCCGATAGTAAAACAACAAATGGGAAGTGATCCAGCATCGGTAGCTTTTGATACCGTTCAAAGTGCTGTTACTCAAAATGCAGATGTTGTAATTATTGATACAGCTGGTCGTTTGCATAATAAGGTGAACTTAATGAACGAATTAACCAAAGTAAAGCGTGTAATGCAAAAAGTTATTCCAGATGCGCCACACGACGTTATGTTGGTTTTAGATGGATCTACCGGGCAAAATGCATTTGAACAA
>JBLIJW010000091.1:0-9830 GCA_047636155.1 Flavobacterium sp. | reverse complement strand
TTTCATTTGGTTAAAGAACGCGGATTTACTTTAGATGGTGCAAAAACACACTTAAAAGAAGGACAGAAAAAAACCTTAGATAAGTTCGAAATTGTATCGAAGTTAGAAGATATAAAGGCACAATTATTGCACTTAAAGAATTCAATTTAAAAACAAACAAACCCAAACAATTAAACTTAAATTTAGAAATTATGAAAAAATGGTTAATTCCTGTTATTATTATTGTCGTTCTTGCTATTTGGGGAATTTCCTCTTACAACGGATTAGTTGCAGTACAGGCAGACACAAAAACAGCTTGGTCTAAAGTAGAAAGTTCGTACCAAAGAAGAAATGACCTAATCGGAAACTTAGTTAAAACAGTACAAGGCGCAGCCGATTATGAAAAAGGTACATTAACCGCAGTTATTGAAGCACGTGCAAAAGCAACGTCTGTGACTATTGACCCAACAAACATAACTCCAGAACAATTAGCACAATTTCAACAAGCACAAACTGGTTTGACTTCTTCTTTATCTAAATTATTAGTAACTGTCGAACGTTATCCTGACTTAAAAGCGAATCAAAATTTCTTAGAATTACAATCGCAAATTGAAGGAACAGAAAACAGAATTAATGTAGAAAGAGATCGATTCAATGATGCGGCAAATGTTTACGACAAGAAAACAAGAAGTTTTCCTACCGTTATTTTTGCTAAACTTTTTGGATTTGGCGAAATAGCAAGATTTAAAGCAGATGCTGGAGCAGAAAAAGCACCAGATGTTGAATTTAATTTTGATAAAAAATAATATTTAAAAAGAAACCTATGTCAAAAGTAGAAGAATTTTTATCGGCTGCCGAAGAGCAAGAAATTGTAGAAGCTATTAAAGTAGCCGAGAAAAATACTTCTGGAGAAATACGCGTTCATTTAGAAAAGAAAACCGATTTGGATGTAATGGAACGTACTTTGGAAGTTTTTGAAAAATTAGAAATGCATAAAACTAAAGATTCCAATGGTGTTTTGATTTACGTTGCCGTAAAGGATAAAAAATTCGTGATTTATGGTGATAAAGGAATTAATGAAAAAGTTAACGACTCTTTTTGGGATGCCACCAAAGAAGTTATGCAAATGCATTTCAAAAACGGAAACTTTAAACAAGGTTTGATAGACGGAGTTTTAAAAGCTGGTGAAGAACTAAAAAATCATTTTCCTTACCAAGACGATGACGTAGATGAACTATCAAACGAAATATCTAAAGGATAAATGAAAGATTTTAAGATTAAAAAAATACTATTACTAGGATTACTACTATTTCAATTTATCGGAATTGCACAAACCCTTTATATTCCTGAAAAACCTTCTTTTATTCCGCCTATTATTGATAGCACAAATACGCTTTCACAAAGTCAAAAACAACAATTATACGATAAGCTGCGAATTTATTCTGATAGTACATCTACAGAGATTTTTGTAATGATTGTACCAACTACGCAAGGCGAATTAATTGCACGATATGCAACAGATTTAGGCCAGAAATGGCAAATTGGACAAAAAGGAAAAGACAATGGCATTATTTTTTTAATAGCCAAGAATGACCGAAAAATGACTATTCAAACTGGTTATGGAACGGAAGCTTTGATGACGGATGCATTATCGAGGCGAATAATTGAATTGGTAGTTAAACCGGAATTTAAAAAAGAAAAATATTACGAAGGAATTAATGCAGGAACGGATGCTATATTTCAGGTTTTAAAAGGCGAATTTAAAGCGGATGAAAAACGGGATGAAAACGGCGGTGGTTCGATAATTATTTTTGTCTTAATATTTATTGTGGTTATTATTTTAATGTCTCGAAATAAAAGAAATGGTGGCGGAAATTCTGGAGGAAACCGTGGCGGAATAGACATTATGGACATGATTATTTTAAGTAGTCTAGGTCGCGGAAACGGTGGCAGCTTTGGAGGCGGCGGTTTTGGCGGAGGAAGTTCTGGTGGTGGTTTTGGCGGTTTTGGCGGCGGCGGCGGTTTTGGCGGCGGTGGCGCTTCTGGCGGTTGGTAATTACTTTTAAAAATTAATATAAAAAAACAGCTTGCAATGCAAGCTGTTTTTTTTATCAATCGTTTGTAAATATTATTTAAAATCTAGCGGAATTTTAATCTCTACACTTACAGGTTTCCCTAGTTTTACTGCAGGTTTCCATTTAGGAGATATTTTTAAAACCCGAATCATTTCTGCTGCCGATTCAACATCTAGAAACTGTACAATTTTTATTCCTTTTAATTCACCCGTTTCTGTAACAGTAAAAGCGGCAACCATTTTTCCTTTTTTGGTTACTTTCGTAAAGTCGAAGTTTTTATTGATAAAATCGTAAAACTTTCCTAAATCGCCACCGTTAAAAGTCGGATTTATTACTTCTGCGTTTAAATAAACCTCGTCTTCTCCACCAATCTGTGCCATCGAAATATTTGGTAAAAATGCAAACAGAAAAAGAATTAGAAATCTTCTCATTATGGTATATTTAAATATTTATGCGTTTGCAAGGAAATTCTCCATTTTGGATTATTCATAACATAATCCACAATTAAAGGTGTCATTTCTTCTTTTTTGCTCCATTCTGGTTGCAGGAATAAAATCGCATTTGGATTTACTAAATTTGCTTGTTCTTCTGCAAATATAAAATCGTGCTTGTTATAGATAATAACTTTTAATTCGTGTGCGGCATTATATACTGTTTCTGTCGGCAGTTTGTTTTTTTTAGGTGAAAGACAAATCCAATCCCAAGTTCCGGTTAACTTATAGGCACCAGAAGTTTCTATATGTACTTTTAAATTAGCTGCCTTTAATTGGTTTGTGATTTCAGACATATCCCACATTAATGGTTCACCACCTGTAATTACAATTGTATTGGCATATTTTTTAGCATTTTCTACTATTGTTTTTGTTTCGGTTGGCGGATGTAATTCGGCATTCCAACTTTCTTTCACATCGCACCAATGGCAACCAACATCGCAACCGCCAATTCGGATGAAATAGGCTGCAGTTCCTGTATGGTAACCTTCTCCTTGGATGGTATAAAATTCTTCCATTAAAGGAAGCATTTCTCCTTTATTAACGGCTATTTGTATTTCTTTTTGAAGCATTTTTTTTTAACTAGTCTGCAAAGGTACAAATTTTAGTTTTTAGATTTTAAAGTTAGATTTAGGATTTTGAGCTTTAATTTAGAATTAATCTTTAGCCCCGATCGCAGCGGAAATCCTGACGCTTTTCGTGGCAGATTGTAACGGAAAGCGGGAAATACAATAGATTAAAAAGCCCTGAAAAATAGGCTATAAAAAAACCGATAACTCTTTCAAATTATCGGTTTCTAAATGCCTTATGTTTTTATATTATTTTAGAATTTTTAAAGATTCTATAGCATAATTATTTGTTGGATCAACAGCTAGTGTTTTATTAAAAAACTCTTTTGCTTTAGCCTTATCTGTATTTGCATAAATTGCTGCAATATTGTTGTATGCTTCTGTAACTTTTCCTAGATTTTGCTGAATTCCTTCTGCTCCTTTTGCATTTACAATATCTAAGAACTTGGTGTAAGCATCGATTGTACCTTCGTCATTTTCTAAAGCGCTGTTTAAACGTGCTTTATATACATAACTTTCTGTATAATCTGGTGCTTTGGCAATTACTTTATCCATTGCGGCAACACCTTTAAGAAGAGATTTTTTATCCATCGCCTCTGGTTTTTTACCTCTGTTTTCTGTGTAAACAGTTAGACCGAAATAAATATTGTCTTCTAAATAATTTTTAGATTCTGGATTAGTTATTGCAATTTCAAAAATATCTGCGGCGGCGGCGTATTTCTTTTTAGAAAAGAATTCTTTACCAACTGCATTTAAATCTTCTGCCAAAGTGCTGTCTTTTATTACTGCCATTTGGATATCTTTTATTGCCAAACGGAATTTTAAAGTGTCTAAAGATTCACCGTCTGCAGAAAATGCTTTTTTTGCTTTAGCTAAACCTAAATATAAATAATCGCGACCAATTACTTTGTTTTCTCCTTTAGAAATAAAATCGTTCAAAGCAGTTATCGCTTCGTCAGTATTTCCGTTCTGGTAAGCTGAATATCCTAAATAACGTAAGATTCTAGGATTTACTTTATCTAATTGTTTCATCTTATTTGCTTCAACTTCTAGTGCTTTGTAATCTTTTGCAAGAATTAAAAAGTCGGCATGACGCATACGTGAAGATAATGAATAATCGGTTAAGCTTAGGTATTTTTCATAAAACCCTAATGATTTTTGGATATACTGATCATAACTTCTTGGAGTTACATTTGCCCATAAATAATAGGTTTCGGCTAGTTCACGGTATACCGGACCATAATTTGGATCTAAAGAAATTACTTCGTCATATGCTTTAATAGCTTCACCAAATGCACGTGCATTTTTAAGTAAAACTCCCAATTGCATTTTCGCACGAATTAAGTTTTTGTCTGAATCATATGCAGAACGATATGCCACGTAAGCTTCGTTTTGATTTTTGTCGCCAAAATATGCATCACCTAAAGAAAGTTCTACCTCTGCGCCATAGTTTTTAACTTCTTTTGCTTTCTTTAACCATTCCACAGCTTTTTTATAATCTGGATTTTCTGAATTGGTATATGCTTTTCCTATATATAAAAATTCTTCCCAATCTTTACGTTTAGTATCTTTCGCAGCATTATCAAATTTAGCTTTTGCATCAGATGACTTGCCATTGCTTAAGTCAATTTGACCTAATCCAATGTAATTAAAGTTAGCATCTCTTTTTGCAGATAAACCAGAAGTAAATACTGCTTTAGCAGAATCTATAACATTTGATTTAAGATAGATATTGCCCAAAAGAAAGTTTGCTTTTCCTTCATCTGGATTTGACTTAATACTATTCTTTAGGATTGTTTTTGCCTTTTCATACTGTTCAGCATCCATTGCCTTTTTAGCTTGGTCAATATCTTGAGCTTGAATTGCCGAGGCAAATGCAAACAAAGCAATACTGAAAATTTTTAACTTGTTCATTTCTTTGTAATTTAATTTATTTGGATTCGATTTTATTATTGATTCGTAATTTTCGACCTGGCATTTTTATTGGTAATAATCCAGAATTTAAAATTATTCTTTGTCCTTTATCGCCTGCAGTAAAAGCTTTGAAGCCCATTCCTAGTCCGCTATAACCTTGACAATTGATAATATACAAATCACGTGCCAAAGGATAGGATTCGTCTGCCAAGGTTTCTTGACTTGGATAAACATACTGGTTTTCAGCGTTTTTAACACTTAGAATTAATAGTTTCTTAACATTACTTCGCATCTCATTCTTTGGCTGTAAAAGCCAATTTAATCCAACAACACCTATTAATCCATCATTTTGAGCAACATAATCAATTACTTCATTACTATTTTTAAAAGAAAATACTCCTTCTGTTGGAATGCTTTTTACATTAGCTTTTTCTAATAAATAACGCACAGAACTCCCATTTAAGTTATCAAAAACAAGACCTTTGATAGAAGTAGGTTTTCCTTGTAAAAAATCAAAAATAGTTTGTGGATCAATTATACTATCGGTACTATTTCTGTTTTTAATGAAAACAATAGCATCTGTTGCAATTGCAGTTTCAACCGGAGTGATTTTCTTTGATTGGAAGATTTTGTGTTCCTCTTCATTTAGTTTACGAGATAAAACCGCAACTTGAGAAGTTTTATTTACAAGATCTAACATTATTTCTGCTTCTGACTTAGCTACTAACTTAATATCTGCGTCATAAATATTTTCAAAAACATCAATTTCTTGTTGTATAACAGGTGCAAAAGATTCATCTACAAGTAATTCGATTTTGCCTGTTAAAATGGTATCTAAATCAGAGGATTTATTTACTTTATTTTTACAAGAGTAAAACCCTATAGATATAAAGCTTAAACAAATAAATATTTTAGTTATTCTCATCAATCTCGTTATTAGAATTAAAAAAGCGTAGAAACCTTATAAATGCATAAACTATCAAAAGAATACCGAAAGCAATACGATATTCCGTTTTCATTTCTATAGGAAAATCTCGCCAAAATATAATAATTAAACCTAATGTTAAATAAATCAAAAAAAATAAAATTCCTATAAATAAAAGAAATCGCTCTTTAAGCGATTTCTTTTTGAAATTTATGTATTGTTCACTAAACATTAGTAACCTGCATTAATAGTAATTGGAAGAGAATATTGCACACGAACTGGTTTCCCATTCTGAACACCCGGTTTCCATCTTGGTGAAGATTTTAATACTCTAATTGCTTCTTTACCTGTACCGAAACCAACATCTCGAACTACTTTGATATCTGTTAATGAGCCGTCCTTTTCTACAACGAAGGTTACAAAAACTTTACCTCCTTTAAATTCATCATCTGTTGGTGGTTCAAATTTATCTCCTACAAATTTGTAGAATTTTCCTAAACCTCCAGGGAAATCTGGCTTCACTTCAATACCAGCCATGTTATATAAACTGTTATCTTCAGTTACCGCAGCTTCCTTTGGTCCATCACCAATTGGACCTAAAGTTAATGGAGCATCTGGATCACCTTTAATATCCTTATCTCCGATTACCTTTTTCTCTAATTCCTTAACTTTGGGTGGATCTTCTGTAATTTCTTCCTTTTTCGCAACCACAGGTTTTGTAAATTTTACTTGATCCACTTTTGGTGGTGGTGGTGGTGGTGGTGGTTGATTTTCGATTTTTTTAACTTCTTCCTTTGGAGGAAGTTTAATGGTTACAATCTTTTTGTCTAAGGCCAACTCATCATTATTTCCGCTACCCAAAAGATCCATTATTTTGGGAGTCGCCACTGCTAAGGAGAAAATAACTGCCCCAATAAACATAGCTAAAAATGTTGTTTTTTTACTGTCTTTACGCAACTCATATGCTCCGTAAGATTTGTTTCGTCCTTCGAAAACAATTTCTAACCATTTATTGTTAAATAAGTCTAATTTCATTTGTTACTTTTTTAAAATGGTTAGTTAGCAGTTTTAAATAATGCCAATTCTTCTTTACTTATATCATTAACAATCGCTGAAACTTCTACTCCAGAAATCGCCATTTCATCTAAAATATCTACCAAATTTCTATATGTAGATTTTTTAGTTGGTTTAATAATCACAATTAAACCATCTTCTGCCTTACCGGTAGTTTGAGGAACAGTTTTAATTAATTCCAAGATTTTTTTACGAATTCCATTGCCACCATAAGTATCTTTTTTAGGTCCAGCAAAAGGAGTGTCTAATAAACCATGGTACCATTGAATTTCGTTGTTTGCCCCAAGAATTACAGTTAATGTTCTTCTTTCGTCCACTTTCATTGGTTTTGTCGGTTCATTAACATCATCCTTTTTAGGTAACGTTAAGTCCATAACTTGTGGCTTTGACAATGTTGTGGTAAGCATAAAGAAAGTGATTAAAAGAAAAGCCAAATCAACCATCGCAGTTAAATCTACTTTAGTATTTTGTTTTTTACTTCTTACTTTACCGCTACCTTTTTTACCACCACCGCCGCCTGTATTTAATTCAGCCATTTTGTGTGTTTTTAAATTTTAGTAATTCTTGTCTCGTAAACCCGTTACTAAATCAAAGGTATTCACTTTGTTGTCTTGTAAAATATCCATAATTTTTTGGATTTTAGGATACTGCAATTTTGCATCTCCCTTGAGAGCAAAAATAAGTTCTTCTCCATCTGGATTTAACTCAACGTTTGCTTGTCTTGCAGCATAAATCCAATCGGATAATTGATTGTTTATTGAATCAAATGGGATTCCCGTTTGAACTCCCGGTTCATTTCTTTGAGCAGTTTTCATTTTCACCAACTGCGCTAAACCCTCAACAGGAACGCCAAAACTTTCCATAAAAAGAAATTGTTGTTTTTCTTCATCAGTAAATTTTTGACCGTATTTGTCTGCCATCAGTTCTAGCATTTTTTCGCGAACTCCTCTATTTTTGATATCAAAAAATACATTTTGATCTCCGGTACCAACAGTAATTGTAACCAATTTATCTGCTTCTAACTTAGTTTTGTTAGTAGAACTTGGCGTGTCTACGGTTATTGGAGACGGAACCTTTGCGGTTGCCGTAAGAATAAAGAAAGTAAGCAAAAGAAATGCTACATCACACATTGCTGTCATGTCTGTAGAACCTGCTTTCTTTTGTGCTTTTACTTTAGCCATTATTTTGAATTATTTATTTTGATATAAATTATCAAAATTATTGTTTTAAACTTCCTCTGAAATGTCTGTAGGTATTTACAATTGTTGTTCCCGCTTCGTCAATTGAATAAGTTAAATCATCAATTTTAGAAGTGAAAAAGTTGTAAGAAATAATCGCTAAAGAAGAAGTAAGAATTCCTGTTGCAGTATTAATAAGTGCTTCAGAAATACCATTTGCAAGTTCCGCAGAATCTGCTCCACCACCACCAGCTAAACCAGCAAACGCCTTAATCATACCAGTTACAGTTCCTAATAATCCAACAAGTGTTCCTAATGAAACTAATGCTGAGATAATAGTCATGTGTTTTTCTAGCATTGGCATTTCTAATGAAGTTGCCTCTTCTATTTCTTTATGGATTGTTTCAGCAGCTTCTTCACTATTGAAACCTTCTTTCTTAACATCTTGATACTTAACAAGCGCTGAACGAATTGCATTTGCAACCGAACCTTGTTGTTTATCACATAAAGCAATTGCTTCTTCTATATTCCCGCTCTTAACAGTTGACTGGATGCTTTTCATAAATTGATCCAAGTTTCCTTTCCCTGCTGCTTTTGTGATAACAAAGTATCTTTCTATTGAAAAAACTAAAACCATTAAAACTAACCCCATTAATATTGGTACAATGAATCCACCTTTGTACATCATTGCTAAATAGTTACCTTGAAGTGGTTGACCTGTGTTAACTCCTCCTTCGAAATTAGACCCAGCACCCATTAAGAAGTTCCATATTAAATACCCTACAACAACACTTAACACAATTACAATTCCAGAAAAAAACCCGCCTGAATTTGTTCCACTCTCTTTTTTAACGTTTGCCATTTTTTAAAATTTAATAGTTTTTAATGATTTTAATGATTTATAAACTTGAATAGGGGCAAATTTATATTTTTAGTTTAAATAAAAAAATTTTTTTTACTATTATAACGAATAGTTAACCTAAATTTCTCGTATTCCTTTGCTCTTTAGACAATTACTTACAATAATAAATCTTAATTACCCTAAACAAGAATAAAATCATTAGCTTTTTTATTTTATTAACGTAGATTTTCAAATAATCGTGTATCAGAATTATATATTTGGGAAAATTTTAGGTTTTTAATTTTAATATGCCTTATCCCTACCTTTTCAAAAAATAGTATCTTGCATACTTAAATAATTTAATTGAGCGAAATCGATGAATAACAAGGACAGTTTTATTTCTGCCATTATAAATGGTTATTCTTTTAAAGGGGAAAGTTTAACCCTCGGTGCAGCGATGCTCGATGGAGAAACTATTGGAGAAGCACCAGTTAAAATTGCTTTAAAAACTTTAAATCGTCACGGATTAATTGCTGGCGCGACGGGAACAGGTAAAACTAAGACCATACAAGTTTTTTCAGAACAGCTTTCTGCTGCAGGTATTCCTGTTTTAATGATGGATATTAAAGGTGACTTTTCTGGCATTGCAAAAGAAGGCGAAGAAAAATCTTTTATTACAGAACGCCACCAAAAAATAAACATACCTTATAATAAGAAAGCATTTCCCGTTGAATTAATGTCTTTATCTGAACAAAGTGGCGTTAGAATGCGTTCTACAGTTTCG
>JBLIJW010000090.1:0-9934 GCA_047636155.1 Flavobacterium sp. | reverse complement strand
TCGACCAACAGCAGATAAAGTTGCATTGGTAACATGTCGAAGTTATGACGACTATTCCGCAACAGAATTGGCATCTTGGTTAAACTTTAATCCATACTCTTTTTTGCATGTTTTAAATCCGGCTTACATGCATTCTCAAAAAATCACTTTAGATAAACGATTTAAAGGAGTTGCATTAAAATATGCCGATTTTAAAGACGAAGGTGTCTTTTTAACTGAGAATTCGGCTTGTTTTTATTTGTATGAAATCGCATCAAAAGAACATGTATATACCGGAATAATTGCCGCTACATCTATAGACGATTATAAAAATAATATAATAAAAAAACACGAAGATACGCTGCAATACAGAGTGGAATTATTTAGCGATTATTTGCACCAAACCGGATTTAATACCGAACCAGTTTTAATTACTTATCCAGATAAGGAAAGTATATCCAATTGGATTTTAGATAAAAAAAAGGAAGTTCCTTTATATAATTTTGCTACATCAAATAAAGAAGAACATCAGTTTTGGAAAATAGATAATGCGAACGAAATTGAATGGTTACAGAAACAGTTTTTAGAAATACCTGAATTATATATTGCAGATGGGCATCACAGATCGGCTTCTGCAGAACTACTTTTTGACCAAAATAAATCAGAAAAAAATAATAATTATAACTTTTTCATGAGTTTTTTGATTGCCGAAAGTAATGTGAAAATTTACGAATACAACCGAATTATTAGAGACTTAAATGGTTTTGAAAAAAAGGAGTTTCTACATCAATTAGAAAATCATTTCATAATTAAAAACAAACTACAAGAATTATGGAAACCAGAAAGTAAATTTGAATTCGGAATGTATTTAGATGGCGATTTTTATGCGCTTTTTTATAAACAAAATAGTATTAATAAAGAGAATTCAATTCTAAAAAAATTAGATGCTCAAATATTATACGATACCGTTTTACAACCATTATTAGCAATTGAGGATTTAAGAAACGACGAACGAATTGAATATGTTTCTGGAAAACAATCTGTTTCTGTGATAAAATCTTTAATAGATGAAGGCGAATTTGCTGTAGGATTTATGCTTTTTCCTAGTGAAATTTCTGAAATAAAAACTCTAGCAGATAACAATTTAATAATGCCTCCAAAAAGTACCTATATCGAACCAAAAATAAGAAGTGGTTTGGTTGTTTACGAATTATTTAATTAAAATAATATACCAAATAAAACCCATAACGCCATGTCAATAAAAAATAATCTAGACACCATAAATTCCCAAATTCCAAAAAACGTATCGCTTGTTGCTGTTTCTAAAACAAAACCTGTTTCTGATTTAATGCAAGCATATAGCGCTGGTCAACGTATTTTTGGAGAAAATAAAATCCAAGAAATGACAGAGAAATGGGAAGAAATGCCAAAAGATATTCAATGGCATATGATTGGTCATGTACAAACCAATAAAGTAAAATACATGGCAGAATATGTAAGTTTGGTTCATGGCGTGGATAGTTTGAAATTAGTATCCGAAATAAATAAGCAAGCAAAAAAATACGATAAAGTAGTTAACTGCTTGTTGCAAATGCATATTGCCGAAGAAGAAACAAAATTTGGTTTAGACGAGACCGAATTGCAAGAAATTTTAGAAACATTACGAAAGGAAGAATCCTCTTTTAAAAACGTTCAAATTGTTGGATTGATGGGAATGGCTACTTTTACTGATAACAAAGAACAGGTAAAAAAAGAATTTCAAAACCTGAAAGTAGTTTTTGAAAAATATAAAAATACCGAAATTTCTAATGTAAAAATGGAAACCCTTTCTATGGGAATGTCTGGAGATTATCGAATTGCCATAGATTGCGGAAGTACAATGGTTCGAATTGGAAGTAGTATCTTTGGAAGTAGATAGTAAAATGAAATTGAAGTTAGAAATTGAAATTAAGAATGTATTGTATTATAGACATTGAAACTACCGGTGGACAATTTAATGAAGAAGGTATAACAGAAGTTGCTATCTATAAATTTGATGGCCACGAGATTGTTGATCAATTCATAAGTCTTATTAATCCTGAAAGACCTATTCAACCTTTTGTTGTAAAACTTACTGGTATTAATGAGAAAATGCTGGAATTTGCACCTAAATTTCATGACGTAGCGAAGCGTATTGTGGAGATAACTTCCGATTGCATTTTAGTTGCTCACAATGCTTTATTTGATTATCGAATATTAAGAAATGAGTTTGCACGATTAGGTTACGATTTTACTTCTAAAACAATTTGTACAGTAGAGTTGGCTCAAAACTTAATTCCAGAACAACCGTCTTACAGTTTAGGGAAATTAATGCGATCTTTAGGAATTCCGATGGCAGATAGACACCGTGCTAGCGGAGACGCAATGGCTACAGTAAAGTTATTTAAATTATTATTAGAAAAAGATTTAAATAAAAATGTTTTAAAAGAATTTGTAAAGCAAGAAATTGAAAAAACCATAAATGTAAAACTTCTTGAAATTGTAAAATCTTTACCTTCAAGAACTGGTGTTTTTTACATGCACGACATTTCTGGTGAAATTATTTTAGTCGGAAAATCAAGAAATATTCGAAAAAAAGTCAACCAATATTTTACTGGTACAAACAAAAAAAGTAAGACTTTACAGAAAGATACTGCTGCTGTGACCTATGAAGAAACAGGTAGCGACTTGATTGCATATATTAAAGAGTCGCAAGAAATAAATACCATTAAACCATTATTAAACAATAAGTTTACAAATAAAAAAGAATTTCCGTTTGGGTTGTATTTTTTCAAAGACTCCAATGGTTTTATTAATTTAGAAATTCGAAAAACCGACAGACGTAAAAAAGAAATACTGTTATTCATGACCATTGCAGATGCTAAAAATGCGGTTCAAACCTTAACAAGCGATTACCAATTGTGTCCTAAACTAAACGGATTATTTGATTTCGAAAATGCTTGTTATTCACACAAAAATGGCGAATGTAAAGGCGCTTGCATTCAGTCAGAAAAATTTACAGATTATAATATAAGAGTAAAAGAATTTATCTCTAAAAATAATTTAGATGCTGTAAATTGTATCTTGGTAGATCGAGGCAGAAAAATTGAAGAAAGAAGTGCAATTGTTTTAGAAAATGGTAAAGTAATAGGCTATTGCTTTTACGATTTAAATTACCAGATAACTAAGATTCCGATTTTAAAAACGATACTTATTCCGATACTACATTCTACTGAAATTGCAGATAAAGTGAAATATGCCATCCGAAAAGAGAAGTATAAAAAACGTATTAACTTTTAAAAATTTGAAGTATCTAATTACCATCATTGGTCCTACCGGAATTGGCAAAACGGCTTTGAGTATTAAACTGGCTAATTTATACAATTGTTCGATAATTTCTTGTGATAGCAGACAATTTTTTAAAGAAATGACAATTGGTACCGCAGTTCCAAGTGCAGAAGAATTACAAGTGGCTGAACATTATTTTATTCAAAATAAATCTATTTTAGATTCTTATAATGTTGGCGATTTTGAAAGAGAAGCAATAGAAACCTTAGATAAATTATTCAAAAAAAAATCGGTCCAAATTTTGGTTGGCGGTTCTGGATTATACGTAGATGCACTTTTGTATGGATTGGATAATTTTCCAGAAGCTTCAAACGAAATTAGAGAAACATTGCAAGAGGAATATTCAAAAAAAGGAATCCAATTTCTGCAAGAAAAATTGCAAACTTTAGATCCTGGCTATTATTTGCATTTGGAAAATACAAATGCACAGACCTTAAAAAATCCGCAACGATTAATGCGTTTTGTCGAAGTTTGTTTAGCAAGTGGCAAACCATATTCTGCTTTTATAAACCAACCCAAAAGGAAATGCAACTTCACTCCTATTATCATCGGATTAGAAGCAGAAAGAGAAATAATGTACGACAGAATAAACCAACGTGTAAATACTATGTTAAGAGATGGTTTAGAAGATGAGGCAAAAAAACTACTGCCATGTAAAAATTTAAATGCCTTACAAACAGTTGGATACAGAGAATTATTTAACTATTTTGAAGGACAAACTAGCAGAGAATTTGCTATTGAGGAAATAAAGAAAAATACGCGCCGTTTTGCCAAACGTCAGATTACTTGGTTCAAACGCAGTGACAAGGCAAAATGGTTTTCTTGGAATTATGATATAAAGGAAATTAATGAATATATCGACAAAACCATTGAAGATGAAAAAGTATAATTGTTGATAAAAGAAATTAAAGAAATTATCTTTTTGGAAAATACATTATAAAAGTTCCTGAAACTCCAGCAACGCCTTCTGCTTCTATCCAACCACCGTGTTTTTGCATAATAGTTTTGCAAATTGTTAAACCAATTCCGGTTCCAGAATATTGATTTTTTTGGTGCAAACGTTGGAAAAGTTTAAATATTTTTTCTTTTTGCGAATTATCAAATCCAATACCATTATCGGTATAAATTATTTTATAAAATTTTGTAGTATCTGTGTTATAGCTTTCTTTAGCGTCTACAACATCTGCTTCTTCGCTTTTAATAATAATTATTGGGGAAACGTCTTGTTTACGATATTTTAAAGAATTTTCAATTAAATTAGAAAATAATTGCACCAATAAAAGATCTATCCCTGAGATTACAGGTAATTTATTTGTAGAAATACTAGCGCTATTTTCTGCTATTTGCTCTGATAAATTAAACATTACCTCTTCTAAGATTGTATTTATATTAACTGGTTCTAGTTTTAATTCGTTACTTTTAACTGCAGAAAAATTATGCAAATCGGTAATAAGATTCCGCATCCTATCCGAAGCTGCTAAAATTTTAGGAAGATTTCGTTCTACGGATTCTAGCTTTTCATCTGTATCTAAAATCATATTACTAAACATTTGAATTTTTCTTAAAGGTTCTTGTAAATCGTGACTTGCCATATAATTAAAAGAAGCTAATTCCACATTTGCATTTTCTAATTCCTGATTTTTTTTCTTTAACTCTTTGGTTCTTACTTCGATATTATTTTCTATATTTTCGTTTAAAACGCTGATTTTTTCCTCAATTATTCTTTCGTTTGTAATATCTCGTGATACAGTAAGAATTTGAATAACTTTACCTTTAGAATTTAAAATAGGTCGAACTAAAACCGACCACCATTTTTGATTTCCTTTGAATGTTTTGCAAGGTGCTAAGAATTTAGATTCTTTACCTTGTAATGCGTCTTTAAGTGCATCTTGAATAACTTCTTTTTGTTCTTCATCCCAAAAGTCAGACCAAGCTGAATTTAATATTAAATTAGAATCTTCTAATTCTAACAAACAAAGTCCGTTTTGATTTATGAAGATTATTTCTCCGTTTTTATTTAAAATTTTAAGACAATCCGGACTACTTTCAATAATTGTTTTGTTGAAAGAATTACTAGCCTTTAAAGTTTTTTCTTTTTTTCGTCTTTTAGAATCTTCTCTTTGAATAGAAACGAAATGAGTACAAATATTGTCCTTATTGTAAATTGGAACAATATCTAATTCGACATCAAACTCTGATTCATCTTTTCTATAGATAATAAGATTAACACGAACGGAAGCTTTATTTTTTAAACCTTCTTTAAGTTTTTCTAACTGCAACCTGCTTGTTTTTGGACCTTGTAAAAATCGAGGATTTTTACCAATTACTTCATGGGCAGAATACCCAGTCATTCTGCAAAATGCGGCGTTTACAAATATAATTTTAGGACCAGATTTTTCGATATAATTAGTTTCTGTTACTAAAATGCCGTCGTTAATTGTAGCTAAAATAGTTTGAAAAAAACTATTTTCAAATAAAGAATCATTTTGCGGTAAGTCAGGAAATGCTAGTTTTATCGACATTTTTTAATAAATAAATATATAAAACCAAAATTAGAAAATCAAAAAAAAAAAGCTTTATAACATTTTATCATAATGTTATACTATTTACATATTGTCTTTTGTTTCTTTGTAAATTATATAATTACAAAAACATGCACAGCAACTTTAAATCTATATATTCTGAAAATTTTAAAATAAATTTTTTGCAATGTTATAGTAACGGATCTTTAAAATATACAGAGTTATTTAATTTGTTACAAATGGTTGCTGCCAATCATGCAGATTTTGGAGGTATCGGATTATCTGATTTGCAAAAACACGACCAAGCTTGGGTTTTGGCCAAAATGCTCGTTGAAATTGAAAATATGCCAAAATGGAACGAAGAAGTTACCATAACAACCTGGATTAAAAGTTTAGAAAATTCAAAATCTATTAGATGTTTTGAAGTACTTGTGAATGACAAAACTATAATAGGTTGTGAAACTCTTTGGGTTATTATTAATACTATAAAACGAAGACCAGAAAGTTTGGTTTTAAAAAGTGACCATTTTGAAACTTTTCCTGTAAAATATGCTGTGAAATCTGAATTTAAAAAACCAAAACTTTTGAAAAACGTAATTAATTCTTGGCGAAAAAAAGTAGTTTTATCTGATTTGGATATTGTGAACCATGTTAATAATATAAAATATATAGAATGGTGTTTGGATGGTTTGAATGCAGAATATGTTTTAAAGAATACTTTTCATAAAATGGAAATGCATTTTTTGCGAGAAATGGTTTGGAATGAATCTGTTGCAATAGAAGAAGATGGAGAAACTTTTTATGTAAATAAGGATGGAAAGAATTGTTTTATTATGAGTATTGACAAAAACAATTAATTTTATTACACACTTTTTAGCCCCGATTGAAGCGGTATCCTTTTTATTTTATCAAAAAGAAATAACAATTGGTCAAAATTTTCGATAAAATAAAAAGATATAGCGTAAAGCGGGAAATAGCTTCATAAAAAAAAGCTTTTAAAATAAATTAAAAGCTTTTTTTATAATTATTTTTTTACAACTAATCTAAATCCTTCTCCGTGTATGTTTAAAATCTCGACGTTTTCGTCTTCTTTTAAATACTTACGAAGTTTAGCAATATATACGTCCATACTTCTGGATGTAAAGTAATTATCATCTCTCCAAATTTTTGTTAATGCTAATTCTCTTGGCATTAAATCTTCTACATAAATGGCTAACATTTTTAGCAATTCGTTTTCTTTTGGTGATAATTTAATTGGCTCGTTACCAGGAAAATTTAAGAAACGCAACTTTGAATTAAGATGAAATCTACCGATTTCAAACTCAAATTGCGCATTTTCTGGTTTTGTGTCAGATGATTTTCTTTGCATTATAGCTTTGATTTTCATTAACAAAACTTCGGAATCAAATGGTTTGTTAAGGTAATCATCTGCACCAACTTTGTAACCTTTCATTACGTCTTCTTTCATGGTTTTAGCCGTTAAGAAAACTATTGGCACTTCTTTGCTTTTTTCGCGTATTTCTTTCGCAAGCGTATAACCATCTTTATACGGCATCATTACGTCTAAAATACATAGATCGTAGGTGTCTTTTTTAAATTTCTCAAAACCTTCCATACCGTTTTTTGCAAGGGTTACGTCAAAGTCGTTGAGCATTAAGTAGTCTTTTAGAATAGCTCCAAAATTTTGGTCATCCTCTACTAACAAGATTTTTTTATTTTCTTTTTCCATGGTAATTTTAATTTATTAGTGGAATTTTTATTATGAATGTACTTCCTTTTCCTTTTTCACTTTCTACAAAAATCTGACTGTCGTGATCTTCTACAATTCGTTTAACGTAAGACAAACCTAATCCGTGGCCTTTAACGTTGTGAATATCTCCTGTGTGTTCTCTGTAAAACTTTTCGAAAATTCTTTTCTGTGCAATTTTGCTCATTCCAGAACCTTCATCTTTTATTTTTATAACAATTGTATCTTTAATATTTTCTGTGGTAACTGTTACCACTGGTATTTCTGGCGAATATTTTATAGCATTATCTAAAACATTAACTAATACATTAGTAAAATGTACGTCGTTTAATAATGCTGTATTTCTTGTTGCTTGAAAATTTGTGGTAATTTTACCATCTCTATCTTCAATAATTAAACTAACATGATCAATAGCATGTTCTAATATTTCTTGCACGTTTAGTGGTTCTTTTCTTATATCTAACTCCTTTTTCTCTAGTTTTGATATACGTAAAACATTTTCAACTTGAGCATGCATTCTTTTGTTTTCGTCACGAATCATCTGCAAATAGCGATGTACTTTTTCTTTGTCGTCAATCACTTTTGGATTTTTGATAGCATCTAAAGCAAGGTTGATAGTTGCAATTGGTGTTTTAAATTCGTGTGTCATGTTGTTTATAAAATCGGTTTTGATTTCAGAAATCTGACGTTGTTTTATTAATTGATGTAATGCATTGGCGTAAGCAATAATAATTAATAAGGTAAATATTATAGAAAGAACAGTTATTGCTACGATTTCTGAAAAAAGAAATTTTCTTTTTTGCGGAAAAGTAAGCAGTAATTGGTATTTATTTACGTTTTCATTATCTACAAAAATAGGAATAGAATAGGTAGAATTTTTATCTATTTTAAAATCTTCTGACCTAATTTTGGTTGCCATTCCGTTACTAGTAACATTAAATTCGAAAGGTGTTTTTACTCCATATTCGTTTAACTCTGTAGAAACTACTTTTTGTAAATATCTAACTGTTACTCGGTCTTGTATTGGTAATAGCGCTGCTTGGTCTTTATAGGCTATCTCAAACTGCGCACTTTCTAGAATATCCAAATTACCTTCTTTTTCAATCGTTACATCCGGAATTTTAGAATTTCGGATTGTAGTGTTATCGAAGGTATTGTTATTAAAAATTTCAGTCTTTCTTTTGGCTGTATAATTTTTAACGTTTACGCTATCTTTTTTATTTTTATTCTTGTCAAAGAACGTAGAGTATACGTCGTAATCTTCTGAAGCAATGGTATTTGAATAAATTATAGTTTCGTTAGTACGAGAATTTCTTTGGTAATAACCATATTCTAATAAATCAATTTTTTCTGCTTCATTGTTGCTTTTTATTAATTTTTCTCGTTTGTCGTTATTTTTGTTATAAAAAGTATATTGCTCATTTTTAACAAGTTTCTCTGCCACATTACCCATTACTTGCTTAACATGAAAACGAAATTGTTCGTCACTATTTTGTATAGAATTATTGAACCAATAAACTTGCACCATTATGATTCCCAATAAGGATAAACTCATAATAACAACTAACAATCTAAAAACCAATTTATTCATCTTAACAAATTTAGTATTTTAACATTTGTTCTGATAATGCATTAACCAAACATTAACATTCAGCCACTATTTTATATAATTTTCAATGATTTAAGAATTTCATTGATTTTTATAACAGTTTTATCCCAATTAATGTTTTCTATTATAAAATCACTTTTTTCAGAGCGTTGTGCATCAGTCCATTGATTTTCTATGCGCATTAGTACCTTTTCCCTGGTAGTGTTGTCTCTTTTTAAGATTCGTTCAATACGAATATCAATTGGTGCCGTTACAGAAATAATGTAATCGCAATCTAAATAGCTTTTACTCTCAAATAAAATTGCCGATTCCTTTATCACAAAAGGTTGATTGCTATTTGCATGCAACCAATTTAAAAAATGTTCTTTTACTTTTGGATGTACAATTTGATTTAATTCTTGCAATTTATCTTTATCTTGAAAAACAATACTAGAAAGCGCTTCTCGATTTAATTCATTTTCGCTTAGGATAGAATTACCAAATTTTGCTGCTATTTCTTGAACAACTATTGGATTATCCATAATGTTTTTAGCTTCCAAATCAGATATATATATAGGTATTCCTTGTTGTTCAAAATATTTTGCAACAGTTGTTTTGCCACTTCCGATTCCGCCCGTTACCCCTATTATTTTAGTTTTCTCAGTTTGGATGTTTATTTGCTTTTCAAGATGCTGTACTTTTTTAAAAAATAAATACGGAAAAGCTTCTTCT
>JBLIJW010000089.1:0-10063 GCA_047636155.1 Flavobacterium sp. | reverse complement strand
TTTTATTCTTCAGATTGTGTTGAAACTATTATCGTTTTGGTACTTACTTTTTCTTGTAAACCTTGAAAAACAATGAACAAAATCGGAATTACAAAAACTCCCAATACGGTTCCAATCAACATTCCTCCGATAGCACCAGTTCCGATAGCATTATTTCCAACTGCACCAGCACCTGTTGCCAGCATTAAGGGCAATAATCCTAAAATAAATGCAAACGATGTCATTAAAATAGGACGCAAACGTGCTGTTGCTCCTTGAACGGCAGCTTGCGCAATAGTCGCTCCTTTTCGTCTTGCATCTACCGCAAATTCCACGATAAGAATGGCATTTTTAGCTAATAATCCGATAAGCATAATTAATGTGATTTGTAAATAAATATTATCAGTAACATTAAATAAATAAGCAAAAATATATGCTCCGGCCAAACCAATTGGTAAAGACAATAATACTGCAAACGGAAGCATGTAACTTTCGTACTGTGCTGCCAACAAGAAATATACAAAGACCAAACAAAGTAAGAAAATGTATAAAGTTTGACCACCAGCACTAATTTCTTCTCGAGTCAATCCAGAAAATTCGTAACCATATCCTAATGGTAGACTCTTGCCTGCAACTTCTTGTATTGCATTAATTGCCTCACCAGAACTAAAACCTGGATTTGGAGCACCCGTAATTTTAACCGAAGTAAATAAATTAAAACGATCAATAGCTTGAGGTCCATAAACTTTTACTAAGGTTATGTACTCTGAAATTGGTGCCATTTGACCATTTTTATTTCTAACTAATACGTTGTGTAAAGATTCTGGATCTGTTCTGAATTCTGGATCTGCTTGGTAAATTACGCGGTATTGTTTTCCGAATTTATTAAAGTTAGAAGCATAAACTCCGCCGTAATACCCTTGCATAGTTCCTAAAACATCGGTAACTGTTAAACCAGAATTTTTAATTGCGGCAACGTTAAGATCCATTCGGTATTGCGGATAATTGGGAGAAAAAGAGGTTGCTGCATATTGAATTTCTGGACGACCATTTAAAGCTGTCAAAAAATTGTTATTTACCTCACTTAATTCTTTAATTGTACCTCCTTTTTGATCTTGAAGTTGGAACTCAAATCCGTTTGTAATTCCGAATCCTGCCAGTGTTGGTCTCGCAAAGAATACAACTTTGGCATCCTTAACGGATACAACACGTTTAAATAATTCTGCAACAATAGCAGTAATTTCTTGGTCAGCATCTGGCCTTTCAGACCACGGTTTTAATCTAACAATTACCACTCCGTAGTTGCTACCCGCTCCGCTAATTAAGCTTCGTCCAGAGATACGTAGTACTTCTTTAATTTCTGGTAAATCTTTTACCTCATTTTCAATCTGTAATAATACTTCTTCAGTTCTTTCTAGTGAAGTTCCTGGAGGAAGTGATACATCTGATAAAATGGCACCGGTATCTTCACCGGGTACGAATGCTTTTGGAGTAACGTTTAGCAATAAAACAAAAATTACTGAGAAAATTGCAATTCCCAAAAAGGCCAGCCATTTTCTTTTTATTAAAAACTCTACCGATTTTTTGTATTTAACCGTAGTAGTTTCAAAAGCAACATTAAAGTAAGTATAAAAACGTTGTAAAAATCCTTTTTTCTTTTCTTCTTTGCTATGTGGTTTTAAAAAAATAGCACACAAAGCTGGTGAAAGTGTCAAGGCATTTACCGCAGATAAAACAATTGCTACGGCTAAAGTTAATCCGAATTGTTTATAGAAAACGCCTGCTGAACCACTAATAAAAGAAACTGGAATAAATACTGCCGACATTACTAAAGTAATTGAAATAATGGCACTACTAATATCATTCATGGCACTATGTGCTGCTTTTTTAGGATCAGATTCACCGGCTTCCATTTTGGCATGAACAGCTTCTACTACTACAATGGCATCATCTACAACAATTCCTACCGCCAGAACCAAGGCAAAAAGAGTTAATAAATTAATTGTAAAACCCAACAAATCTAAAAAAAAGAATGTTCCAACAATTGCAACTGGCACTGATATGGCCGGAATTAATATCGATCTCCAATCTTGTAAGAAAACAAAAACCACTAAAAAAACCAATAAGAATGCTTCAATTAAAGTACGAATTACTTTTGATATAGATTCCTCTAGGAAATCGTTCGCATTAACTAAGGTAACGTATTTTACTCCTTTCGGAAAATTCACTGCAGATTCATCTAAAACTTTTAACGAACCTTCAATTACTTCTCTTGCATTAGAACCGGAAGTTTGAGCAATGGCAATTGCAATAGACTCGTTACCATTTGTTTTCGAACTACCTGCGTAGCTGATTGCACCAAGTTCTAATCTTGCCACGTCTTTTAGCCGCAATACATTTCCGTTAGGCGTAGATCGAACCACAATTTCTTCAAATTCTTCGGTACTTTGCAAACGTCCTTTGTATACTAAAGGATATTGAAAAGATTGATCGCCACTTTCTCCTAATTGACCGGGAGCAGCTTCAATATTCTGTTCCGCTAATAAGGTTGTAATATCAGAAGGAACCAATCCGTACATAGCCATTACATCAGGTTTTAACCAAATTCGCATGGAATAGTCTCTTTGTCCGAATATTATGGCGTCCCCAACTCCAGCAACACGTTTTATTTTTGGTAAAATATTGATGTTTGCGTAATTTTGAAGAAAGATATCGTCGTATTCTGGATTTTCGCTGTATAACGATAAAATCAAGATGTTATCACTTTGCTTTTTAGATGTTGTAACTCCTGCTCTTGTAACTTCTTGTGGTAATAATGGTGTAGCTCTAGAAACTCTATTTTGAACATTGACGGCAGCTAAATTAGGATTTGTTCCTAATTTAAAATAAATATTTATAGATGCCGAACCATCATTATTTGAAGTTGAAGTTATGTAACTCATGTCTTCCACTCCGTTGATTTGTTCTTCTAACGGAATTACTACCGAGCTCATTACTACTTCTGCACTTGCACCTCGATAATTTGCAGCAACGGTAACCGTTGGCGGCGCTATTTCTGGGTATTGTGAAACGGGAAGCGACAGTAATCCTAAAACGCCTAATAAGACGATGATTATAGAAATTACCGTTGACAATACTGGTCTGTCAATAAATTTTGAAAACATAATTTTTTAGTATTTCATGATTGGTAATTACTTAGTCCTTAGGATTATCTAGTTGTTTTAAATCTATAACTTCAGGTTTAATTTCTGTGCCTTCTGTAATAATGCCTACACCTTCTGCCAAAAACGTATCCTTGGTAGTCAATCCTTTATCTACCACAAAAAATTTACCTCCGGGAACAGGACGCGTTTCAATTGGTACAAATTTGATTTTATTGTCTTTATCAACAATAAGTGCAATTCGTTTACCTTGTAACTCAATAGTTGCATTTTGAGGAATTAAAATCACGTCTTTCAGTTCTGTTGGAATTTGAATAGTACCACTTCCACCAGAACGGAGAAATCTATTAGGATTAGGAAATTTTGCTCTTACATTAAACGAACCGGTTTGTATGTTAGCTTGTCCGCTAAAAGTTTCAATCTTACCCTTTTGTTTATAAACCATTCCGTTGCTTAAAACTAAGCTAACTAGCATCATTTTATTCACTTTATCCTGAAATGTTTTTCCATCTGTATGCATCATTATGTCTAACTGCTCTTTTTCATTAACAGAAAAAACGGCAAAAACCGAGCTAACATCTGAAACTCTTGTTAAAGATTCGGCAGTTTGGCTGCTTACATAACTCCCTAAACGCAAAGGCAAAGTACCAATAATGCCATTTACAGGACTTTTTATGGTGGCATAGTTTATTTTTGCGAGAATACTTTTATAGCTACTTTTGGCATTAACTAAATTTGCTTTGGCGGTTTCTAATTGCACATCGCTAATAATTTTTCGATCTACTAATGGTTTTAAACGATTAACTTCTACTTGTGCTGCATTAACTTTTGCCTTTGCAGCTGCCGCATCTTGCGAAACCGATTCTGTTTCTAGTTTAAAAAGTGTTTGTCCTTGACGAACCTTTTGTCCTTCATACACAAATATTTTCTCAATATATCCGTCAACTTTAGCTCTAATTTCAATATCGATTACTCCTTCTAAAGTTACCGGATATTCGGCCAACAAAGTGGTATTTGTCTTATCGGCTTGTACGACTTTATATGTTGGTAGAGGATTTTCTTGATTGGTTGTATCGGTCTTTTTACAAGAAAATAGACCTAAGGATACTATTATAAAACTCAAAAAATAGTTTTTTTTCATGGAAATTAATTTAGCGGATTGATTTTTTAATTTTTAAAAATTTAAATTTACTTATTTGAATTTCAAAATTGTTTCTAGCTGTAGAAAACATTCCTTGTATGCTTCCCTATTCTGCAAATTTATCTCTCTTTTTTGCAAAAGGTAATCATGTACCATCAAAGTAATTTATTGGTCAATTCGGGTTAAATAACTCTTTAAAGGTTGCCTTCATGGTGTATCTTTAAAATGTTTTATCAGGTTATAAACCAAAGCAAAGATTTTTATTCCGCTGGCTTATAATAAAAGGTTAAGATTAACTAACAATGAACTTTTAATTAATTGCCATTTTTATGCAAGAGTATTAAAAGTTAAGCTCAATTTACAAGGATCAATAATTTAAGGAAGATAAAATACATTAGCCACAAGAGAAATATCCTAGTTGTTGCTCTAATTTAATTCCAAAAGTTCTATCTATTCTTCTTTTTGGTTCAATATTGTCATTATTATATACAAAAATAATTTTAGTTAGCACAACACCGAACTAATTGAACCTAATGTTTTGTTAAATTAAAAATAAGGTTGTACCAAATATGTTAAAGTTTGATGTAAAAAATAAAAATTTAAGAAAATAGTATCCATAAAAAAACCGTTAATTTTAGAATTAACGGTTTTTTTATCAAGAAAGTTATTTTTATTTCACTAAGTAAATTCCATCGTCTTTTATTTCAATTATTTTTTGACGATACAAAGTTCCGATAGCTTTTTTGAAAGTTTTCTTACTCATCTTTAAAATGGTCTTTATGTCTTCTGGATTAGAGTTGTCATTTAAACGCAAAAATCCTCTGCTTGCTCTTAGTTCGTTTAAAATAATGTCTGCATTTGGCTCGATATTTTCAAAACCCGGCTTTTGTAAAGAAACATCTATCTTTCCGTCAGGACGCACATTTTTAATGTAACCAATCATTCGATCGCCAGTACGAATACCGACGTCAAAAACTTCGTTATTGTATGCCAAGCCTTTGTGTTTTTCATTAATTATTACATTTATACCAATTTCTGTAATATGCGAAATTATTAAATCTACTTCATCACCTTCTTGAACGGTTATATTTTCATTTTCTAAAAACTGATTGGTTTTGCTAGATGCAACTAATCGATTTGTTTTTTCATCCATGTATAAGTAAACCAAATAACGCTTGCCTTTTTCCATTGGTCTGGCTTGTTCTTTAAACGGAACAAGAATGTCCTTTTCCATTCCCCAATCCATAAAAGCACCAATTTGATTAGTATAATTCACTCGTAATAAAGCAAATTCATTTAAAAAGATATACGGAACTAAAGTGGTTGCTACTGGACGTTCTTCGTGATCTAAATATACAAAAACCGTAATTTCTTCGCCAATTTCGTAAATCTTAGGCACGTATTTATTTGGTAATAAAACATCGTCTGCTTCGTTTCCGTTTCCTAAAAATAAACCAACTTGGGTTTCTCTTAAAATTTGTAACGTATTATTTTGACCTATTAATAACATGAATTTTTTTTGCAAAGATATGTAAAGGAGTTGTGAATTGTGAATTATGAATTGTGAATTTTCAATTACTAATTTTGAACCATTATAACTCAAAAAGTAAATTAAATTATATTTTTACATTTTAGAAATTATTTTGTGATGGAAAATGACAACCAAATTGAAGCTCAAGAAAACGATTATTTATATTTAAAAGAATCACAAGTCCCCAATTCAGGAAGGGGATTATTTACGGCGATAGAAATATATAAAGAAGAAATTATTGCCTATTTTAATGGCGAAATTCTAAGCTATGAAGAGTCACAACTTAGGGCTAAAAACACTACAGCCAGTTATTTTATGAATTTGCCAAACGGAACTATTTTAGATTGTTATGCAATTTCTGGTTTTGCAAAATATGCAAATGATGCAAAAGGTTTTTCTAAATCAGAGTTTAAAAATAATGCCTTAATAACTTTGGATGATAATGGAAAAGTTTGCTTGATTGCAAAAAGAAAAATAAAATCTGAGGAAGAAATTTTTTGTAGTTACGGCAAAAAATATTGGGAAAAAGAATTAAACTAAATTTTTAAAAAAATCTAGTAAATAAATATCGTTTTGTAAAGTTGGCGTAAAAACTTCTAAAATTGCAGGTTGGTTGTTCTCTGAATACAAATCTTGTAAAGATTGTTTTAAAGAATTCTTATCGCTAGCTATGCTATATTTAAAACCAAACATCTTAGCCAAATGTTCTGCTGTTAAACAATGTGAAGTTTCAAAAAACTGATTAAATACTGGCGTTTCTTTATGTCCTGGTAAGATTCTAAAAATTCCTCCGCCACCATTATTTATTACAATAATTTTGAAATCTTTAGGAATATAGGAATTCCATAAGGCATTACTGTCGTAAAAAAAACTAATATCTCCGGTTAAAAAAATAGTAGGTTTATCACTGGCAAAAGCAGCGCCAATTGCTGTAGATGTACTTCCGTCAATTCCGCTTGTACCGCGATTACAAAAAACTTCGATACTTTTTTCGATATCAAATAATTGGGCATATCTAATTGCCGAACTATTGCTAATTTGAAGCTGAATGTTTTTGGGCAATGTTTGCAAAATAGTTTGAAACGCCTTAAAATCAGAAAACGGAATAGTTTTTAAATATTCTTTTGCTTTTTGTAAGCGTTGCCTTTTTATTTTTTGCGCCATTGCATTGTAATCGCTTTCTATAGATTTTACTAAAGGCATTAAATTCTGAAAAAAATTAACTGGTTTGGCTATAATCGAATCCGTTAAGAAACCGAAAGTATCGTAAAATCGAAGTTCGTCAATATGCCAATGTTCTTTGGCTTGGTATTTTCTTAGAAATGCTTTAATTCGTTTACTAACAATCATTCCTCCAAAAGTGATTAAAATATCGGGTTGCCAATTTTTAAAATCATTTTCAGTAAACGGTGTAATTATGGTATCAATTGTATTTATAAATTTTGGATGGTGTAAATTAGATGTAGTCTCAATTAAAACAACTACCGAGTTTGAATCAGCAAGAAAACCTGAAATTTCTTCTGTAATTGTATTTGGATTATCCACTCCAACAACAATTAATTTCTTTTTTGCAGCATTCCATTTATTTGCATAAAAACTGTAATCTAGTTCTGATTTCTTCTTGTTAAAAAAAGGTTCGTAAATATTTGGTTGAACAATTAATTCATCGGTCATTTCATACAAAGGTTCTTCAAAAGGAATATTTATATGAGTTGGACCTTTTTGTTCTATCGCTGTATTAATTGCTGTATTGATTAGAAGATCGTTATCCGCAGAAGCGTCTTCAGATAAATTAGCATTAAAAAGAGAATGGTTTGCAAATACATTTTCTTGGCGAATTGTTTGTCCGTCGCCAATATCAATTTTGTCTGTTGGTCGATCTGCTGATAATACTATTAACGGAATTTGAGAATAAAAAGCTTCAGCTACAGCCGGATAATAATTTAGTAAAGCCGAACCAGAAGTACAAACCAAGGCTGTTGGTTTTTGAGTTTGTTGTGCAATTCCTAAAGCAAAAAAAGCAGCACAACGCTCGTCTGCAACAGAAAAACATTGAAAAGCAGAATTTGCTACAAAACCTAAAGTTAAAGGTGCGTTTCTTGAACCAGGAGAAATTATAATATTGGTAATTCCTTTCAAACGACAAATTTCTATAATGGATTGTGCCAAAGGAATTTTAGGATACTGCATAGCTTCTTTTCAAACTACAAAGTTACGAACTTAGGCAGAAATAATAGACTTTTTAGGATTTTTTTAGTTTATGTATAAGTCAAATATTTTTTAGAATAGAGTAAAATAAGTACTTTTGAAACATGGAAATAAAAATACGCAATTACGAAGAAAAAGATACGCAAGCCATTTTAGATATAATTAATTATAATATTATTAATTCAACAGCTTTGTATGATTATTATGTTCGAACTTTAGATAATCAAACTGCTATGTTAAAAGAAAAATTAACTAAAGGATTTCCTGTTTTGGTAGCCTATTTTGATACTACATTAGTTGGTTTTGGATATTATAGCGAATTCCGATTTCGAGAAGCTTATAGGTTTACGGTTGAACATTCGGTTTATGCCTTACCTAGTTTTACAGGAAAAGGAGTTGGAAAACAACTGTTAGAAGAATTAATTTTTATTGCACAAAAACAAAATTTACATACAATGATTGGTGTAATTGATTCAGAAAACGAATCGAGTATTGCATTTCATAAAAAATTTGGATTTGAAATTGTAGGTAATATCAGAGAATCTGGATACAAATTTGATCGTTGGTTGCATTCTGTAATCATGCAAAAAATGTTATAAAAAAAAGCGACTTTCACAAGTCACTTTTTTAATTAGCTTTTTATCCAATTTAAAATTTCTGGATCTGTAGGAACTGTTCTTGGAGAAATTACTTTGGATAATTTACCATTTTCATCAATTAGGTATTTCTGAAAATTCCATTCGACATTACTATCTTGCAAACCATTTTTAGATTTTTCTGTCAAAAATTGATACACCTCATTTTTATCGTCGCCTTTTACAGATATTTTTGACATCATAGGAAAAGTTACTCCATAATTGCGTTGGCAAAAAGAACCAATTTCTTCATTTGTACCCGGTTCTTGCGAAGCAAAATTATTTGCGGGAAATCCTACAATTACAAAATTAGAATCTTTGTATTCTTTATATATCTTTTCCAAACCTTCATACTGTGGTGTTAATCCGCATTTAGAAGCAGTATTAACAATCATAACTTTTTTACCTTTTAGAGAAGCAAAGTCAAATTCATTTCCCTCTAAATCCTCTACTTTAAATTGATAAATTGTATTTTCCATATTGCTTTTTGTTTTAGATGCACTGGTTGTTTTTGTTTGCGCTTGATTTTGACAAGAAATTAAAAATCCTAAGAATAAAAAGGATATTAACGAATTTTTCATATTTAAAATTTTTTGTAAAAATACTTTAATTGTTTAAAATTTTTTGTTAAACGAAATACAAATTTTAGGATATTTTGATTTAAAAGTAGTGAGATTGTCTTCGCATTTTATTGACTTAAAAATTAGGTTGTTTGAACTAAATTTCTATATTTGTCTGGTAAACAATACTCAGACCATGACGCAAGAAGACATTTTACCTTTAGTTTTAAAAAAAGATGATAAGGCATTTACCACATTGTATGATATGTATTCCAAAAGTTTATTTTCAGTTATCTCTAATTTGATAAATGACCAAGAAGAAGCAGAAGACATTTTACAAGAAGTATTTGTGAAAATCTGGAAAAATATTGATTCTTACAACGAATCCAAAGGTAGGTTTTACACTTGGATAGTCAATATTGCTAGAAATGCAAGTATAGACAAACTGAGATCTAAGGGTCATAATAACAAACAAAAAAACCTAAGTTCAGATAATTTCGTACATTTAATAGACGAAAGCAACAAGCTAGTTAACAGAATTGACACAATAGGTATTCAAGATTTCGTTAAGAAACTGAAGCCAAAATGCATACAACTAATAGAGTTGTTGTTTTTTCAAGGTTACACCCAGCAAGAAGCATCCGACGAATTAGAAATTCCGTTAGGGACAGTTAAAACACAAAATAGAAATTGTATTAACGATTTAAGAAATTATTTAAAATTATAATGAATACACAAGAATATATTTAATCTGGAATATTGGAACTTTACGTTTATGGCGTACTCGATGAAAAAGATTCCAATGAAATTGCTTCTTTAGAACAATCTAATTCAGCAATCAAACAAGA
>JBLIJW010000088.1:0-10378 GCA_047636155.1 Flavobacterium sp. | reverse complement strand
CACTTTGCTCGCCAGTTATTATCGAAAATAAATCAATAACAGCTACATTCGAATCGCAAATCGTTATCGTGCCATTGGAACCTGCATTGGGTTGCGCATTTATAGTTACTGTCGCGATGCTAGAATCATCAACCGCAGGAGCTACAGCCGTTAAATAATACTGAAAAGTACTAGTAGTACTTCCTAATGCTGGAATGAACGTTCCGGCTGCGGCATCAAATGTTCCGCCTGTTCCGCCAGTTCTTGTCCAAACGCCACCAGAATCTTCTCCCGTTATTAAATCGGCTAAATTTATGGTTGCTGTACTGCTATCGCAAACAGTAACGCCACCATCTATTCCTGCATTTACTGGTGCAGCAATATTTAATAGAAAGCTTCTGGTTTCGATGCAATTTGTAGTACTATTTAAAATACTAGTATAAATTGTTTGTCCATTAGCTCCAGGATAAGTGTTAGGATTAGTGATTGCGTTAGCAGCGAATTGTGCATCCGTTGGGTTGGTATGATAAGCAATAGAATAGTTAAAAGGACTTTGTCCGTTCAGTATGGTTGGTGTATTTAAATTTAAATTAAAAATATTGGTTGCTGAAATTAAATCATCGGGATTATTTATTGGCATTGGAGGAAAATATTCTACCACAAAATTGTTGGAACTTGGAACAGTACAAGTCGCCGAATAACTTATGCTTACACTATAGGTTCCCGGTTGAGAGACAACATAAACATTACTTGGTCCGGTTTGCACTTGCATAGTACCTTGAAACCAAGTATAAATTGCAGAAGCAATTGGCACTGTACCAATTTGAATGTTTCTTGTATCACCAGAACAAATTGCGGTATTGTCCGCAACTAAATAATTAGTATTGGTAAAACCAGAACCAGCTTGCGGTATAATAGTTGTTGCGCCGATATCAAAGCTTCCTCCGCCTAAAAATACCGCAGAGTCAAATGCAGTATCATTTCTATCGGCAACAACTAATTTAATATGATAGGTATTTCCTGCAACGACAGTGGAAGCCGCTGTTAATTTAACTGTAGTACCGTTAAAATTTGTCGCCGATGCATTAGCTGCCGCTGAAGTTCCACCTGCGCTGTAAGTTCCAAAATATGTTGGATTTACCGAAGCGCAAATTGTATTATTGGCATTGTCTCTAACAGTTATAACAGAAATTGGAGTTGTTGTACCAGGAACTAAAGCAATATTAGTGGCTGGAGTTCCGGCTGTTACATTGTTTAAAAAAAATGCAAAAGCATCAGAATAGGAGCATTGATAAGTACCGTATTCCTCGGATGCGAACAAAAAGTCAAATCTAAAATTGTTAGCAACAGGTACAAAATCAAATTCTAAAATAGAGGCATTTCGATAGGTCGTTAGACCTGGATCGATTCCTAAACCCTGAATATAATTAAATAATTGCGTATCGCCAACCCAAGCATTAGTGCCTTGGCTTTGCCCATTGGCATTTGGTCCTGGTGCTAAAGATACATTACCTGTGCTTAAAATCACCCCATTTGCAAGCGGAAATGCCGGATTGGTGTTGGTAAAATAACCAATACCATTAACGCTGCCATAATTCGTACCCGTACTCGAAGTGATATTAGAAATTGTACCAGAACAATTTGTTGCACCAGTTCCATCGCCAAATAGCACATTTTGTACTAATTGTGGAACCGAGTAGGTTGTTGTATTTACCTGAATGGCTTGCGAAAAACCACTAGTAAAAAATAAAAATAAAATAAGGGAAAGTAAAATTCTTTTCATATTATTCGGGATGAACATTTTAAAGCTTAAATAAAACGCCTCAAATGTTAATAAATTGTTTAAATGTCAAATATAAACATTCAAAGAAAATAACTTTGTTAAATTTGTAGAAAAATAAGATTCATCATGAAAATCACAATAAAAAATACGCAAAACCCTGCAATTGTTAAGTTTGAGCTTCCAGATTTTATAACTCAAAATCAAAATTACGAGTTTAAAAATATTGACGAGGCTAAAAATTCACCACTTGCGCAGCAATTATTTTATTTACCATTTGTTAAAACTATCTATATTTCTGGAAACTTCATTGCAATTGAACGTTTTAGCATTGTAGAATGGGAAGATGTGCAAGATGCTGTTTCCGAACAAATTAGTGAGTTCGTAACGAATGGTGGAAAAATCATACTAGAAGACGTTCGTGCTGCAAAAAGTGCCGTAACCGTTTATGGAGAAACAACCCCAAATCCTGCAACCTTAAAATTCGTAGTTAATAAAGCAATAACCAAAACCGCTTTAGAATTTAAAAATATTGACGATACTGTAGCTTCTCCTTTGGCGCAAGAATTATTTAAATTTCCGTTTGTAAAAGAAATTTATATGGATGAAAACTATATTTCTATTACCAAATTTGCCATGGCATCTTGGGAAGAAATTACGCTAGAAATCCGAACTTTTATTAAACAATTTATTGAAAATGGAGGAATTGTTGTGGACGAAACTAAGATTGTAGAAAATCCAAAAGTTGAAAAACAGCAAATCAAAAACTTCGATAATTTAGATACAACCTCACAGCAAATCATCAATATTTTAGAAGAATATGTAAAACCAGCTGTTGCCGCAGATGGCGGAAACATACTTTTTGATTCCTACGACGAAAAAGAAAAACGTGTAAAAGTAATCCTTCAAGGTTCTTGCAACGGCTGTCCTTCGTCTACTTTTACCCTAAAAAATGGCATCGAAAACATGCTAAAAGACATGCTAAAAGACGAAGCAATTATTGTAGAAGCTTTAAACGCCTAAAATTTTAAGAAGCCCATTTGTTTGGGCTTTTTTTATATTTGTATTTCCCGTTTTTCGTTACAATAAAAATTTCGGAACACCCGAAAATTTTTATTTTCACTATACCCGCGGCTAATTATAAATTTCTTTTTAACCACCAAATTAATCCAAAACCAAAACATGAAAAAAAGTGTAATTATTGTTTTAACCCTGGCTATTTCTATAGCAATGATACAATGTAAAACAGAAGAAAAAAGCGCCAACTTTGACGATTTAACAGCAAAGTATTATCAGGGCAAAAACGAATTAAATCCGTTAGATGCAACTCAAAACGGAAAAAGCCAATTCAACGACCAATTGCAGTTTGAAATGACCGATTCGTTTCGCAACAAGCAAAAACAATTTTTTCAAAAATACCAAAATGAACTTTTCAACATTGACTATAAAAGTTTGTCTGCAGAGCAAAAAAACAGTTTTGATATTATTAAATGGGAAACAGAAGTTGGGCAACAAATGCTACAAACCAATGCCAACCTAACGCCAATGCACCAATTTTGGGGAACGCATTTAACCATGACACAATTTGCAGCTGGTGAAAGTGCGCAACCATTTAAAACCGTAAAAGATTATTCTAACTTTTTAAAAAGAATGCAATTGTATAGTGTTTGGCTAGATTCTGCAAAAGTGTACATGCAAAAAGGAATCGAAGCTAAAGTGGTTTTGCCAAAAGCGCTAACGGTAAAATTAATTCCGCAATTTCAAGATATTGTTACACCAAAACTAGAAGATAATATTTTTTACTCTACCGTGAAAAATTTTCCAAAAGACTTTTCCGATTCCGATAAAAAGAAAATTACAGAAGAGTATGCTGCATTTATCCAAAACGATTTAATGCCAAAATACCAACAAATGGTAACTTTTTTACAAACAGAATACTTGCCAAATTCTAGAGAAACTAGCGGAATAGGCCAAGTAGAAGGCGGAAATGATTTGTATAAAGTCTTGGTGAAAAGCTGGACGACTACCAATAAAACACCAGAAGAAATACATCAGTTAGGATTGTCTGAAGTAGCAAGAATAAAATCTGAAATGGAAAAAGTAAAAAACCAAGTTGGTTTTACCGGAACTTTAATGGAGTTTTTCGATTACGTTAGAAATAAGAAAGAGTTAATGCCATTTACAAAACCAGAAGAAGTAATTGCCAATTTCGAAAAAATTCATGCTACCATAAAACCAAACGTAGACAAATTATTTTCATTACAACCAAAAACAATATTTGAGATTCGTCGTACCGAGGCTTTTAGAGAAAACACAGCAAGCGCAGAATACATGCAAGGTTTGGCAGATGGTTCGCGACCAGGAATTTTTTATGTTCCAATTCCAGCTGTGACAAAGTACAATTATTATGGAGACGAAGATTTGTTTTTACACGAAGCGATTCCTGGTCATCATTTTCAAATTTCACTGCAACAAGAAAACCAAGATTTACCAGATTTCAGAAAATTCAATTGGTTTGGCGCTTACGGCGAAGGTTGGGCTTTATATACAGAAAGTTTAGGAAAAGAATTGGGATTGTATTCTGATCCTTACCAGTATTTCGGAATGTTGGGTAATGAAATGCATCGCGCCATTCGTTTGGTTGTAGATACCGGATTACATTCTAAAGGTTGGACGCGCGAACAAGCAATAAAATATTCTTTAGAAAACGAAGCCGAAAGCGAAGCGAGTATTATTTCTGAAGTGGAACGATATATGGCAATTCCTGGTCAAGCATTATCTTATAAAATCGGACAATTAAAAATTTTAGAATTGCGGGAAAAAGCAAAACGCGAACTAAAAGATACATTCGATATTAAAGTTTTTCACCAAAAAGTTTTAGAATCTGGGGTAATGCCTTTAGCGCTTTTAGAACAGAAAATAGATAACTGGATAGTAACAGGGAAATAATATATAAAAACCTTCTTCGGAAGGTTTTTATGTTTTTTGACTCATCGAATTCAATTCTAATTTTTTACCATTAATGTCAAAAAATTCGTAGTGGTATTTCAGTTTTCCGTTTAGTTCTTCAATGTCCACATGCATTTGATAAAACCCTTTACTCCATTCTACAATTACATCAAAGTAATAATCGGCAACGCCAAAGCTACTTGGTAAATTGCTAACGTAGAGTAGTCGTTTTGATTTTAAATTAAGAGTATTAACTTCAATATTATTGTACCTTCCCATATCTTCTGAGTCAAAAGTTTGGCCCATATACTCGTATTGTTTGTTCTTTTTTTTTCTTTTTTTTTCCGGACTTTCGTTATATATATCTTTAACCGAAAAAATTACGTCTTTTAAAGAGTATTTTCCCACATTAACCATTTGAAATTTTAGTTGGTGGTTGTACATAAGTCGGTGTACTTTTTTTTCAGAATCTTCAAAATCTGATTTTTCAGCAATATCAGTATCGGTAATTTCGATAATCGGAATATTTTGATCGATAACTTCTTCGTAAGAATCGGTTTGCAATTTGGTAAGCGTCGTTTCTATGGTGTCGAATTTTTCTTTCGATTCTACAATTTTATTTTCTAAAATAGCCACTTTTTGGTTTGCGATGTCTAGCTTTGAATCGGTTATAGCCGAAATTTCTTCTTCGGTTGCTCTGTTTTTTTCTCGGTATAACGAAAAAACCGATCCAATAATCAAGGCGCAACCAACAACTAGTGCTAAAATTAAAGTTACCATAGTACTGTTTTTTTTCATATCCGAATTACTTTTTTGGAGTAACAGCGTTTAAAATTAAGATATTTTTTTGGAAAAAGACAAGTTTACAAATTGCAGATCTTTTAAAATTAGAAATTTATAGTTTTCATAAATTAAATCCAAATCTAATTACCTAAAAGGAATAGCGAAATTTCACTTCAAATAGGTCTAAAAAAAAAGTCTGAAACTAATGTTTCAGACTTTTCGTGCGGATAATAGGACTCGAACCTACACGCCTTGCGGCACCAGATCCTAAGTCTGGCATGTCTACCAATTTCACCATATCCGCAAAATTTGTGAGTGCAAATATAATCAATATTTTGAATATACAAAGTTCAAACTTTAAATTATATCAAAAATAAAAGTATGCTCAAACAGCATTTTAAAATTGCAATATCTATTCGTATATTTACAATTATCAAAAATTTAAATTATTCATGGATAACATAAAACAATACGTTCAAGAAAATAAAGATCGCTTTATAAACGAATTAATAGAATTGCTTAAAATTCCATCCGTAAGTGCCGATTCTGCTTACTCGCAAGATGTTATAGATACTGCAGATGCTGTAAAAGCAAGCCTAGAAAAAGCAGGTTGCAAGACTGTTGAAATTTGCGATACGCCAGGTTATCCGATTGTTTTTGGCGAACATATTATCGATTCAAATTTACCAACCGTGTTAGTTTATGGTCATTACGATGTGCAACCGCCAGATCCGATGGAATTATGGACATCGCCGCCATTTGAACCCGTAATCAAAAAAACAGAAATTCATCCAGAAGGAGCAATTTTTGCTCGCGGTGCGTGCGATGATAAAGGCCAAATGTACATGCATGTAAAAGCATTTGAGTACATGATTGCAAACGATTGTTTACCTTGTAATGTCAAATTTATGATAGAAGGTGAAGAAGAAGTTGGTTCTAAAAGTCTTAGCTGGTTTGTAGAAAGAAACCAAGAAAAATTGGCAAACGACGTAATTTTAATTTCTGATACGGGAATGATTTCCAACCAACAACCATCTATAACAACCGGTTTACGTGGGTTAAGTTATGTAGAAGTAGAAATTACTGGTCCAAACAGAGATTTACATTCTGGACTTTATGGCGGTGCAGTTGCTAATCCAATCAATATTTTAGCAAAAATGATTGCCAGCTTGCACGACGAAAACAACCACATCACCATTCCTGGATTTTATGACAAAGTCGAAGAACTTTCTGCAGACGAACGTGCCGAAATGGCAAAAGCACCATTTGATGTTGAGAAATATAAAAAGTCTATCGATATCAATAATATTTATGGCGAAAAAGGATATACAACTAACGAAAGAAATTCTATTAGACCAACTTTAGACGTTAACGGAATTTGGGGCGGATATACTGGCGAAGGAGCAAAAACCGTAATAGCAAGCAAAGCATTTGCTAAAATTTCTATGCGATTGGTTCCGCATCAAGAATGGGAAGAAATTACCGAATTATTCAAAAACCATTTTGAAAGTATTGCTCCAAAAGGCGTAACTGTAAAAGTAAAACCGCATCATGGCGGCCAAGGTTACGTAACACCAATTGACAGCATTGGCTACCAAGCGGCAAACAAAGCGTATACAGAAACTTTCGGAATTCCGGCAATTCCAGTACGTTCTGGCGGAAGTATTCCTATTGTAGCATTGTTTGAGAAAGAGTTAAAATCCAAAACAATCTTAATGGGATTCGGTTTAGACAGCGATGCCATTCATTCGCCAAACGAGCATTTTGGAGTTTTTAATTATCTTAAGGGAATCGAAACTATTCCGTTATTTTACAAATATTTTGTAGAGTTAAGCAAATAATTTACCAACAAATAATTATAAGAATCCGTTTATTTTAAAAGAATAAACGGTTTTTTTATGGCGTTTGCCAATGCCAAAAAACTACGTTTTGCAAACTTGTTTTTTAGGCATTTGCACCGCGCTTTCCACTATATCTTTTGCGTCGCTGTCGCTTTGCAAAAGGATGTCGTTGCAATCGCTAACGCAAATTAAGTCTAAAGTCTTAATGCCAAAAGTCGAACGTCCAATCTTAATTAACTTCAATTTCTTATTTTTTTTTTAAAAAAAAACTTCCTCTACACTTGTAGAACCAAAATTTATTTCTACATTTGTAGAACCAAGATAAAATTATAGAATGAAATTTAAACTGTCTTTATTGGTTTTTGCTTTTTTTGTGCTTGCAAGTTGTGGCATTAACAGAACTCGTAATAGTGTAAAAGTCGGAAAATGGGTATCAAAAGACACCATTGATGGTATTAGTTACAAATATATCGAATACTATAAAAATGGACAAGAAACAAAAACATGGCGTATTTATAAGAACAATACTATATCTAAATCCGAAAAATATAAAGGTAACACATCTACCATAAAATTTTATAACGAGGCAAAACAAGTAATCGCAACTGGCAAAACACAGCTAGACGAAACCGAAAAATTAGTCCATTGGTACTACCACGGCGATTGGAGATTTTACGACAATAACGGAAAATTACTACAAACAAAATCGTATTACTACGGCAAAATAATGGCAACCAAATAAAAATACAAACATGCAATTATCTAATACAGAAGAACAATTAATGGAGCATTTATGGACGCTAAAAAAAGCATTCATGAAAGATTTATTAGAACTTTATCCTAATCCGAAGCCAGCAAATACAACTATTGCAACGCTTTTAAAACGAATGACCGATAAAAATTTTGTTGCTTATAACGAATTAGGTAACTCACGCCAATATTATCCGTTAGTTAAAAAAGAAGATTATTTTTCTAAACACGTTAACGGATTAATCAAAAATTTCTTTAACGATTCTGCTTCGCAATTTGCTTCGTTTTTTACCCGCGAAACCAATTTGTCGCAAAACGAATTAGAAGAATTAAAAAAAATAATTGATGTAGAACTTCAAAAAAAGAAATCATGACCGACTACCTTTTAAAATCTAGTATTACTTTACTCGTTTTCTTAACCTTTTATCATTTGGTATTAGAAGGCGAAAAAATGCACCGTTTCAATAGATTCTATCTTTTGGCGACCTTAGTTATTTCGTTTATAATTCCGTTTATAAGTTTCGAAATTATCCAGATAATTCCGGTTCAAGCATCAGAAAATATTCCGATTGTCCCAAATTTTGCGAATATTAATCCAACTCCAATAGTGACAGAAACTAATTATATTCCGATACTATTATCTGTAATTTACGTATTAGTGACTGCAGTTTTGGCCTTTCGATTTATAAAAAATATCTACAAATTACATCAAAAAAGACAATCTTGTCCTGTCGTAAAATACAAAAGTGCTAATTTAGTTTTGGTAGAGGAAAAAGCACTTCCGCATAGTTTTTTAAATAACATATTTGTCAATTTTTCTGAATATCAGAATCAAGAAATTGAAGACGAATTATTTACACACGAACTCGTTCATGTAAACCAAAAACACACTTTAGATATATTATTTATTGAGTTGGTTAAAACTCTATTTTGGTTTAATCCGATGGTATATTTCTATAAAAAAGCAATACAATTAAACCACGAATTTCTTGCAGATGAAAAAGTGGTACATTCTTATAACAATGTTGGCTACTATCAAAATTTGCTTTTGCAAAAAAGCAGCAACGTTGAAACGATTTACTTGGCCAGTAATTTAAATTTTTTAATAACCAAAAAACGACTTATTATGATGACGAAAAGCACATCAAAAGAATTGGCTTTGCTAAAGAAAGCGGCAATTGTACCAATTTTATCGGGACTAATTTATTTATTTTGCATTGATGTAGTTGCACAACAACCAACAGCAAAAACCGAATTTCCGCATAAAGAACTGAATGAATATTACGGAAATACTAGAGTAATCATTAAAGACAAAGCAGGAAAAGTTATTGCAGATAAAAAATATCTTGAGTTAACGCAAGAACAAAAAATGAAAATTCCGCCACCGCCGCCAACTCCGAAGAAAACCAAACTATCGGAAACGGAATTTAGCAATTTTAAAAATACATCAAAATACGCTGTTTGGGTAGATGGAAATAACATTAAAAATTCGGAGTTAGATAACTATAAAGCATCGCAATTTGTTTTATTTAGAAACAGCACGGTTTACGATAATGCAAAATCGGATAAATTTTCGCAGCCTAATCAAGTAACATTATATACAGAAAAAGGATATAAGGAGAGTTTTGAGAAAATAGACAAAAAATTTGAAGGAACAATTGAAATTACGGCATCTGATTCAAATGAATTGCTAGAAAATTCTCAAGATCCAATTTATAATGCATCAGCTTTGGGTGAAAAACCAGAATATCCGGAAGGACTGGTTGCGTTTTATAAATTTGTTGGGAAGAATTACACTATTTCAAACGAAATGCAAACCAATACAAAAGGCGGAAAAGTATTTGTAACTTTTGTAGTAGAAAAAGATGGAAGTTTATCTAACATTGAAGTGATAAGAGATTTTGGTTTTGGAACTGGAGAAGAAGCAGTGCGTGTTTTAAAATTATCTCCAAAATGGAAACCAGGCAAATTAAAAGGTAATAACGTACGTATGCAATATAGTTTGCCAATTACCATTAATAGCGCTAAATAAATTAACGAAGACAAATAGTATATAAAAATACAGTTTTTGAATCCGCAGTAAATCTGCGGATTTTTTATTTGCACTTTTGTCAATCTAGGGTACGAAGAATCACATCAGGTCATTAATGCTACTATGAGTTCTCCCGAAAGGGCGAAATGACAAAATAAAACCAACCAAACTAGTTTTCAACAATTTACAACATTATAAAAATTTTGGCGTTAGAATTGCTGAATCAATCATCAAAATCAAATAATCATGCTAAAAAAATTCTTT
>JBLIJW010000087.1:0-10386 GCA_047636155.1 Flavobacterium sp. | reverse complement strand
TTACTACATCTTGATTTAAAAAACCCTTTACTTCCAAATGAAAAAATAGTTTTAAATTTAGCCTATATTCTAAAAATACCAAAGGATAAATTTACTAAATACGGTCACGATTCTAACGGCAATTATCTTTTGAAAAATGCCTTCATTACTCCTACTCGTTACGACGAAAATGGTTTTGTTTTATATAGTAATGCCAATTTAGAAGATTGTTCTAATGCCTTAAGCGATTATCAATTAGAACTGCGTTTAGAGGATTCTGCTAAGGTAACGTCTGACCTAAATTTAATCCAAAAAGAAGAATACACCTATGTATACCATGGTAAAAACAGATTGGATTTTAGCCTATTTATCGAAAACAAATCAAGCTTCACTACTTTTAAAAGTAATAACCTAGAAGTAATAACCAATTTTAACGAAAATAAATTAGACGACATTCAAAAGGCTATTGCAATTGAAAAAATTGTAGCTTTTGTAAATGCAAAAATTGGAGTGTATCCTTTTGATAAAATTGCTGTTTCTCAAGCAGATTATGACAGAAATCCGTTTTATGGTTTAAACCAATTACCATCCTTTATTAGTCCGTTTCGGGACGATTTTATGTTTGAAATTAAGTTTTTAAAAACCTATCTTAATAATTATATTAAAAACACGTTACAACTAAATGCCAGAAAAGACAATTGGATATTCGACGCTATTCAGATAAGTGTTATGATGCAATTTATTGACTCCTATTATCCCAAAGAAAAAATGATGGGTTCGGTTGCAAAAATTGGTTTAGTTCGCGGTTATCATTTGGTTTCTTTAGATTTTAATGAGCAATATTCCTATTTTTATATGTTGATGGCGCGAAAAAATTTGGATCAACCTTTAAGCGAGCCAAAAAATATCTTAATTAAGTTTAACGAAAAAATTGCTTCTAAATACCGAGCAGGATTGAGTCTTAAATATTTAGATAGCTATTTAGGAAATAATGTTGTTCCAAATTCGGTTAGAGAATTTTATCAATTAAATTTAAAACGACAAACATCCAGACAAGATTTTGAAAACATTTTAAATAAAAATAGTACTAAAAATATTGATTGGTATTTCAATACAATAATCGATTCTAGAGAAATCATTGATTATAAATTTGATTCTTTTACAAAAACAAAAGATACCGTTTCGTTTTCTTTAAAAAACAAAACCAATGCAAATGTTCCAATCTCCATATTTGGTATAAAGAATAAAGAAATAGTTTCTAAAATTTGGATTGATGATGTACAAAAAGATAGTATTTACACCATTGCCAGAAATGGTGCAGATAAAATTGTAATTAATTATAAAAATGAAGTTCCAGAAATTAATTTAAGAAACAACTGGCAGTCTTTAAAATCTTTCAGAATAAGCAATAAACCAATCAAATTTAATTTCATGAAGGATTTGGAAGATCCTTTTTATAACCAAATATTATACGTTCCTACTATATCCTTCAATATTTATGATGGCCTTTTACCAGGAATGCGTTTGCATAATAAAACCATTTTAGATAAACCTTTTTTGTTTGATATCAATCCATCCTACTCGACCAGAACAAAATCATTATCTGGTTCTGCATCCGTTTCAATAAACCAATACAATCGCGATCGCAATTTATTTAATATTCGATATACACTAAGCGGGTCGCAATTTCATTATGCAGAAGATGCGGTTTATACAAGGTTTAATCCATCAGTTAATTTAAGGATAAGATCTAGTATTTTTAGAGACAATCGCATCCAATCAATACAATTTCGGCAAGTATTGGTTAATCGAGAAAAGTCCGATTTAGTTACTGCTTCTGATGAAAATTACTCTGTTTTTAATGCGAGATATTTTAATGTTAAAACCGAATTAACCAATCATTTAGACATCAATACAGATTTACAAATGGCTTCCAAATTCGGAAAAGTAGCTGGAGAAATCGGATTTAGACGATTATTTGACAACAACAGAACTATTAATTTACGTCTTTTTGCTGGAGTATTTTTATATAACTCTACGCAAAACGATTACTTTAGTTTTGGTTTAGACCGACCAACAGATTATTTGTTTGACTACAATTATTTAGGCAGATCAGAAAGTACTGGATTGGTAAGTCAACAAATATATATTGCAGAAGGTGGATTTAAATCGATACTGAACAGAAGGTTTGCAAACCAGTTTATGACAACGTTTAATGCAGGGTTTAATATCTGGAATTGGATCGAAGTTTATGGCGATGCAGGTTTAATAAAAGATAAAGGAAATCCAGCTCAATTTGTTTACGATAGCGGAATCCGTTTAAATCTAGTAACCGATTATTTTGAACTTTATTTGCCTGTGCAATCTAGCAACGGTTTTGAAATAGGAAAACCTAACTACACCGAAAAAATTAGATTTGTGGTTACCTTAAACCCAGGTACTTTAATTAAGCTTTTTACCAGAAAATGGTTTTAAAACCACTTAATTTACCTTTTTAGGAATTATTTTTAAGATTTTATTAAAAAAAATAAACACTAAAATAGCTAAAAAAATTTAAAACTAGCTACAATTTAAGAACTAAAGCTTACTAAATTGTTACAATTTCACTCTTTAAATTACATTAAAATCATTATTGCTTCAAAATTAGCAACTATTTTTATCGAATATGAAATTTAAATTATACAAAACTATTTCGTTTAGAAGTTGTTTTTAATTAAATTTGTATCAGAAATTGTATAAACCATGATCGAAACACCTAACAAAGAGGCTTTAACTTTTGAAGATTTTAAAACAGAAGTAATACACGACTACACTATCGCAGTAACAAGTAGAGAATGTAGTCTTTTGGGAAGAAAAGAAGTTTTAACCGGAAAAGCTAAATTTGGAATTTTTGGAGACGGAAAAGAAGTACCACAACTAGCAATGGCTAAAGCATTTAAAAATGGTGATTTTAGATCTGGTTACTATCGTGATCAAACTTTTATGATTGCAATTGGCGAACTTTCTATTGTGCAATTTTTTGCAGGATTGTATGGTCATGCTGATATTAATTTTGAACCAATGAGCGCTGGTCGTCAAATGGGCGGGCATTTTGCTACGCAATCTTTAGACGAAAACGGAAATTGGAAAAATTTAACCAATCAAAAAAATTCTAGTGCAGATATTTCTCCAACAGCAGGACAAATGCCAAGATTATTGGGATTGGCGCAAGCATCTAAAATTTATAGAAACGTTGCAAATCTTGAAGACAAAACAAATTTTTCTGATAAAGGAAACGAAGTAGCTTGGGGAACAATAGGTAACGCATCCACATCCGAAGGTTTGTTTTTTGAAACCATAAATGCTGCAGGAGTTTTGCAAGTACCAATGGTAATGAGCGTTTGGGATGATGAATATGGAATATCCGTTCATGCAAAACACCAAACCACAAAAGAAAGTATTTCAGAAATTTTAAAAGGATTTCAAAAAGAAGAAAACACAAACGGCTATGAAATTTTTGTAGTTAATGGTTGGGATTATGCAACCTTAGTAGAAACCTATTCAAAAGCTGCAACCATTGCAAGAACAAACCATATTCCAGTTTTAATTCATGTTAAAGAACTTACACAACCACAAGGACATTCAACTTCTGGTAGCCATGAAAGATATAAAAATGAAGAACGATTAAATTGGGAAAGAGAATTTGATTGTTTGGTAAAAATGCGTAGTTGGTTGCTAGAAAACGGATTGGCAACAGAAGAAGAACTTACAGAAATTGAAACAACTAGCAAGAAAAAAGTTCTTGAAGGTAAAAAAATGGCATGGAGTTCCTATTTAAATCCGATAAAAGAAGAAAGAACTTCTGCAATTAATTTATTGCAAAAAGTTGCACAATCTAGCGAAAACAAAGTTTTTATAGAAAAAATTTATACCGATTTAAATTCCATTAAAGAACCAATAAGAAAAGAAATTTTTATTGCTTTACGCAAAGTATTGCGTTTGGTTATAGGAAATGATGGTCAACAAGAAGTATCACAGTTTCTGACAAAATATACCGAAGATATTCAACCAAAATTTAGTTCAAATTTATATTCTCATTCTAATTTAAAAGTTCAGAATGCTAAAACTACAGAACCAACCTACGACGATTCTGCAGAAGAAGTAGATGCTCGTTTAATTCTTAGAGATAACTTTGATGCTATTTTTTCTAAATATCCAGAAACTTTAATTTTTGGTGAAGATGCAGGAAATATTGGCGACGTAAACCAAGGTTTAGAAGGAATGCAAGAAAAATATGGCGAACTTCGTGTTGCCGATGTTGGAATAAGAGAAGCTACGATTTTGGGACAAGGAATCGGAATGGCAATGCGTGGATTGCGACCAATTGCAGAAATTCAATACTTAGATTATTTGCTTTATGCCATTCAGATAATGAGCGACGATTTGGCAACTTTGCAATACAGAACTGCAGGAAAACAAAAAGCTCCGCTTATAATTAGAACCCGTGGGCACAGATTAGAAGGAATTTGGCACTCTGGTTCACCAATGGGAATGATAATAAACGCTATCCGTGGAATTCATGTTTTAGTACCAAGAAGCATGACAAAAGCTGCAGGATTTTACAATACATTATTAGAATGTGACGAACCTGCATTGGTAATTGAGTGTTTAAATGGATATCGATTAAAAGAAAAAATGCCAACTAATTTAGGTAAATTTAAAACGCCAATTGGTGAAATTGAAATACTAAAAGAAGGTAGCGATATTACTGTTTTATCCTATGGTTCAACGATTCGAATAGTACAACAAGCAGCTAAAGAATTATTAGAAATAGGAATTGATTGCGAAATAATAGATGCACAATCGCTTCTTCCGTTTGATATAAAACATGAAACAGTAAAAAGTTTGAAAAAGACAAACCGATTATTGGTTGTAGATGAAGACGTTCCTGGTGGAGCAAGCGCTTATTTATTACAACAGGTTTTAGAAACTCAAAATGGATATAAATTTTTAGATAGCGCGCCACAAACAATTACAGCTAAAGAACACCGCCCATCGTATGGAACAGATGGAGATTATTTTTCTAAACCATCATCTGAAGATATTTTCGAAAAAATATATTCTATAATGCATGAAAATAATCCAAAGAAATATCCAAGTCTTTACTAATACTAAAATAACATCATGTCAAACGCCTATTTAGGTTATCATTTTACGGTAAATGCTAAATCAAATCCTGCTAACGAGCAAGAAAAAGAAACTGCTTGTGAAATTTTAGTAGCCGAACTTGGAGAAAAATCTTTCGAAAGTTTTATGGAAACAGAAAATGGTGTTTCTGCTTTTGTTCAAAAAGATTTATGGACGGAGGATATTTTAAAAGGAATTGAAATTTTAGATTCAGATGAATTTGAAATCACATATACAAAAGAAGAAATTGAGCAAGTAAATTGGAACGAAGAATGGGAAAAAAACTTTGAACCAATTGATGTGGATGGAAAATGCCATGTTCGTGCTCCATTTCATGATAAAACAATCGCGGAGTACGATATTGTAATCGAACCAAAAATGAGTTTCGGAACCGGACATCATGAAACTACGCACATGATGATTCAGCATTTATTAGATTTGGATGTAATCAATCTTAAAACTTTAGATATGGGTTGCGGTACGGCAATTTTAGCAATTTTGGCCGAAATGAAAGGTGCAAAACCAATTGAAGCGATTGATATTGATAATTGGTGTTATTTAAATTCGATTGAAAATGCAGAAAGAAATAACTGCAAACACATAACCGTTTATGAAGGTGTTGCCGATTTACTTATCGGAAAAAAATACGATTTAGTAATTGCAAACATCAACAGAAATATATTATTAGAAGATATGGAAACGTATTCTAAATGTTTAGATTCTGGTGGAATTTTACTTTTAAGCGGATTTTATAAAGAAGATATTCCTGCAATTACGACAGAATGTGAAAAGCAAAATTTAACTTTTGTTAGTCAAAAAAATAGAAATAATTGGGTTGCTTTGCAATTCGTTAAAAATTAAAACAGTAAAACTATGAGTACTATTGAACAAATTCAAGAAGATGTTGCAGTATTAGAAGCTGTTGGAGTAAATAATGAAATTGTATTGCACAATGACGATGTTAATACCTTTGATCATGTGATCAATACTTTGATACAAGTTTGCGATCATACGCCAGAACAAGCAGAACAATGTGCAATTTTAGTACATTATAAAGGAAAATGTACAGTAAAAACAGGAGAGTTATCCGATTTAAAACCTCGTTGTACTTCGTTACTCGAAGCTGGTTTGAGTGCAGAAATTATATAAAAACAAAAAATCCGATTTTCATCGGATTTTTTTATTCTCAAAATAGAAATTAATTAATTTGCTCTCTTCAAAACAGAAATAAAGTTTACAGTTGTACCTCCTTCAGAATAAGTTGCTCTAACTTTTAGTGTAGTACCATCTAATTGTATAATAGTAACTGCCTGTCCGTCTAAAGTAATTGTGTTTCCTGCTCTTGTGTACGGCGTGGTATCAGTAAAAGCAGTACATTGAGCTCCATCATAAGAAGTATCTGTTACATTTGTTGCTGTAAACTGTAAAAAATCTTTAGAACAACCTGTTGCATGTTCGTAAGGAGCTAAACTTTCTTGACCGTTAATCGATGCTCCTTCTTGAAAGAATTCCCATTTTCCTACAAGTTCTCCAGAAGTTGATGGTCCGTCGTCTGATTTACTGCAAGAAACAAGAGAAACAGTAACTAGCATAGTTAATGCTAATGATTTTAATAAATTTTTCATTTTTTTAAGTTTTTTATGTTAAAGGTTCGCAAGATTAATATAAAATATCCAACCCTGCAAATTTAATGTTGTAATTTTTTTTCTAATAATCCGTAAAGAAAAGTACCAAGCATGGCTCCAACAAAAACTAACAAAATAGAAACATAACCTGCGCCAATTAAAATAAATATAGGACCAGGACAAGAACCTACCAATGCCCATCCTAAGCCGAAAATAAGTCCGCCAATCCAGTATCTAAAAGTACCTTTTTCTTTATCTGGAATACGAATTTCATTTCCGTGAAAATCTTTTACTTTATTTTTTTTAATACATTGAATGCCAGTTGCGCCAGTAAGTATTGCAGTTAAAATTATTCCATACATATGAAAAGAATCCATTTGAAACATTTCGTAAATGCGATACCAAGAAACGGCCTCCGACTTTGTAAGTACAATTCCGAATATAAAACCAACTAATAAGAACTTTATAAATTTCATAATCAAAAAATTAATGGAAAAACAAAATGAACCATGATTAAACCTCCAACAAAAAATCCTATTACCGCCTTTAAAGATGGAATTTGTAGATTGCTTAATCCGGTAATGGCATGACCAGAAGTACAACCACCAGCATAGCGAGAACCAAAACCAATTAAAATTCCGCCTAGTAAAAGAAAGGCAATTCCACCAAAAGTTTGTAAACTTTCTACTCCAAATAAATTATTAGGGAGTAAATTTCCATTTGGAGCATCAATTGATAATTTTTGAAGTTTTTCAATCGTTACCGGATTTATTGCGACATTATCTGAATTCATTAAAAAAGTACTTGCAAAAAAACCTCCTAAAATTGCTCCTAAAACTACAACCAAATTCCAAGATTGACCTTTCCAATCCCAATCAAAAAAGGAAACTTTTTTACCAATTCCAGTCATAGAACATAAACTTCTTAGATTGGATGACATTCCGAAAGTTTTTCCGAAATAAATCAAACACAACATTATAGAACCGATTAGAAATCCAGAGATTGACCAATGCCAGGTATTCATTAAATATTCCATTGTAAACCTATATTTTTATAATTGGAAGCAAAAATAGATAAAGTGGTTTAATTTTTGATTCCAATTCCAATAAAATCAATATTTTTACTCAAAAATTTTATGCTAAAAAAATATACGCTTTTAATTTCGTTAAATTTCTTGTTTTTATTGTTTTCTTGCGGAAGTATAAAATCAACGTTACAAACAGTAGATAATACAATTCCAAAACCCCCAATTGTTGACGGCCATTTTTTAGTTACAGAATACGCTTCCAATAGTAAATATGGATATGACGCAGATTATCCTATTAATGTTGGTTTTGATAATGAAAAATATAGTATCAAAAGTATTAATTATTTTTTAAACGCCTTAACAGGAAGCAATGGAGAAACTTTAAAATTTGAAAAGAAAGAAAATTGTTGTCCATTTCCAACAGAAAGAAGTGCAATGGGTGGTGGAATTTTAGAGATTTATGAAGTCTCTTTTGCAGGAAAAAAAGAGGCTATCAGACTTTATTTTAATATTAACGACAAAGGAAAACTGCTTTGCCCTAAGGGATTTAGCATTAAACCAATTAAAGAACTAAAGTAAAAAATTAAACCTTCTGATGCCATTATCAAAAGGTTTTTTCTTAGTATCTTTGCAAAAAAATAATTACAATATTATGGACATAAATTTAATACCAAATATAAAACATACCGATAGCGGAAATTTCTTTTTATTAGCTGGTCCATGTGCAATTGAAGGTGAAGAAATGGCTTTTAAAATTGCAGAGAAATTAGTAGAAATCACAAATAATTTACAAATTCCGTTTGTTTTTAAAGGCTCATTTAAAAAAGCGAATCGTTCAAGAATAGATAGCTTTTCTGGAATTGGTGACGAAAAAGCATTAAAAATTTTGCGGAAAATATCGGAAACTTTTAATGTTCCTACAGTTACAGATATCCACACAAATGAAGATGCAGATAAAGCTGCACAATATGTAGATATTCTTCAAATTCCTGCGTTTCTTGTTAGACAAACAGATTTAGTAGTTGCTGCGGCAAATACTGGTAGAACTGTAAATTTAAAAAAAGGACAATTCATGAGTCCAGAAAGCATGAAACATGCTGTACAAAAAGTTTTAGATTGTCAGAATAAAAATGTAATGATTACAGATAGAGGATCAATGTTTGGTTACCAAGATATGATTGTAGATTTTCGAGGAATTCCAACCATGCAAGAATATGCAACAACTGTTTTGGATGTAACCCATTCCTTGCAGCAACCAAACCAATCTGAAGGTGTTACTGGGGGAAGACCAGATAAAATTGAAACTATTGCTAAAGCTGGAATTGCTGTAGGCTTAGACGGTATTTTTATAGAAACACATTTTGATCCTAGAAATGCAAAGAGCGATGGTGCAAATATGCTTCATTTAGATTATTTCGAAAATCTAATGACTAAACTAGTTGCGATTAGAAAAACAATAAATCAATTTTAACCAAAATGAAATTTTATAATAAAATAGTAATCCTTTCTGTAATCTTTTTATCGCAATTTAGTTCGTATTCACAAACGGATGGAGATTCTAGTAATCAAATTAAATACACAGAACACAACAAAGGTAAATTTTTTGTTTCTTGGGGAGGAAATAGAGATAATTTTTCGAAATCAGACATTCGTTTTAAAGGAGAAGGATATGATTTTACTTTATATGATGTTGTAGCAAACGACAAGCCAAAAGGCTGGCATATTGACTATATTAATCCGGCTAGAATGACCATTCCGCAAACTAATTTAAGAATAGGTTATTTTTTAAACGACCACTACTCTATTACCATTGGGGTAGATCATATGAAGTATGTGATGGTTCAAAATAAAACCGTTAACTATTCAGGAAATTATCCAGATGCCGGAACTTATGGAGAAGACCCTAATAATAACCAACTTACTTTGACAGAAGATTTTTTAACATTTGAACACACAGACGGTTTAAATTATGTACATACGGAAGTTTCAAGGTTTGATGATATTTCTCCTTTAATTGGTCTAACTAATACAGATAAATTTCAATTAAATGTTACAGAAGGAATTGGAGCAGGTTTATTATTTCCAAAAACAAATGCTAAACTTTTAGGAAACGAAAGGCATGATGATTATCATGTTTCTGGTTATGGTGTTTCTGCAAAAATTGGATTAAATTTTACTTTTTTTAAACACTTTTATATTCAAACAGAATTAAAAGGTGGATACATCGATATGCTTGATATTAAGACAACTGCGAATGATTCCGATAGTGCATCACAAAATTTCTTTTTCTTTCAAAAAATTATTTCTTTAGGAGGTATTTTCAAAATTTAACACTTCTTTTTTGGTTTTTTTTACATATATTTGAAGTTATTACAAAAATTTTAACAACAACTTCACTATATTTTAACATTTATGAAAAAAACTACATTTCTAATTTTTTCCCTTTTTTTTTCTATTTGTAGCTTTTCCCAAGGGTTGCCATTAGAAGGATTTGAGAGTACAGGTGGTCCAGATTTACCTTTTCCTACCACACCATCCGAGTGGACATTGGGAACATCGGTACCAGGAAACACATGGCAAGTTTTTGAT
>JBLIJW010000086.1:0-10443 GCA_047636155.1 Flavobacterium sp. | reverse complement strand
GTGGCGCATCATTGGTTGGCATATTTTTAAGCTTGTAATGCGCCATCCAATGCAGTTCGTGTTTGTTTAATTTAGTAAACCGAAACGCATTAATCCGAATTAAAACCACAACCTGTTCCAAACTAATGGCTACCCTATCTAAAAAATCATCAAAATCGGCAAACATTCCGGTTGCCATTCGCACTTTTATGATTTTTTGCATCGTTCGACTTTCTAAATTCTGAATCAATTCAAAACCCAAAAACATCGTTTTATCATACAATTTACAATCGATAAAACTAAAGTTCACACAAGGTTCTTGCACAATACCGCCAGACCTACGAAACTCTGCCAAGTAGGTTTCTAGATTATAAAATCCGCCACCATTGTTTAAAACGGCTGTCATAAACTCTAGCGGAAAATACAGTTTTAAATACAAACTTTGGTAACTTTCTACCGCATAAGAAGCCGAATGTCCTTTTGCAAAAGCATAGCCACCAAAGGCTTTTATTTGGTTCCAAACTTCGTTTGTAACGCTATCATCAAAGCCTTTTTCTTTGCAATTAGAAAGAAACTTTTGTTCTATATTTTCAAATTCAGCTTTCGATTTTGCTTTACCACGCATACCACGACGCAAAATATCCGATTCGCCCAAACTCAATCCGGCAAAACGATGCGCAACCTTCATTACATCTTCTTGATACACCATAACACCATAAGTATCTTCTAAAATCTCGTTCAAAATAGGATGCGCTAATTTTCTCCTTTCCACATCGCGATGCCGAAGAATAAATTCGTTTTTCATTCCGCCCGCACTCACACCAGGTCGAATAATAGAACTTGCTGCTACCAAATTAAGATAGTTATCGGTTTGTAACTTTATCATCAGCGTTCGCATAGCAGGAGATTCTACATAAAAAACACCCATACAATCGCCATTTTTGAGCAAATTATTAATCTCAACATTGGTTTTTAAAGGTTCGACTTCTTCTAAATCGGCAACCACAGCATTGGGTTGGTTGTATGCAATAATCTGCAACGCATCTTTAATTTTAGACAAACCACGCTGCGCCAAAATATCGTATTTGTAAATACCAACATCTTCGGCAATATTCATATCAATCATTACTGTGGCAAAACCTTTTGGAGGTAAAAAAGTAGCCGTATAATGGTGTATGGGTTTCTCGGTAATGATAATTCCGCCCGAATGCACGCTCAGATAATTAGGCAACCCATGAATTAAACTACTGTATTTTGCAATAAGCTGAAAGTAACTGTCGTTCTCTTTCTCGGTTTTGCTTCCGCGGATAAAACTATCGATTTCTGCCTTCGGAACTCCGAATACCTTTCCTAATTCCCGAATAACCGCGCGGTATTGAAACGTTACATACGTTCCCATTAATGCCACATTTTGATGCCGATTAAAAATGTAATTCGTGACATCATCTCTATCGCGCCAAGAAAAGTCCAAATCAAAATCGGGTGGCGAGGTTCTGTAAATATTAATAAAGCGCTCAAAATACAAATCAAGTTCTATCGGATCTACATTGGTAATTCCGATAATATAAGCGACAACACTATTGGCGCCACTACCACGACCGATGTACGGATAGTTTTTGGATTTTGCATATTGCAGCAAATCGTAATTGATTAAAAAATAGGAAACAAAATACATGTTTTTAATCGCTTGCAACTCCTTCTCTATTCTATCGGAAATAATTTGGTTTAAAACTTTATATCTGTTGTGGACTTTATCATAACAAAGTTTCTTTAACATGTCAAAATCGGCATCTTGCGAATCTGAATACACTAATTTATTCTGATTTTGTCGTTCGTCATCAAACGTAAAATGTACGTTACAACTGTCAAAAATACGTTTGGTAGTATCTAAAATAAAAGCAAAATCCGCAAAAGCGTTTTCTAAAAAATCCTGCGAATACATTTTGTCGTGCATCGTTCCTTGTTCGGGCAACGGCAATTTGCTTAACAAACAATTCAAATCAATAGAACGCAACAATCGGTGTGCATTAAAATCAGATTGATTGCGAAACGTAACGGATTGTTGTACAATTAGTTTGTCTGTAAATTCTTTATACTTAGAAAATTTTAATTTATTGATATTTGCAACCGAAATTCCGATGAATTCGTTTTCATTAAAATCTAAAAACTCGTATTCTAAAATAGTATCGAAACTATAAACCACAAATACATCTTGTAAATCTGGCGCTTTTACAGGAAAGTCTATTTTAGCATGCAAATGTTGTGACAAAAAAGTATTGATGTTGCAAAAGCCGTCATTGGTTTTGGCCAACAATAAATACATGGGTTTGTTTCCGTTGCGAACATCTATCCCAACCAGATAATTTAGATTCGCAATTTGTGCGTTTTTTATAAAACTCAAAACTGCCGACGTACAATTAATATCGGTCAAGCCCAAATGCATAACGCCATTGGTTTGCGCCAAAGTAATAAGATCGTTTTCAGAAAACGTTCCGTAACGTAAAGAATAATAAGAATGGCAATTTAAATACATTTACGATCGTCTATGTGCCAAAACAACTGGCGGTTCTCCACTAAACGGATTGCGACCATCGCGCACCGATTTCACCCCAATAGTAGAAGCACGCATCAAACTATCCGAACCGTATTTATTTTTGATTTTATCCATTGAAGCATACAAATCAAGAATCTTTTCGTTTTGATCAAACAAATCAATCTGATAATGACCTTGTACCAAATTGCTGAACTTAACTCCAATTAATCGCACCAAAACACGCCGATTGTACAACAATTTAAACAGTTCTTTAATTCGCGGTACAATAATATGATCTGCAGCAGTATACGGAATATTGATTTGCTTGTTGTACGTACTAAAATCAGAATACCGCAATTTTACCGCAATACAACCCGTTAATTTGTCGCCCATGCGCAACTGATAGCACAAGTTTTCGGCCATGGCAACCAAAGTAGCTTCTAACGATTTTACATCAATAGTATCGGTTTCGTAGGTTCGTTCTGTACTTATAGATTTCCGTTCCGAATGCGGCATTACTGGTGTATCGTCTTCGCCATTGGCACGCATCCAAATGGTTTTTCCGTTTTTACCCAAAACAGATTGTACCATTTCTACCGGCATTTGCTGCAATGTTCCGACTTTATAAATTCCTAAATTTACTAGCGTTTGCGACGTAACTTCACCAACCATTGGTATTTTTCGAATTCCTAATGGTGCCAAAAATGGTTTTTCTAAGCCATGATCAATCTTTAATTGGTTATTTGGTTTTGCTTCTCCCGTGGCAACCTTACTCACTATTTTATTTTGCGATAAGCCAAAAGAAATGGGTAAACCGCTTTCGCTGATAATTTTCTGACGCAATTGCGAGGCAAACTTATAGTTACCAAAAAATTTATCCATTCCGGTTAAATCGATATAAAATTCGTCGACACTCGCTTTTTCAAACAGCGGTACTTCTGCTTTTATAATATCGGTAACCAAACCCGAGTATTTCATGTAGGTTCCAGAATTTCCTTTAATTACAATTGCTTCTGGACACATTTGTTTGGCAATTTTCATGCTCATTCCAGATCGAATTCCGAATCGTCTGGTTTCATAACTACAAGCTGCAACAACACCGCGATCGCCTGTTCCGCCTACTAACAAAGGTTTTTTTAGCAACCTACTATCTAGTAATCTTTCTACCGATACAAAAAATGTATCCAAATCCATATGTAAAATATTCCTTTTCATTTGGTAAAATTAACTATTATTAGTAGTTTTGGTGACTAAAATTTGTAGTTTTATGAAATATTTAAATTCCAATATTCGCCATTTACGGAATCTAAAAAATCTGTCACAAGAAAAATTTGCAGACGAATTGGGTTGGACAAAATCGTCTTTGGGTTCATACGAAGAAAGCCGATCCGAACCATCTATTGACCGATTGTGCCAACTTTCCCATTACGCCAAAATACCTATTGATGTACTAATTAAGAACGATTTGCGTTTGGCAAATACTACTACTTTTATTGAAATTGGAAACAAACGCATTTTGTTTCCGATAACGGTAAATGCAGAAAATGAAAACCTAATAGAAATTGTTCCGGTAAAGGCTTCGGCTGGTTATGCCAATGGATATGACGATCCAGAATACATCAGTAATTTGGAGAAAATAAGTCTGCCTTTTTTAAAATCAGGAAAATACCGAGCGTTTCCTATAAAAGGCGATTCGATGTTGCCAATGAAAAGTGGCGATATTGTGGTAGGGAATTTTGTAGAGAATTTCAGTTCCGTTAAAAGCGGAAAAACCTACATAATTGTAACGGCAAACGATGGTATTGTGTACAAACGCGCTTTTAAACCCAAAGGAAATCCGAATGTTCTTAAATTAGTATCCGACAATAAATTGTACGAACCCTATACTTTGCATTGGAATGAAATTATAGAAATTTGGGCGTTTAGTTGTTGCATCAATCGAAACGAATTTGACCAGCAAGAAATTAAATTGAGCACCATTTCTACTTTATTAGAAAATTTGAATATAGAAGTAAAAGAATTAGAGAAAATACTAAAATGATATATACAATAATTGATGTTGAAACTACGGGTTCGAGCAATCGAATGACCGAAATATCGATTTTTAAAGTTTTGGACGGAGAAATTATTGGCGAATTTACTAGCTTGGTAAACCCAGAAACCTTTATTCCGCCAAACATAACTGCCTTAACTGGAATTGATAATAACTTGGTTGCCAATGCGCCAACTTTTGCAGAAATAGCACAAGATATTTTAGATAGTACCGCCGATGCTGTTTTTGTTGCGCACAATGTAAACTTTGATTATAATATAATTAGCAACGAATTTAAAAACATCGGAATTTCATTTAGAAGAAAAAAACTATGTACGGTTCGTTTGGCACGAACAATTTTCCCTGGACATAAATCGTATAGTTTAGGAAAAATATGTACGGATTTGAATATAAATTTACAAAACCGCCATCGTGCACGTGGCGATGCAGCTGCAACGGTAGAATTGTTTAACCGAATGCGAGAATCAGAAAATTTTGAATTGGCAGTAACCAACTTTTTTAAGAAAACCTCTAAAGAAGCTACGTTGCCATCCAATTTATCGACGGCAAAATTCAACGAAATTCCCAATTCTACCGGAATTTATTACTTTAAAAACAAAAAAGGAGAAATTATTTATATAGGTAAAGCCATTGATTTAAAAAAGCGCGTTTTAGGACATTTTTATGATAAGAAAAAAAAGGAATTGGATTTGTGTAGAGAAACTGCCGATATTGATTTTGAACTTTCTGGTGATGAAACCATTTCGCTTTTAATGGAACAAGATGCGATTAAAAAACACTATCCAAAATTTAATGTTGCGGCTAAAAAAACACCTGCTTCTTATGGCATTTTATCTTATACAGATAGATCAGGAATTGTACATTTATCTATCAGTTTAAGCAAAACTATCAGCCAACCAAGTTTGTTGTTTTATAACACAACCGACGCAAGATTGTATTTAGAAAAGTTGTGTATGGAGTTTAATTTGTGTCCGAAATACTGCCATTTGCAAGAAAATGTAGCCCAATGTTCGCATCATTTTATTACCAATTGTAACGGAATTTGCAAAAAAGAAGAATCGGTTGCCGTGTATAATTTACGAGTAAAACAAGCACTTTCGCAAATGAAAGAAATACAAAATAAAGACGTAATTATTCCGCAAAAAGGCAGAAAAAAAAGTGAAATTGGTTTTATTGTAATCCAGCAAGGAAATTACAAAGGCTATGGTTTTATGGATGCAACCGAACAAATAAATAATTTTGATGAAATAGAGAATTATCTGGTTTTGCAAAAAAGCAATTACAATACGCACCAGATTTTGAAGCGCTGGCTGGTATAACTTTTTAAGTATCTTGTTAATTGTGAAAAAGTTAACCTAATGATTAGGGAAATAAAAGCATATTGTTAATTTTCTTTTTAACTTTATAGAAACTTAAAATCATGAAAATAGATTGGATTACCATAAGCATCATTCTTTTTTTTGCAGTACTACTAATTCTATTTCTTATAAAGCGCAATCTTAAAGACAAAAAGAAACTAGAAAAATACTTGAATAAACAAGGCAAAATAGAAGAAGAATCAGAACTAAATAACGAAGACGAAGCGTATTAAAATTATACCATTTTAAATAAAAATCATAAATACGCGAGAAAACTATAAGATTTGTATCGCTACCTAGTTACAATATTTATAAGTTGCTAAGAGCAAATATAAAATAATAGGTTTTTAGAATCACAAACTTACAATTCAAAAGAAATCTAGAATTCCTATTCTACTTTCCTTTTCTGCGTTTGCGTTCTGCTTTTATTAAATCTAATTCACGAGAAGTTTGTCCGGCAACAGAAGTGTTTTCTTCAGCACGACGAATTAAGTATGGCATAACGTCTCGAACCGGACCAAATGGTAAATATTTGGCAACATTATATTCGCTTTTGGCTAAGTTGTAGCTTATGTTATCGCTCATCCCGTACAATTGACCAAACCAAATTCGCGAATCGTTTTTATCTAAATTATTTTCTTTTAGCAATTGCATTAAATAATACGAACTTTCTTCGTTATGCGTTCCTGAAAATAATGACATTTTATCTAAATGCTGAATCATGTAAAGTACAGCTGCATTATAATTATCGTCTGTAGCACTTTTGCTTTCACAGATTGGCGAAGCATATCCAAACTCTAAAGCGCGTTTGTTTTCTTTTTCCATGTAAGCGCCACGAACCAATTTCATTCCGATTAAAAAGCCTTCTTTATTGGCACGATCGTGCAGTTCTCTTAAATAATTTAATCTATCCCAACGATACATTTGTAAGGTATTAAAAACAATAGCTTTTTCTTTATTGTACTTAACCATCATTTTTTCTACCAATTCATCTGCTGCATCTTGCATCCAACTTTCTTCGCCATCAATTAATAAGGCTACATCTTTTTCGTAACCTAATTTACAAACCTTTTCAAAACGATCTTCAACCCTATTCCATTCGGCTTGTTCTTCTGGAGTAAACTCTTTTTTTTCTCCTTTTTTCTGATACAAATAAAACCTACCTAAACCGGTTGGTTTAAAAACCGCAAACGGAATAGCATTTCTTTCTTTAGCGAATTCAATAGTTTTTAAGGTCATTTCTAAAGCCGCATCAAATTGTGCTTCTTCTTCTTTACCTTCAACAGAATAATCTAATACCGAGGAAACTCCTTTTGTATACATTTTATCTACAACAGATAGACAATCCTGTTCATTAGTTCCGCCACAGAAGTGATCAAAAACAGTAGCTCGAATTAATTTTTCAACCGGTAAATGTGCTTTTAAAGCAAAGTTTGTGACAGCAGTTCCAATTTTTACCAATGGTTCGTTAGAAATCATTTTGAAAAGAAAATAAGCTCTTTCTAATTCGGTATCTGTTTTTAAGGCGAAGGCGACTTGAGTATTATTAAAAATCTTTTCCATTGTAGCGTTTCTCATTTGTGCAAATATAAAAACAACTGCGGTAATAATTTAATTTTTTTTAAAGATTTCACATAAAAAAAAGTGAAATATTGCGATTCCTAAAAAAAAATGAGAAAGTAGTAAACGCAAAAAAAATCGCGCTATCCACACGATTTTTTTTTAAAAATCAAATAAACTATAAAATCAATTCAAACTATCTTTTTAAAAACATATTGGTGTAATAACTTTTACCCGTGTCTGGATCAATTGTGATTGAAACTCCGAAGTGTGTGTAATCTCCATCTAAATTCTTTTTGTGTCCAGGACTATTAATCCAAGCATTCAAAGCAGAACTTGGTGAAGAGAAATTATAGGCTAAATTTTCTCCAACTCTTACAGCTCCAAGAACTTGTATTAAATTATTAGAACGTTCTATAAACAAATCGTGACTAATTTGTTTTTTCTCTATCATATACAAATTATGCTCGTAGGACTTGAAAGAAACGTGGTTAATAGGTTGCAATTCATTTAATCCTTGTGATACTCTGTATTGATTAACTAATACTAACAACTGCGACTCATTTGCAGTGTAATCATAATTCTTTACTATTGAAGATTCAAGTGTTAGGTTTTCTGAATCGTTGCTGGAACATGATGTGAAAGATACTGCCATAACCAAAGGCAAAATCATCAATAGTAAAACTTTTTTCATAATAATAGTAGATTAAATTTAAGATAGATGTGGGGCAAAAATCTTATGTGTTATATTGTTGTAAACATGTTCGTTATTTCTTCAGCAATATTACTAAAACTATTTAAAAAAATCAGTTTAAAAACATAAAAAATCGATAAAATGCACAATAACTGTATTTTTATATGTAAAATTCCTACAATTATGGCGCCAGTCTTTCTATAGAAATTACATCGTTATTATTTAATTTATAAGAAATTCTGTCGTGTAATCTATTTGGTCTTCCTTGCCAAAATTCGATCTCTGTTGGCTTTACTAAATAACCACCCCAATTTTCTGGTCGACTAATTGTTTTGTTGCCATATTCTTCTTCTAATTGTTGTAGTTTATTTTCTAAAAATTCTCGATTCGGAATTATATTAGATTGCGGCGAAACAATTGCTCCGAGTTGACTACCTTTTGGTCTGCTAGAAAAATAGGAATCAGAAACAGCAGAATTTACTTTGATGGCGTTTCCTTTTATTATTACTTGACGTTCTAAAGCTGGCCAAAAAAAGGACAAACCAACTTTGCTATTATTTACAATTGCTTTTCCTTTATTGGAGTCGTAATTGGTATAAAATATAAAACCGTCGTTTTCTATTTTTTTTAATAAAACCACTCTTGCTCTAGGAAAACCATCTAAACCAATTGTTGTGATGGTCATGGCATTTGGTTCTTCTATTTGTTTGGTTGCTTCTGCTTCTTGAAACCATTGCTGAAAAAGCGCTATTGGATGGGACGGAATTTGATCTTCTAGGAGTTCGTTTTTTGTATATGATTTTCTGTAATCGCTTAAATCTTTCATAGGTTTTTATTTTTGCTAATTTACGATTTTAGGATGAAATTATAAATAGAAATACCTATAAATTGGATGTAGCCGCGATTGTAATGGAAACCATTTTTTGATGAAATTGCTTGCAATGAATTAAAAAAAATGTTGGAATGGAAAGCGGGAATTGCATGAATTAAAATGCCTGCACTTATTGCTCCTAATCTAGGTCAAACTCTTTACCATCGTCTGCAACTTGGGTGTTTGCAAAAATGGTTTGTGCTTCTTCTTGAAATAAGGAAATATTGGAATACCGGGTTGAAAAATGACCTAATATTAGATTTTGAGCATTGCTTTTTAATGCAATTTGCGCCGCTTGCTTGGCAGTAGAATGCATTGTTTTTTCTGCCAAATTTGCCTCACTTTCTAAAAAAGTACTTTCGTGGTACAAATAATCTACGTTTTTTAGTAATGGTATGATGCCTTCATCGTATAAGGTATCGCTACAAAAAGCATACGTCTTATTGGGTTTTGGAGAAAAACTTAGTTCCTCATTCTCTATAATTTCTCCAGAATCTAAAGTGATATTTCCGCCTATTTTAATTTTATTGAAATAAAGTTTATCAATTTTATACTTCTCAATTGCGTCAAAATTAAGTTTGCGATGTATATTTTTTTCTTCAAATAAATATCCGTTGGTATAAACACGATGTTTTAAAGGAATTGTAGTAACCTTAACCGAATCGTCTTCTAAGATTACTTGAGATTCTTTAGATTCTAATTCATGAAAATAAAGATTGTATTGCGTATAGGAATTAGAATACTTGAGTTGTAATAAAATTATCTCTTTAATCCCTTTTGGTCCATAAACGTGCAAATCATTCTCTCTGTTTAGCAACATGAAAGTAGAAATTAATCCTACCAAACCATAAAAATGATCGCCATGCAAATGAGAAATGAAAACCCGTGAGATTTTAGTGAATTTGACTTTACTTTTTCTTAATTGTACTTGCGTTCCTTCCGCACAATCTATCAAAAATATATTGTTATTGACTTCTAAAACTTGTGAAGTTGGATTGGATAGAGTTCGCGGTGTTGCTGCATAACAACCCAAGATTGTTAGTTTCAATTGGTTCTAATTTAGTTGCTATTGTTGTTTTCTTTCTCACTAAATTTGATAATAACATAAATCATAAAAACTGCTGCGATAAGACTAGAAATTACAGCAAGATAATTAGTGTTATCAAATTTTACACCCAAAATAATGAATTTTGCGGTTATGAAAGTAAATACAAATAATAAAATTGCGGCAGAATAAATGACTATTAATTTGTATTTTTGTAACATTTTTTTTTTTAGAATCCTAAATCTCTTTCTATTTCATCCATTTCTATAAGATCATGTGCTTCTTGCAATGTTGGAACTACAATTATACTTTTTGTCAAAGTGTTGAAATTGATATTTTTAACAACTAAA
>JBLIJW010000085.1:0-10596 GCA_047636155.1 Flavobacterium sp. | reverse complement strand
ATATCTAGGATTAGAAACAAAAGAATTATTGCACAAAATTGGTTTTAATAATGTGCAATTAATTAAAGATATTTATGGAAATGATAGAATTATTTATGCGATGAAAAATTGAAGTAAATTTACGGCAAAGTTCAATTTTTTTTCAACTCATTCAACTGATTTTTTAATTTTCACTCAGAAACTCAGAAACTCAAAAAGATTATTCATATCTCAAAGCTTCAATAGGATCTAATCTGGAAGCTTTAATTGCAGGATATAAACCAGAAACTAGCGCAACAATAAAACTGGTAACTACTGCGGCAAAAATTGCCATCCAAGGAATTACAAATTTAAAGTCTAAAATATTAGCAAATAAATACCCTACTAATATTCCTAAAATAATTCCGACAAAACCACCAATTTGACCTATTATTAAAGTTTCCATAAAAAATTGCCAAGCTATGGTTGTTTTTTTAGCACCAAGAGATTTTCGCACACCAATTTCTCGAGTACGTTCTGTAACCGAAACAATCATAATATTCATTAATGCGATAGAAGAACCAAGAACTGTAATAATTCCAATTATCCAAGCAGAAAGTCCTAAAACATCTGTTATTTCGGCTATTCGGCTTACTAAATCATCACTTCTAGATACTCCAAAATTAGATTCTTTTACCGGAGTTAAATTTCGCACTTGGCGCATAGAAAGTGTCGCTTCGTTTACAGCCTCTTCTAACAATTCTTTCTTTTGCACCATAGTGCTTATCGTATAGTTTATATTTGGCGCCGAAAAAAGAGATCGTGCTACTTGAATTGGTATTAGAATTCTTAAATCTTGGCTATTTCCAAAAGTGGATCCTTTTTCTTTTAAAACACCAATTACTTTAAATTTTGAACCACGAACTGACAGTATTTTATTTATCGGATTTACATCTTTAAGCAAACCTTTTGAAGCAAAATCACTTCCTACAACGCAAACAAAAGCGTTGTTTGAAATATCAAAATTAGAAAAATTTCTTCCTTGAACGACTTCTAAACCAGAGTTGGTGGTATAATTCTCGTCTACTCCTAATATTGAAATTTCTGGATCGGTTTTTTCATTCTCAAATTTTACTTCGGCACCAGCCGTTGCGGTAAAAGAAAGAGAAGTTTGAGCAGATGGATAATTAAATTTATCTTTATATTCTTTGGCTTCTGGATAAGAAATTATCGGATTTATTTTTTCAACCTCATTACTACCTTGTCTTTTGGTGCTAAACTCATATTGATTTATGGTAAAGGTATTAGAACCCATAGAAGCAAAATTAGAATTTAGAGTATTTTCTATTGCTGAAACAATAGTCAAAATTCCAACCAAGGCGGTAATTCCTATTGCAATAATAATAATTGTTAAAACGGTACGCAAAATTTGAGCTCGTATTGAACCTAAGGCAATCTTGATATTTTCGATGTAAATTCCTTTCATTATCCCATTACACTTTTAACTTGTGGCAATAGCTTTCGCTTGAGTGATAAGTACGTCAAATGCTATTTTTGTTACAAGTTTTTGCTTAATACTTCTTAAATAATAGTAAAAGTGTGATATTTGCATTTTAAAAATGAATAAAAATTACAGATAAAGATATGGCATCTAAACCATCTATACCAAAAGGAACAAGAGATTTTTCGCCAACAGAAGTTGCAAAAAGAAATTACATAATGGGTGTTTTGCGCAAACATTTTCAAAATTTTGGATTCCAACCTATTGAAACTCCTAGTTTTGAAAATTCAGATACCTTAATTGGAAAATATGGAGAAGAAGGCGATCGTTTGATTTTTAAGATTTTAAATTCGGGTAACTTTTTAGACAAAGTAAATACCGAAGAATTTCAAAAAATAAATTACAAAAGCTTAACATCTAAAATTTCAGAAAAAGCGTTGCGCTACGACCTAACTGTGCCGTTTGCAAGATATGTGGTGCAGCATCAAAATGAAATTGAATTTCCTTTTAAACGCTACCAAATGCAATCGGTTTGGCGTGCAGATAGACCACAAAAAGGACGGTTCAGAGAATTTTACCAATGCGATGCAGATGTTGTAGGTAGTGATTCTCTTTGGCAAGAAGTAGAGTTGGTACAATTATATGATGCCGTTTTTACGGAATTGGGTTTAGATGGCGCAACTATTAAAATCAATAACAGAAAAATACTTTCTGGTTTAGCAGAAGTTATTGGCGCATCAGATAAATTGATAGATTTTACTGTTGCTCTAGATAAGTTAGACAAAATTGGCAAAGAAGGAGTGATTAAAGAAATGCTTGAAAAAGGAATTAATGAAACTGCTATTCAAAAATTGCAACCATTATTTCATTTTACTGGTTCTTTAGAAGATAAATTAGTACAACTTTCTGTTTTACTAGAGGAATCAGAAACAGGAAAAAAAGGAATTCAAGAATTGTATTTTATTTATAGCGCCATAAAAAAACTAGGATTACAATCTTCAATATTAGATTTAGATGTGACTTTGGCTCGTGGATTAAATTATTATACGGGTGCAATTTTTGAAGTTGCTGCACCAGAAAAAGTTTCAATAGGAAGCATTGGCGGCGGCGGAAGGTACGATGATCTTACCGGAATTTTTGGACTTAAAAATTTAAGTGGTGTTGGTATTTCTTTCGGATTAGATCGTATTTATTTGGTACTAGAGGAATTGGATCTTTTTCCTGAAACAGTTTCTGTAAACGTGAACGCTATTTTCTTAAATTATGGAGAAGAATCGGCAATGCAAGCGATGCAAATTATTTCTGATTTAAGAAAAAAAGGAATAAAAGTAGAGTTGTATCCCGATGCTGCAAAATTGGATAAACAATTTAAGCATGTTGAAAGAAGGACGATTCCTTTTACTGTAAAAGAAATTTCAGACGATCAAGTTATTGTAAGAAACAACAATACAGGAATTCAAACTAGTGTTTCAATAGACCAATTATCAGAAATTTTACAATAAAAAAACTGCCTAAAGTTTGTAAAGTTAATTTCTTGGGGAAAAAATTAAGTGCAAACTTTAAGCAGTCTAAAACCAGTAGGTTGGTATATTATTTTGTGGTAATTTTTCGGCTTGTTGTACCTTTATTTGTTTTCATTGTTACAATATAAGTTCCTGTACTTAGTACTTTTATTGGAATTACAATATTTGACTGATTTTGATTTTCTACTGAATAATCTGCAATTTGTTGTCCTAACATATTGTATAAAATAACTTTTTCTACAGTTGTATCTAAAATATTGTTTTGAATAGCAATGCTACTTTGCTCATTAGAATAAATCATTTTAATACCATCTATTGAAGTAAAGTTTTGATTACCTAAAGATGCACTGTTTTTAAACACTAAAGTGAATCGCTCGTCAAAAGTTCCTTGTGGCAATATTAAATTGTAGGTAGTTGTATTTAAATTAGTGTAAGAATCTAAAAGTAAATCGTGAATAAAAATTTGTTGGTTTGGATCAAAATTTAATTTTTCATCTAATTTAAAAGAAACCATACCTTGCTCTGCATTTTTAACTCCAATAGGAAGCACTACGTCTACATTGAAGAAACCTTCACCAGAAATATTTAATTTTTTTCCAGAATTCAAAAAGTACATGTCACTATTTTGTGAGTCAAGAAGTTCCGCATCGTAACCTAAGTCAATTGCACTAGAAGCATTTTCATTCATAAATCCCAACAAAATTTGACGGCTTGCTGTATCTGCACCCATAAAGCTTAATCGTAATTTACTAAATGCGGCTGGTGTTTCTTGGTGGTCTTCATTATTTTCAAAATGATTTACAGTTGTTGCCGATGTCGATGCTTTTCCTACTGCACTTTTAAATATAGTGTTTGAGGTAACGTTATCTTCTTTTGTAAATTCTCTTTGGTTATTATTGAAAACAATATTTCCGCCAGTTGCAGATCCAACAATAAAGAATCCTTGTCCAACTGCAATATATTGATTTTGGATTTTTGTACTACTTCCTAATCCGCTACTTCCTGGTGGAGCAATTGGTGGAGTAGAACCTGTTAAGTTTCTTGTTGCATAACCACCTTGATATGCTGCCGTTACGTGTGTATTGTTGGAATCATAATGTTGCCAGAAATAAATAGTTCTAGTAGTGGATACCGAGTTATCATTTAAAAATTGCGTAGCATTTAACGCAGATGAATATGGATTACCTGTAAGAATTAAATTATTTGCTGCTATTGGGGTAGTAATAGTTCCGTTATTCGGTTTTCCTAAAAACGTATAGTTTTGGTTTGCTAAAGCAGTATTACTTCCTTTTAAGGTAAACCCTTGTCCAGCATTTAATGATCCGTTTTGCCCAACATACTGCCAATTAGCATAAGTTGGAGAAAGATTTTGGAATTTATAAATCCAATAACTACTTAAGGTTACAGCAGGTGTAGTTGGACTACCGTTAAGGCCACTTGTCCATAATATGGTTTGTGGAGTTGCTGTTGTGCCATCACGCATCACACCGCTTACCGTATAAGTATTATTATTTGTTGTACTATTAATTGTTCCAACAGGTGAACACCAATAGTTGTAATTAAACATACTTTTTTGTCCTAGTTGATCTCTTTCTATATTTCCTGGACTTGTAGGATCTAAATCACTATTTAAACGTTGTAAAAGTTGTGATTTTCCTGCAAATTTTATTTTAGAAGCTACTCTTAAATGGTGGGTAACTTCTAATTTTGTGTCATTATTAATAGATAGAGTATTGTTATCTACAAATAATCCTAATAATTCTAAATTACCTACAGACGTTACATTGTTTTTTGTTCTCACAATATTCCAAGCAATAGGCGTTGTGTTGTTTATAATAGACAAACTGTAAGGTACATCTAAAGAAGCTCCACTTTGCCAAGTTGCATTTGTTGCCCAAGCTCCATTGGTGTCAGAAACGTATGGCATTGGTGCAGTTTGTACATTGATAGAAATTTTATTCGGAATTACTAGACTTCCGCGATTAATATTTTGAGAATCGTCATCTAAATGCGTTCCGATATAAGAATTCATAGAATAATAAGCGAATAGATTATTCCAACTTAGAGTAGAAATATCATTTTTGGTAACCGTTGAAGGAATTATAGTTCCTATTGTACCTGTGGCGCCAGAGCTTAATATTTCTTGATTCATGATAAATTGAATTTCAGATTGAGAAACTTCTTTATTCCACATTCTAAGTTCGTCAATATCTCCTCTAAATAAATTGCGGATATCTGTTTTTGTGATATATTCTCCTCCTATAGAGAATAGACCATTAGTTGATGCTGATTTTTGACTTGTAGTATTTGTTATGTCTAAAACGCCATCAATATAAACTTTTCTTGTATTACTTCCATAAGTAAATGCAATGTTGTGCCATTTTTGATTTGGTAAAGCAGTTGTTGAAATTATTGATATTTTAGTTCCTCCTGCATCGTGCCATTCCATTCTAATTTTATTATCTGTTTGCAATACCAATTGATATCCATTGGTACTTGCTGTTCTTTTTGAAATAATTGTTCTTTCGTTATTTAAAGTGTTGTTACCATTTGGACGAAGCCAAACCATTATAGAGAAATCATTAGTTAGTTCGTTTACATTATCGACTCTAACAAAATCATCAAATCCATCTAAAGTTATGTGTAAAGGACTGGTTGCTCTGTGTGCAACTCCAAAAGTTATGTATTTTACATTATCAAAATCATAAAGTAAAGTTTGGTTTGCTCCAACAGTGTTCATAAATACCGTTTCAACACCCATTGTAAAAGCAGCATTTGTTGCAACCACCATAACATAAGCATCTGTCGGTCCTAATGGAGGTAAACCACTTATTAAAGCAGTCGTTGGGATCGAAACTCGCGTAGTTGGAACATCACCATTCACTTCAATAACTTTCCATCTTCTGTTTACTACTTCTGTAAAAGTTGTGATTGTGGTTGGTCCTAAGTCTACAGAAAAATAAGTTCCAGTATTGTTCATATCACCGCCATTTGCACCCCATATTAAGAAGTTTCTATCATTTGGAAATGAATTTGTATTTAGATTATTAGTAGCAAATACATTACCAATTCCTATTGTTAATACCGTGTTAGGATTTTCACTTCTGGATTGTTTTTGATTCAATGCAGTATTGTCATCTCTTCCTATTCCGGCAATATCATAATTAAAACCATCGTTTGCCAATGAATTCCAAATTATGTTTCCGCTAGAATCTACATAATCCGTGTCTCCCAAAATTGTAGGTGTTGTACTATTGATATCGTGCAAAGTCACTCCATTTTTTATAGCTAAATACGATTCGATTCTTTTTTTCTCTGCGATAGTTTTTGGATTGGAGTATGAAATAATTTCAGATAATTTTCCGTTTAAAAAGGAACCTACATTTCCGTTTAATGAAAATCTTCCTACGCCTAAATTATATTGTATATTTTGAAATTCAGAAAAATTTAATAATCCTGTTAATGTTACTTGGTCTGAACCCACAGATTGTCCGTCGGTATTATCAATGCGTTTACCGTTTTTGTAAATCTCTGTAGAAGTTCCTGTTGCATTTGTTTTTACATTGTAAATAGACGTTTCCTGAATTAGAGTTTCTGTAGTTGTTACATAGGCACGACCATATGAATTTGTACTTGCTGCTTGTGGAACAGAACTTATACTGTGTGAAACCATTTCATCCTTGTAACGGGCTGTAAAATCTCCTAAAGCAAAAGCAGTACCATCTAAATGATAACTACTACTTGAAGTTCTTCCAGAAATTGGTACTTCACGTGTAGAAGTATTACTTACCGTATTATTTGTTTTTACAACCACATAATAATCTTGAGCAAAAAAACCGCCCTTTCCTCTCATATAAGTACCAGTAAAGCTTGAAAAATCGACAATAGAATTAAAATTGATATTTCTGGTCCCATCTCTATAAATAGGTCTTTCAGATCCAATTGCAATGGCATTGTTATCTAATGCTTGATCATTCCAAGCTGTTAATAAACCTCCGTCAGAGGTAGTACTTGTGCCAGTATTTGCTTTTAACCATAATTTTAAGTTGGATGAAACATTTCCTGGATTTAAAGGTTTGGCTGCAAATGGTGTAATTGGATCACCTTTTACAAAAAAGTTGTCAATAGCAATTCCTTTAGCTGTATTTGAGTCATTGGAAGAAAATACCATGCGAATTAATAGATTTGTTTTGTTATCTAAATCATTAAATTGTACCGATTTTTCTATAAATTCATTGAAAGACGATCCAACGCCTGACGTAAGTGTACCACTAAATCCGCTACTGCTTAATGCCGCTACATTAGTGGAGTTTTGCCAACCTATATTTTCGGTAAAGTCACAAAGTCTGTTCCAGGTTGATCCTGTATTTATGGAATATTCTAGTCTCATTCCATCAAAATTTGCCTCAGTACTTGAAGCTAAATCAAAACTTATCTTTATATTTATATATCCGTTTGTTGGTATATTTGGTGAAGTAAGTGTAGAATTAGTGTTGTTAGAATAATTGCCTCCTAACGACCAAAATGTTCCTTCTCCTCTAAATAGGTTATTGCCATATAACCATTGTGTTCCTCCTGATGAAGTAGCATTCCAACCACCATTATTTGCATCAAAGTTTTCATAAAAAAGGGTATAGGATTGCATCGGAAAACTAGTACCTGTACCTCCTATATAAAAATCGAATGGGTTACTTCCTGTTACGTTGGTAACAAAAGAAATTCTTGCAGTTCTTACTCCTAATGCACTCGGGTTAAAAGTTACTTCTAAAGTAGTAGTTCCTAATGTTGCTACAGAACTTGCTGGCGATTTTGTTACCGTAAAGTCAGAAGCATTTGTTCCGCTTAAAGTTATTGTACCAATAGTAAGAGTTGCAGTTGTAGGTGCTGGATTTGTAATTACAAAAACTTTTGTAATTGTTCCAGAAGCTTCGTTTGTAGAACCAAAGTTAGTTTGATTTGCAGTAAATGTCGTTACTGCATTATCAGCAACATTATTTCCACTTCCGGTTACTACTATATTCTGACCAAATAAGCATGTAGTTAGTGTTAAAAATACGAAAAGGAGTAGTTTAGGAAACTGAGAAAGTATTTTTTTTTTCATACGTACTATAGGGTTTAGGGCTATTATAGGTTTATTAGACTTCAAGTAATAAGACAAAAGTAGTAAGTAAAAATAAAATTACACTCAAAAATACCGATTAAATACAAATTAAATCGACAAAATACATTTTTATAAATTTTAGGTAAGAAAAAACTTATAATATTTACGATAAAACAAAAAACCCACTGAAGAGTGGGCAATTAGTAAAGTATTAAAGTTCAGTCTATTTAGCTAGTAAAAAATTTTCCTAGTAAAAATGAATTTCCGAGTGAAAAAGTGGTATTTCCTTTTTTTAGAGTTCCTTTTTTTAATCTCACGGTATGTTCAAATTCGGAGCCAGAAGTTGTCGTAGTAACTTCAATAATTCCATCGGTCACAGAAGCCGAATTAACAGACAACCAATTTTGCAAAACAACAGGTGTGTTAGGAACAGTAGAGGCACAAAAATATTCTGGAGTTACTTGACCAAAAAAGTAAATATAATTTAGAGTGTTTTCTGCATTCAAAGTGGCCGTTAAAGGCACAGTAGTTACCTGATTTTTAATTAGATTAGTGTAAGTTGTAGCACTTAAATTTAGAATCAATGCTTCATTTCCATTTATATTTATTAATTTATTTGGATTAGTACCACAATTACTATGTTTTAAATTTGTTTCTACAAATCCAAAAGATAATGTTACCGGATTATCACTATTTTGAATTGGAGTGAAGGTTCCGAAATTACGAGAATTTTCCGTTCTTGTGCCATTTGGCGTTTGAAATACTAAATTTTTAAAATTAATAGAATGAGTGTATCCTGTAATTTTTTCAAAACCAGTTACTGCATCTGTTGTTTTAAAAACTGTTGTTACAATTTCTGCCATACCCGAATTGGTTTTCCATTCTTCTTTAACATTTGGAGTTGCATCTGGAACAATTCCGCATATTTTTGTAGGTAAAACAGGACCGTCATAAGCTCTGTAAACTAATGGATTTTGGGTAGAAGATAATCCGATTAATCTCGGTTCTCCGTCTAAAGTTATATCGTTTATAAATGCCGCATTAAAGCTAGTTTGGTCAATATTCCATAACAAGGCATCGTTACCTTTCGTTTTAAACAACAAGTTATTTTCACTGCATTTTGAAACCACAAGCACAGAATCAAAATTCGGATTTTGTACCATAATTTCTCCGTCATTGCACGAAATTAATCCCAAAGAAATAACTAGTAAATAAAATATTTTTCTCATTCCACTTTTTTTTCAAAAGTAGCACATTTTATCTAAAGGATTAAAAACATTTAACATTTGTGTACTAATTATTATCTTACAATTGAACTGTAATTTATACAATAATTAAAGACTTATATTTATCTTTGCACCTATAATTAAATATGAAAACAGTTTACTTAGATAATGCTGCCACAACACCTTTGAGAGAAGAAGTTTTGGTTGCGATGTTGGAAGCTGCACGAGATAATTTCGGCAATCCTTCTTCTACTCATAGTTTAGGACGATCTGCTAAAGGTGCAATTGAAAGTTCTAGAAAAAATATTGCTAAAAATATTGGATGTAGTGCGCAAGAAATTGTTTTTACGGCAAGTGCTACAGAAGCGACAAATTGGATTTTAAGAAATTCGGTTACCCAACTTCAAATAAAACACATTATAACCTCGCGAGTAGAACACCATGCTACTTTATATACCGTGCAGCAACTAGAACGCGAATTTGGAATTGAAGTTTCTTATGTCGCTATTTTAAAAGATGGTAGTTTAGATTATACTCATTTATCCCAACTTTTATCGAAATCAGATGCTACTTTGGTTTCTTTAATGCACATTAATAATGAAACCGGAATTGTAACCGATATCTACAAGGTAGCACGATTAACCAAACAGGCTGATGCTTTTTTTCATTGCGATACTGTTCAATCTGTTGGAAAATTAGAAATTAATTTAGCTGAATTACCGATTGATTTTGTCGTTGCAAGTGCACATAAATTTCACGGACCAAAAGGTGTCGGATTTGCTTTTATAAGAAAAGGTATTGTTTTAAGAGCATTTCTTTTTGGTGGTGAGCAAGAGAAAGGCTTGCGCGCAGGAACAGAAGCAGTGCATCAAATTGTGGGAATGGCAAAAGCTTTAGAATTATCTTATTTACATTTAGCATTAGATAAAGAACATATTTTATCTTTAAAAAATTATTGTTGGGAGAAAATAGTTGCAGTCTTTCCTGAAGCAAAAATTAATGGGACAAATACCTTTTATACTATTTTAAATGTGTTGTTGCCCTTGTCGGAAAGTAAAACTGCAATGCTTTTATTTAATTTAGATATGAAAGGTATCGCCGTTTCTCGAGGAAGCGCTTGCCAATCTGGAAGTATTAAACCGTCACATGTATTATCTGAATTTTTGTCTAGAGAAGATTTATTAAAACCTTCCCTACGCATCTCATTTAGTCATGAAAATACTAGAGAAGAGATTGATTTATTTTTGAAAGCTTTAAAAAGTGTTTGATATTTTTTCGGATTTATTG
>JBLIJW010000084.1:0-10712 GCA_047636155.1 Flavobacterium sp. | reverse complement strand
CTGCAACAGTAACGTTCACAGAAACTTCTGTAGCCGGAAACTGTGCTGGTAGCTATACTTTAATTAGAACTTGGATTGCAACAGATCTTTGCGGATTAACTACAACTCACTCACAAACAGTAACAGTACAAGATACAACTGCTCCAACTTTTGTGGAAACACTTCCAACATACCTAACCGTAGAATGTTCTGCAATACCAACTCCAGTTACTTTAACTGCAATAGATACTTGTGGAACTGCAACAGTAACGTTCACAGAATCTTCTGTAGCCGGAAACTGTGCTGGTAGCTATACTTTAACTAGAACTTGGATTGCAACAGATCTTTGCGGATTAACTACAACTCACTCACAAACGGTAACAGTACAAGATACAACTGCTCCAACATTAATAGATACACTTCCAACAGACCTAAGCGTAACGTGTACTACAATTCCTGCAATACCTGCATTGACCTTTGCTGACAGTTGTATTAATTCTGCAAGTTTAATCCCTGTTTTTTTAGAAGTCTATGGCAACGTAGATTCAAATGGTAATTATGTTATAACCAGAACATGGACAGTATCTGATCCTTGCTCAAACACAAGTACTTTTGTACAATTGATTAATGTAAATGTTCCTGATTATTTCAGAACAACTACTTTACCAGCAGTTTGTGATATTGATAATGGCATTGTAGTTAATGTAAAAGATGTAATTAATGCACAATTCCCAGGCGTTGTTACTGCAGATGGTATCTTTGAAGATGTAAACAATTCTGGAGCTTTGAATGTGTTGTCTGGTATTTTCGTTCCTTACCAATTACCGAACGGAAACTATACAATTAGATACAGTAACAAAGATCTTAATTGTCCAAAAATAATAGAGGTAGTAATTCCGGTGGACAGAAATGAATGCACTGTTTTAAGTAATTGTCAACCAATTATTGTTCACAACGTTTTAACACCAAATGGAGATTCATTTAATGAAGAGTTTCTTATCGAAAATATAACAGATAATATTTGTTATCCTGAAAATACTGTAGAAATTTATAACAGATGGGGAGTTTTAGTATTTGAAACTAAGAATTATAATAACAACACCAAAGTTTTCCGGGGTATGTCTGAAGGAAGAGTTACTTTAAAACAATCAGCTGCATTACCTACAGGAACTTACTATTACATTTTGAATTATAAAGATATAGACGGTAATTTTAATACTAAAAATGGTTATTTATATTTAACAAGATAATCAAGAGTATTACAACCCAAAACTATATTAAATCATTTAATACATGAGAACAAAAATTTTAATTTTCGCCCTACTTCTAGTTAGTTTTACTAGTATTGCCCAGCAAGATGCTCAGTATACCCAGTATATGTACAATACTATTAACATAAACCCTGCTTATGCTGGTTCTAGAGCAGTAATGAGTATATTTGGTTTATATCGAACGCAATGGGTTGGATTAGATGGAGCGCCGGAAACAAGTGCATTTTCTATCAACTCTCCTATTGAAAATAGTAAAATTGGAGTTGGATTATCCTTTGTAAATGACCGAATTGGTCCTACAACAGAGAATACTATTTCAGCAGATATTTCTTACACTATTAAAACTTCAGAAAACTATAAACTATCTTTTGGAGTAAAAGGAACTGCAAATTTATTTAATTTAGATATTTCTAAGTTAAATCCTAACGACTCAGGAGATCCATCTTTAGCGGATATCGGTACTTCTTTCACACCTAATATTGGAGCAGGGATATATTTTCATTCCGACAAATCCTACATCGGACTATCGGTGCCTAATATTTTAAAAACTCCACGTTATGACGACAACTCATTTGCTGTTTATAAAGAGCGTTTAAACGGATATTTGATTGGAGGTTATGTATTTGATTTTTCTAGTAATCTAAAATTCAAACCATCCTTTTTAGTAAAAGCGGTAGAAGGCGCACCATTACAAGTAGATGTTTCAGGAAACTTTTTAATAAATGAAAAATTTAACCTAGGTTTGGCTTGGAGATTGAGTGCAGCGTTAAGTGCGATGGCAGGATTTCAAATAAGTGATGGCTTATACATAGGATACGCATACGACTTAGAAACCACAAAATTACGCCGATATAATTCCGGTTCTCACGAAATTTTTCTTCGATTTGAATTATTCAAAAGAACCAACCGCATTGTATCACCTCGATTCTTCTAATACCACACAATCATGAAAAAGAAAACACTATATCTACTATTTTTCGCCTTAATTACTTTACAAATTTCGGCTCAAAAAGTACAAATCGCCCAGGCAGATAAAGATTTTGAACAATATGACTACGTAGATGCCATAAAAACCTACGAGCGTATTTTTGAAAAAGGATACAAATCGACAGATATGCTACAAAAACTAGGCGATTCTTATTATTTTAAAGCAGAATTAGAAAATGCAGCAAAATGGTACACTGAGCTTTTTGCATTAACACAAGACGTTGCACCAGAATATTACTATCGTTATTCTCAAACCTTAAAGGCTATTAAAGATTACAAAAAAGCAGATCAAATGCTTTTAAAATTCAACCAAATAAGTGGTAATGATACCCGCGCTAAACTAGCAATTTCACAAAAAGACTATCTAGCTGAAATTAAAAAAAATTCTGGAAGATATGTAATTGAAAACGCGAGTATAAACTCTAAATACTCTGATTACGGCAGTAGTTACTACAAAGAGAAAGTAGTTTTTACTTCTGCTCGCGATACCGGAAGTTTAGCAAGCAGAAAGCACAATTGGACAGGCGAAAGCTTTACTAATCTTTACGCTGCTGATATGGCTGCTGATGGAAGTCTAAGCAATGCAAAACGATTTGCAAAAAAAATAAATACTAAATTCCACGAAGCAACGCCAGTTTTCACTAGTGATGGTAAAACGGTATATTTTACTCGTAACAACTATACTGACGGAAAAGAAGGAAAAGATGACAAACGATCAACTTTACTAAAAATATACCAAGCAACTCTAGATGGCAATGATTGGAAAGAAGTAAAAGAACTACCATTTAACAGTGACCAATATAGCACTGCACATCCAGCTTTAAGTGCAGACAACAAAACGATGTATTTTGCATCCAACATGCCAGGAACATTAGGACAATCAGATTTATTTAAAGTAAGTATTAATCCTGATAGAACTTTTGGAACGCCAATTAATCTAGGAAATACAATCAATACAGAAGGAAGAGAAACTTTCCCAATGATGACCAAAAATAACGAACTATACTTTGCATCGGATGGACATCCTGGTCTTGGTGGTTTAGATGTTTTCGTATCTAAATTAAATGAAAATGGCGCGTTTACAGAAGTACTAAACGTTGGTGAACCACTAAATAGTTCTAAAGACGATTTTGGATTTTTGATAAACACAGCGAACAAAACAGGTTATGTTACCTCTAAGCGTGATGGTGGTGAAGGTAATGACGATATTTATCGTTTTAAAGAAACAAAAGCAATTGAATATGGTTACGAACAACTTCTTACTGGTATCGTAACAAACCAAGCAACAGGAATAGCGATTAAAAATGCAAGAATAACATTATTCGATCGGAATTACCAATTAATCAAAGAAGTTCGTACCGATAAAGAAGGAAACTTTGATTTTGGTAAAGTTAATTGTGCTACTAAATATTATATAAAAGCAGAAGCAGAAACATTTAACACAACTGAAAATCCAACTATTACAGGTAAAGAAACAGGAAATACTTTTGTACCAATAGAGTTAGAAAAAACTCTACAACCAGTAAAAGTGGGAGACGATTTGCGTAAAGCATTCAAAATCGATGTCATCTATTTTGATTTAGATAAGTCATTTATTCGTGGAGATGCGGCTTTAGAATTAGCTAAGATATTAGATGTTTTAGAGCAAAACCCAACTATGGAATTAGACATCCGATCACATACAGATAGCAGACAAACCTTCAAATACAACAAAGCTTTATCAGACAGAAGAGCAAAATCTACCATGCAATGGTTAGTTAGCAAAGGAATTTCGAAAAAACGCATTACAGCTAAAGGTTATGGTGAAACACAATTGGTAAACAAATGTGCCGATAGTGTAGATTGCAGCGAAGCGGAACACCAAGCAAATAGAAGAAGTGAATTTATTATCACAAAAATATAATTCATCAAATTATACAAACAAAAAAAATCCGCAACTTGCGGATTTTTTTTGTTAACCCATACCCTATTTTATAATCTAAATGCCTTATTTTGTATTTCTAAAAAAAATCAATGAAACCCATAATTGCTAATCACTATTCTGTAATTTTTCATTCTGACAATTACTTTGAATTAAATAAAATACTAAAAGAAAATAATTACTCTAGTATTTTTATCTTAACAGATGAGAATACAAATGAATATTGCGCACCACTACTTCTTCCCTATTTAGAAACAGAACTCAATATAGAAATTATTGAAATTGAAGCTGGAGAAGTAAATAAAAACATTGAAACTTGCATGCAAATTTGGTCAATTCTATCTGATTTTAATGCCGATAGAAAAAGCGTAATTCTTAATTTAGGCGGCGGCGTTATTACAGATTTAGGTGGATTTATCGCCTCTACATTTAAACGTGGTATTGATTACATTAATATTCCAACCACATTATTAGGAATGGTTGATGCCAGTATTGGTGGTAAAAACGGAGTAGATTTAGGTAATTTAAAAAATCAAATTGGTACAATTACAAATCCTAAAATGGTATATATTGATTCTAATTACTTAAAAACTTTATCCCAAAGAGAATTAAAATCTGGTCTTGCAGAAATGCTAAAGCATGGATTGATTTATGATGAAAATTATTGGAAGGAATTTAAAGGTATTGAAGATTTAGATTTTAATAAATTAGACAGTTTGATATATACATCGGTTGAAATAAAAAATAAAATTGTATCCCAAGATCCAACCGAAAATGGTATCCGTAAAGCATTGAATTTTGGACATACTCTTGGTCATGCCATTGAAAGTTTTTACCTTCATTCTGAAACTCCATTATTACATGGTGAAGCAATTGCCATCGGAATGATTTTAGAAAGTCATATATCTGTGTCTAAGAATCTTTTAAATAAATCTAAATATTTAGAAATAAAAAAAACAATTCAAAATATATATCCAGATTTCATAGTTTCAGAAAATGACATAGAACCCATATTAGAACTATTGATTCATGATAAAAAAAATGAATACGGAAAAATTCAATTCACACTTTTAAACAAAATTGGAGAAAGTTGTATTAATCAATTAGTAGAAGACTCCTTTTTAAGAAATAGTTTTAAAGAACTTGCAACTTAATTTTTATTTTTCTTTAAATAATTCTTTAAGGTGCATTTTATTTTTTAAATTTGTACCATGAATAAATTGCAATTAAGACAAAATTTGAATACTTCTTTTTTTATTAAAGGAAATTTTCTCTTGAATTCTGCTATCCATTCTAGTAAATTAATTTCTTGGGGGGAAAAATCGCTGTATTTTCTTTTTTTAAAATCCCTTAAATTTCCTATAATTTTCGCTAATATTAGAGTTTGATAGTGATAAAACAAGCACTTTTATTTTATCTAACTTTAATCTTTTTACACATAAATGAATACTAAATATTTCGATTTAATAAATCAAACTTACTATTTCCCGCAAACCGAATTCAATCTAAATAAAGACAATCATTTGTTGTTTCACAATATTGATTTAATGAACCTTGTAGAAGAATATGGGACGCCTTTAAAATTTACTTATTTACCACAAATTTCTAACAATATAAAAAGAGCTAAAGAATGGTTCAGAAATGCCCTGGAAAAAAATAAGTACGAAGGTAAATATTTTTATTGCTATTGTACAAAAAGTTCGCATTTTGAATACATAATGAATGAGGCTTTTAAAAACAATATTCATATAGAAACATCCTCTGCTTTTGACATAAATATTGTAGAGAATTTACTAGCAAATGGTAAAATCAATAAAAGTACTTATGTACTTTGTAATGGTTTTAAACGAGATCAATATATTACCAACATCGCTAAATTAATTAATAACGGACACAAAAATACCGTTCCGATTATTGATAATTATGAAGAATTAGATTTGTTGCAAGCAGAAATTAAAGGAAAATTCAAAATCGGAATTCGAATTGCATCAGAAGAAGAACCAAAATTTGAATTCTACACATCAAGATTGGGAATTGGTTATAAAAATATAGTACAGTTTTACAAAAAACAAATCCATGAAAATGATAATTTAGAGCTTAAAATGCTACATTTTTTCATCAATACTGGTATAAATGATACCGCGTATTACTGGAATGAATTAGTGAAATGTATTAAGGTTTATGTTGCTCTAAAAAAAGAATGTCCTTCTTTAGATAGTTTAAATATTGGTGGTGGTTTTCCTATTAAAAACTCGTTAGCATTTGAGTTTGACTACCAATATATGATTGACGAAATAATCAATCAAATAAAAATAGCATGTGATGAAGCAGAAGTAGAAGTTCCGAATATTTTTACAGAGTTTGGATCTTTCACTGTAGGAGAAAGCGGTGGAGCAATTTATCAAATTCTGTATCAAAAACAACAAAATGATAGAGAAGCTTGGAACATGATTGACAGCTCTTTTATAACTACTCTACCAGATACTTGGGCAATAAACAAACGCTTTATAATGCTAGCAATTAATCGCTGGAACGATACTTACGAGCGTGTTTTACTTGGCGGGATGACCTGTGATAGTGATGACTATTATAATTCTGAACAAAATATGAATGCCATATATTTACCAAAATACAACAAAGAAAAACCTCTATATATTGGTTTTTTTAATACCGGAGCATACCAAGAAACCATTGGTGGATTTGGTGGATTACACCATTGTTTAATTCCCGAACCAAAACATATTTTGATTGATAGAGATAAAAACGGAATTCTTTCTACAGAAGTATTTTCAGAACAGCAAACATCAGAACAAGTTTTAGAAATTTTAGGTTATAAAAAATAAATCAAATTAATTAGTTGTAGTTTTTAGAAAAAAAGATTTCCTTTGAAACTCCAAATTGATACAAAAAATATAAAAATGAGTAAAGGTCCGATTAGCCAATTTATTGAGAAAAATTACCTTCATTTCAACGCCGCAGCCTTAGTTGATGCAGCAAAAGGATATGAACAACATCTTCTTGAAAACGGAAAAATGATGATTACCCTTGGAGGTGCGATGAGCACAGCAGAATTAGGAAAATCGTTGGCAGAAATGATTCGTCAAGATAAAGTGCACATTATTTCTTGTACTGGTGCCAATCTTGAAGAGGATATTATGAACTTAGTAGCGCATAATTCTTACAAAAGAATACCAAATTACAGGGATTTAACGCCACAAGAAGAACGCGATTTATTAGATAATCATTATAATAGAGTTACCGATACTTGTATCCCAGAAGAAGAAGCGTTCAGAAGATTACAACAACATTTATATGATATTTGGCACAATGCAGACTCTAAAGGAGAACGATATTTTCCGCATGAATTTATGTATCAAATGATTAATTCAGGTGTTTTAGAGCAATATTACGAAATTGACCCTAAAGATTCTTGGATGGTTGCAGCAGCAGAAAAAAATCTTCCAATAGTTGTTCCTGGTTGGGAAGATAGTACAATGGGAAATATTTTTGCTTCCTATTGCATTAAAGGTGAATTTAAACCTACAACTACTAAAAACGGAATCGAATATATGATGTGGTTATCCGATTGGTATCCAAAAAATTCATCTGGTAAAGGAGTTGGTTTCTTTCAGATTGGTGGAGGAATTGCAGGAGATTTTCCAATTTGTGTAGTACCAATGTTGTACCAAGATATGGAAATGCACGATATTCCGTTTTGGAGTTATTTCTGTCAAATTTCTGATTCTACTACAAGTTATGGATCATATTCCGGCGCAGTTCCGAATGAAAAAATAACTTGGGGAAAATTAGATATTGATACTCCAAAATTTATAATAGAATCGGATGCGACGATTGTTGCGCCATTAATTTTTGCGTATTTATTAGATTTATAATATAGAAAAATTGTATGAAAAGAGTAATTGTTGATTATGCAAAATTAACAGGAGATATTTTAAACCTATTGGTCGATAAATTTCCAGACGGATATGATGATTCTGATATCATCAGATTTAGAAACGCTCAAAATGAGTTGATTGAAGCCGTTGAAGTTAAAACCGAAGACACTATCTATCTTGTTAAAGTTAGTACTAAACTAGCAAGTAGAATGGAAAAATTTGATGAAGAAGATGAAGATTTAGATTCTGTAATTGAACCAATAATTCCGGTTAAAGGCTTGGATGATGATGGCGATGACGACGACGACGATGAGGATGACATAGATCTTTTAAAAGACAAAGGCGGATCAGATGACGAGGATGAAGACGAAGACTTTGACGATGACGAAGTAACTGTTGACGAAGATCAAGACGACGAAGACTAAATAAAAAAATCCCAAATAGTAATTTGGGATTTTTTTTATTCTATAAATATCTTTCTTCAAATATTTTTTGATGGTGGTTTTGATGGCCAATAATTACAAATCCCAAAGCTCTTACCGACATTTCTTTTTCTGAAGCCGTACCAATTCGTTCTAAAACTTCACTCGTAAAGGTTTTAAACAATAAAATAGTGCTTTGTCGAACTGCAGAATATTCTGTTAGCAAACTCATTAACGTTCGGTCACTGCCTTTTGCCACTCTTGCATAAGAATCTTCATCAAAACTAGGAAAAGAATTGCTGTCTTGTCGTGCAAAACTTAATGCTCTGAACGAAAAAATTCTTTCGCAATCAATAAGATGTTGGATAATATCTTTACTCGTCCACTTTCCTGGTGCATATTGGTATTCGTGCTTATCCATCGGGATTTCTTGCGCGAAGCGAATAAAACGATGCAAAGAAATTTCTAATTCTTCTAAAAGGGAATAATCCGGACTTACTTCTGCTAAATACGTGCTATAATGAGAAGCATATTCTGTTGTTTTTAAATCTGTAACTTTCATGTATTTTTTTATTTAAGTATGGTATCTAATTTAATAAGTAGCTTTTTTTTATTTCCAAATAAAATTCAAAAGATACTATTATGGCATAAAATTAAGCTGAATTTCTGCTAGCGTTAGTATTTCCAAAAAGGGAACGAATTACTAATTTTTCATAAATTTTAAGTAGTTTTTCATTTACATTCTCTTGTTTCTCTAAATTAAATATTTGCAACAAAGCATATTGTTGAATAATTAGTAAAGGTAAAACAATATCTTCCCGCATAGCAATAGAAGCTTTTCCATCCGGATAATTTTCCATCAATTCGGTATGACCGGCAATTTTTAAAAGCATTCGCTTAGAAAGTAAGTATTCGTCGTGAATACTATTCCAAAATGTCCCAAATTCTAAATCATTTTGCATATATCTAGTTAAGTCAAAATGCGATTTTGCTATGCTCATCATACTATTTTCTAGCAAAGTTTTAAAAAATAACGAGCTTTTAAAAAGTTGCTGTACGCTTTCCCATTTTCCTTCTTTTTCAAAATGTTGCAACGCGGTACCAACCCCAAAAAACCCAGGAACATTTTGTTTCATTTGGCTCCAAGATCCAACAAAAGGAATTGCTCGTAAATCAGAAAAATTCAATCCTTCATCATTATTTCTTTTAGACGGCCGACTACCAATATTTGTTTTGGCATAAAACCGAAGCGTACTTCTTTTCTCTAAATAGGGAATAAATTTGGGATCATTTTTAAAACTAAGATATTTCTGATACCCTATTTCAGATAATTCATCCATAATTAAATAATCTTTTTCTGATAAAATGATTTGTTCTGTATTAAAAAAATGATTCGAAATTCCGGCATTCAATAAGTTTTCTAAATTAAACCTACAAGAATCTTTGGTTCCAAAATTAGAACTTATCGTTTGCCCTTGTATGGTTAATTGAATTTCATGATTGTCTATTTTGTCACCCAAGGAAGCATAAAACTTATTTGTTTTTCCGCCACCACGCGAAGGTGGTCCGCCTCGACCATCAAAAAAGATTACTTTAATTCCGTATTTTCTAGACACTTCTGTTATGGATTCTTTGGCTTTAAAAATTCCCCAATTTGCCATTAAATAACCGCCATCCTTTGTACCATCAGAAAAACCTAACATTATAGTTTGCTTGTTGTCTCTATTTTTTAAATGGGTAGCATAAAACGAATTGGTATACAACTGTTCCATTACCTTATTGGCATTTTTTAAGTCTAATACAGATTCAAACAAAGGAACAATATCTACAGTAGGATTTTTCCAATCACACCATCCAAACATTGCCAAAGTTTCTATAACGTTTAGCGCACTTTCGTTATTACTAATGATATATCGATTGCTTCCTAATTCTCCATTTCGAGACTGAATGGTTCGCATGGCATTTATAGATTCTAGTGTTTTAATCGTAAGTTTGTCTGAAAAATCAAAATCATTTAAAGTTAAATTGGTGTTTTCAATCAAATTAATTTTTTCCTCGTCGGAATTTTGATTGTAATTTACGAAGCGCACATCTGCTTTAGCCAGTTTTTCACTAATAGAGGTTACTACTTCTTGGTGAATTTTGCTATTCTGACGGATATCTAAAGTTGCAAAATGAAATCCAAATATGGTAACTTTATTTATAATATCATTAATGTAATCTAAATAAAGAGATT
>JBLIJW010000083.1:0-10758 GCA_047636155.1 Flavobacterium sp. | reverse complement strand
ATTGCCTCATGAATATTTAAAATTTGAAGAACGTAGTCATTGTATTCTCTTAAATAACTTTCTGCTTTTTCTTTTGGCCACGATTTGATGCTTCCAACATTGTAATAGGTATTTGCATTTTTATCATATGGTCCGGGAGAAGAAATACTAGCTCCAGCAACACCTGCCATATAATCTGGTTCTTTTCTCACAACCAACGGTTTGGTAGGATCGATATATAACAGGTTTTTTTCTTTTACGAAAGCAACAAGTTCTGGTATTTGTTTTTCAATATCCGATTGAAAATTTTCTGGAGTTGTATGTTGTAAAGAAATTTTATCAATTACTTGCTTAATCAATTCTAATTTGTCGTCTGGTTTTGGGGCATTGCCTAAATATTTCACCCATAACTTATCTGATAAATCAAACATTTTTTTATGCAATTCCTCTTTATAACGTAAAGCTTTTACAAAAACTTCTTTGGCAGAATAACTTGACTGTATGTCTAAATCAAATTTTTTAGAATACAACTTTGATCCTATTCTAAAAGAACTTGGATTGGGATTTTTCATTTTTTTTAAAAACTCTACATAGTCTTTTACTGCTGCAATTGCTTTATTATTATTTTCGTTTAATCTTTCCTTCGCAGATGTGGATAATTTACTTTTTGAAATTGCATCTTTTAAATCGGTATCAAAAACAGAAAGTCCGCCAAGATTTTGGTCTATAGCCAATTGTAAGTGTTCTGTCGTTGGATTTTTGATATTTTCTTTGGCAGCAGCATAATAGGCTTCGATCGTATTTAGTTTATTTCCTATAGATTTCAAGCGTTCTTCTAAAGGAGCATAATTTCCGTTTAGGATTTCTGCAAAACTACCACTAGCATTATAATTACTAGGATTCCATTCGAATTCCTTAAATTCATTAATTCCAAAATTTATACTTTGTAACTGATTTTTGATGAGATACGAATCTATTTTATTAGAGTCATTTAAATCGCTTACAGCAAACTTTTTTAGTGAATCTAAATTAGATTTTGCAAATTGCAATTGTTGCATTCTATTCTCCTTATTCGGAACTACAAGTAAACTGTCAAACGCATGATTGCCTTGATAAGCAGCCCATTCTGGGTGTAATTTGCTCATATTATCGATAAATTCGGTTTTGTATTTATCAAAATAGGCATTGACATCTGTCGTTTTTTGGTTATCTTTTTTACAAGAAATAAATAAACAAATTCCTAAAATAAGTGTTACGTTTTTAATCTTCATAGTATATTGAATTTGTAATTGCGTGTTTTAATTTAGAGAAGTTTTTAAAATATCTATTTTTAATTGCAAATGATTTATTAAAACTTGGTATTGACTCATTTCTTGTAAGTCTTTATCTGTCTTTGCAAAATCAATTAAATCGTTCACTTCAACAGTTAATTTTTCGAGTCTTTTTTGAGAATCTACAGTATTTTCAAGAGCAATTAAGTCAATAATTTGTTGAAATTTTAGTTTTAATTCGGCCATTAAATTAGTATCCATAATAATAATTTGTAATTATAAACTTATTTTCTTCCTCTAAGTATGTCTTCATAAGTAGCACATTTTACAAATTCTTGTTCTTCTTCAATAATCATTGGTAAATGAATATATTCAATATTAGAAATATCTTCATTAAGGTATGCTTTAATATCAGACAGGCAATAAAACCACTCTTTATCGTATTTCACTTTATTTATGGTTGCATCTTCTAGTAATAATTTTTCTGCTAAAGGTTTCATAATTTAATAAGCAACTAAATTTAATAATTCCGTTTCAAATCTTTTCTTAGGTAAATAATTATCTTCCAATTCTTTAACAAAAGGAATAGGAGTTTCTAAACTTCCAACACGAATTACTGGAGCATCTAAAAATTCAAAACAATTTTCCATCAATAATGCAGAAATATCACTTGCAATTCCGCCAAACAAAGTATCTTCTTGCAAAATAATACATTTCCCTGTTTTCTTTACCGATTCAAATATAGAATTTGTATCCATCGGCTGTAACGTTCTTAAATCTAATAAATCGGCTTCAATAGTAGGATTTTTTGATAAGGTATCTAATGCCCAATGAATTCCAGCTCCAAAAGAAATTACAGTTACCTGATTTCCTTCTTTTAATAAAGCAGCTTTTCCTAACGGAATGGTGTAATAATCTGTTGGAACTTCTTGGTGAACAGAACGATACAATTGCTTGTGTTCAAAAAATAAAACTGGATTCGGATCTTCAATTGCGGTATTCAATAAACCTTTTACATCATAAGGAAATGCTGGATAAACCACTTTTAAACCGGGAGTTTTAGTAAACCAAGCTTCGTTTGTTTGCGAATGAAATGGTCCAGCTTGCGTTCCGCCACCACAAGGCATTCTTATTACGACATCTGCTTTTTCATTCCAGCGATAATGTTGTTTTGCTAGTAAATTTACCACCGGATTAAAGCCGGTAGATACGAAATCCGCAAACTGCATTTCTACAATCGCTTTGTATCCATTTATTGATAATCCGTTGGCGGCAGAAACGATTGCACTTTCACAAATGGGTGTATTTCGTATTCTTTCTTTTCCGAATTCAGCTACAAAACCATCTGTAATTTTAAATGCTCCACCATATTCTGCTACATCTTGTCCCATTAAAACTGAGTTTTCAAAACGCTGCATTGATTGTTTTAAAGACTCTGAAATCGCATCAATAAAACGAATATTCTTAGTTTCTAAATTTGGTACAACTTCTTCATAATTAAAAGGTTTATATACATCATTTAATTCTTCTTCTAAAGTGGTTTCAAATTCAGTTTCCGATTGTGTAATTGCCCAATTGGTATCTATTTCAGCTTTTATTGTTATTCGAAGCATTCTATCTTCTTCTTCAGAAAGTGCACCAACAGTATATAAATAATTTTTAAAATTTTCTATCGGATCTTTTTCTGCCCATAAATCCATCATTTCTTGAGGAACATATTTTGTTCCGCTTGCTTCTTCGTGACCTCGCATTCTAAAGGTTATAAATTCTAATAAAATAGGTCGAGGATTTTCTGCTAAAGATTCTTTTAATTCGGATATTTTATGAAAAACATCGAGTATATTATTTCCATCAATAATGTAACTTTCCATTCCATAACCAATTCCTTTATCAGCTAGGTTTTCACAACGGTATTGCTCGTTGGTAGGAGTTGAAAGTCCGTACCCATTATTTTCAATCACAAATAAAACAGGTAAATCCCAAACAGCAGCAATATTTAATGCTTCGTGAAAATCGCCTTCAGAAGTTGCACCTTCACCAGTAAAAACTGCGGTAACTTTTCCGTTTTTCTTTAATTTATTTGCAAGGGCAATTCCGTCAGCAACACCTAATTGCGGACCAAGATGCGAGATCATTCCAATAATATTAAATTCTTGTGTACCGAAATGGAAACTTCTGTCGCGACCTTTTGTAAATCCAGATTTTTTTCCTTGCCATTGCGAGAACAGTCGGTGTAACGGAATGTTTCTGCTGGTAAAAACTCCTAAATTTCTGTGCATTGGTAAAATATATTCATCAGAATCTAGTGCCGCAGTAATTCCTACCGAAATTGCTTCTTGGCCAATTCCAGAAAACCACTTAGAAACTTTTCCTTGTCGTAATAAAATAAGCATTTTTTCTTCAATTAAGCGTGGTTTTAATAACGCTTTATATAAATCTAGAAGTTGTATATTGTTGAGTTCTTTTCTTTCGAATATCATTTTGTTGTTTGGTTGATTTCTTATGTAAAAATATAAAAAAGCGCTGTTTATGTTTTGTTTTTTTGCAGAATAATTTTAAATAATATAATAGTTTATCAAATTATGCAAAATATTAGATTTAGAAATGTTGAAAACATTGTAAAATTGTAACTAAAAATTCACTATTTTTGTTACAATGATTGGATTTTATCCAATGTAAGTTATTAACAATTAAGTTTTATTATGCAAAACATTCCTAGTGTTGACTTACGTGATTTCCTGTCGGATGATCCGGCACGTAAACAAAAATTTGTAAATGAAATCGGCAAAGTATTCGAAGAAATTGGATTCGTAGCATTAAAAGGTCATTTTTTAGATGAGCCTTTGGTAGAAGAGTTGTATGGCGAAATTAAAAATTTTTTCAGTCTACCTGTAGAAACCAAATATGGTTATGAAATACTTGGAATTGGCGGACAACGTGGTTATGTTTCTTTTGGAAAGGAACATGCTAAAGGAAGAAAAGAAGGTGATTTAAAAGAATTTTGGCATTTTGGTCAATATGTTGACAAAGATTCAAAATATGCAGCAGAATATCCGGATAATGTAGAAGTGATAGAATTCCCCAATTTTAACAAAGTTGGAAAAAAAGCCTATCAAATGCTTGAAAAAACTGGAGTTTATGTTTTAAGAGCTTTAGCATTACACCTTGGTTTGGATGAATTTTATTTTGACAAATATGCCAAAGAAGGAAATTCTATTTTGCGACCAATTCATTATCCGCCAATTACAAGCGAACCAGAAAATGCAATTCGCGCCGCAGCACACGGTGATATAAATTTAATTACTTTATTAATGGGTGCGCAAGGTCGTGGTTTACAAGTACAAAATCATGATGGTGATTGGATTGATGCCATTGCAGAACCAGATGAATTGGTAATTAATGTTGGCGATATGTTGTCTCGTCATACCAATAACAAGTTAAAGTCTACCATTCATCAAGTTGTGAATCCGCCAAGAGAATTATGGGGAACTTCAAGATACTCTATTCCGTTTTTTATGCATCCTGTAAGTGATATGCGTTTAGATGTTTTAGAAAATACAATTGATGAAGAAAATCCTAAAAAATACAAAGATATTAGTGCCGGTGAATTCTTACACGAGCGTTTAGTAGATTTAGGATTGATAAAAAAATAAAAAGGAACTAAACAATAAAAATTGGGAGTTGGGAATTTTATTAATTCTCAATTCTCAATTTTTAATTTAATAGAATATGGATTTAAGCGAACAATTAAAAAAACTTTTTCCGGATCACGAAGTTTCTAACGAACCGGAAACAGAAATAGAAAAAGAACACGAATTATACGTTCAAAAAGAACCAATGATTTGTAAGTACGAAAAACGAAAAGGAAAACCAACAACAATTATTGCTGGTTATGAAGGTGAAGAAGATGATTTTAAGTTGTTGGCAAAAGAAATAAAAAATAAATTGGCAGTTGGTGGCAGTTTTAAGGATGGCGAAATAATCATTCAAGGCGATTACCGCGATAGAATAATGAAAATATTACAAGAAAAAGGTTTTAAAACGAAGCGTGTTGGAGGATAAAAAAATTATTACAATAAATCTTATAGCCAATGAACCTTTTTCCTCATAACATTTAAATCTAAAAAAAATGATTCAATCTTCTGAATTAATATTAAACCCTGACGGTAGCGTTTACCATTTAAATCTGCAACCAGAAAATATTGCACACGACATTATATTTGTTGGTGATCAAAATCGAGTAGAAAAAATTACTCAATTTTTTGATTCCGTAGAGTTTTCCACACAAAAAAGAGAATTTAAAACACAAACCGGAATTTATAAAGGAAAACGTTTAACAGTAATGTCAACCGGAATTGGACCAGACAACATTGATATTGTTTTAAATGAATTGGATGCTTTAGTAAACATCGATTTAAAAACGCGTGAAATAAAATCAGAGTTAACATCCTTGAATATTGTAAGAATCGGAACTTCTGGTTCGTTACAAAAAAATATTCCAGTTGATAGTTTTGTAATGAGTAAATATGCTATTGGTTTAGATAACATGCTTCGCTCCTATTTAGTTGATTCTATTTCTGAAACTGATATGGAAAATGCTTTTATAGAGCAAACCAATTGGGATTTAAGAAAAGGAAAACCATATGTAATTTCTTGTTCATCAGCATTAGAAAATAAAATATTCGACTCGAAAATGCACAAAGGATTTACCGGAACAGCTGGTGGATTTTATGGTCCGCAAGGTCGCGTTTTGCGTTTGGATATTCAGGATGCAGATTTGAATTCAAAAATGGATGCGTTTAATTTTAACGACATTAGAATGACCAATTTAGAAATGGAAACTGCAGCAATTTATGGATTAGGAAAATTACTTGGTCATAATTGTTTGTCTTTAAATGCTATAATTGCAAATCGCGCAACTGGAGATTTTAGCCAAGATCCATATAAAGCGGTAGATGAATTGATTGCTTATACTTTAGAAAAGTTGGTTGAGTAATGAATTTGAAATTAAAAACAACTCGTTTACTACTTCGTCCATTAGATTTGTCAGATGCAGAACAATTATTTGAATTAAATAAAAATCCTAATGTACACAAGTATTTGTGGCAAACTCTTGACGTTGTTATTGATGAAAGTATAAAAGTTATAGAGTATGTCTAAAGGCAATACATTGAAAATAAAATTAGGCGATTCGCAACTGTTTTAAAAAAAACAGGAGAATTCATTGGATGAACAGGAATTAAATTTGTAAAGGACCATGTAGAAAACGGAAACACTAATTTTTACGATTATGGCTATCGATTGAATGATAAATTCTGGTTTTGTTTTTATTTAAGATTATCAAGATCCGCAAAACGTTACTTGGAAATGGTTGAAAATAAATAAAAATACTATTTTTTAAAGCAAAAAAAAGCCGATTTTTGATAATATCGGCTTTTCTTGTAATTAACTGAAATATTATTTCTTCATTGTAGCTTGTAAAGCTTTAGCTTCTTCCATTCTGTCTAATGCCTTGTAAACACTAATTAAAGCACTTTTTGCTACATCATCGTTTGGATCTAGTTCTACAGCTTTTTTCAAAATTGGTAAAGCTTTGGTAAAGTTTTTATTACGTTCGATTTTTAGGGCGTCGTATTTTTTTAATTCTTTATCAGAATTCCCTAATTTGTTCATCTCTTCAACCACCTTAGCATCGCTTCTTAAGTTTAGCTCTGCTAAATTTAAATAAGCATCTTTATAATCTGGTTTTAATTCTATTACTCTTTTATAATATCTTTCTGCATCTTCTAATTGATTTGAATTAGAGGAAACCACCCCTAAATTGAAAAGTAAGATAGGATCATCTGGACTTTTTGCCAATGCTTCATTTATTAATCTTTTATAAGAATCCATATCTTTTAATTTGAAATACAAATCTGCTTCGCTGGTAATTAATGAAATGTCTTCTGGATTTAATTTACGGGCTTCTTGAATTGCACCTTTTGCTTCTTCTGTTCTTCCTTTGTCGATTAAAATTATAGCAATATTTTTATAAATTTCACCTCTTTTAGATTCCAATTTTTCATCTCTTGGTGCTTCGTGCGTTTTTAATAAAATATATTTATCTCTATCTGCTTTGCTATTAAAAGCTTCTTCTTGACCAGATGCTTTATTTTTTGCATAAAAATTTGTTCCTTCTCCAGAATAATTTATAGCTTTTAATTCTTGATAGTATTTTAATGCAGCATCAAAATCTTGAGCGTTTATAGAATAATTTGCAGCATAATAAAGCATCAAAGAGTCGTTTTTATCTAATTGATAAATAGAATATAAAACTTCTGCTGACTCAGAATATTTTTTTGCTCCACCAAGTTGATCTGCTACGTTAAGTAATAAAGATTTTAACTTAGCAATGTTTTCTTTAATATCATCCGTTTGTTGTTTTTTACCTGTCTTCTTTTCGTAATCTAAAGTTGCATTTAGAGCAATTGCTACTTCTGAAATAGATTTTGGATTTCCGTATTTCATCATTAAAGCTTGCTGCTGTGCTGGAGTTGAAGTGGCATCTAAAGCAAAAATTTCTAAAACGGGTATCATAACTTTGTAAAAATTGGCATAAACTTTATCCGATTCTTCGGTTACCAAAGGTTGTAATTGCGCAACTAAAGATTTGTATTCATCTAAATCTTTTCCTTTTATGTCTGGTTTTTCATAAATTCTTTTTATAGATCTAAATTCGCTTTTTTGAGCAAAAGTAGCCATTGAAAATAATATAGCTCCAGAAAGTACTATTTTTTTTAAGTTCATAGTATGTTTATTTAATTATAATTGTTAGTCTTCATTTTCTTCTTCTTCAGCCTCTTCCGATTCCTCGTCGTCTATAACTTCTTCGTCTTCTAAAGTTTCATCTTCTTTTAAAATTTCTAAAACTGGTTTAACTTTTTCGATTACTGATTTTGAAATTACATTGCCATCTTCATCAATTTCTATTTCTTCTTCTTCATCGTCTTTCATAACTTTAGTAACTGCTGCAATAGAGTCGCTTCCCTTTAAGTTAATAAGTTTAACACCTTGAGTTGCTCTTCCCATTACTCTTAAATCTTCTACCGCCATTCGTATAGTTAATCCAGATTTATTAATTATCATTAAATCATCATTATCAGAAACAGCATTTATAGAAATTAAATTTCCGGTTTTTTCTGTAATATTTAAAGTTTTTACTCCTTTTCCACCTCTATTAGTAATTCGATAAATTGCTTCGCCATCTTCTTCAAGTTTTGTGCGTTTTCCGTATCCATTTTCTGTTACAACCAATAATTGGGTATCATTAATATCTGTCTCATTTACAGAAACCATACCAATCACTTCATCTGTATCGTCACGCAGTGTAATACCGCGTACTCCAGAAGCCGTTCTTCCCATCGCTCTTGTTTTTGCTTCTTCAAAACGAACTAGTTTTCCGGATTTTACAGCTAATAATATTTGCGAAGTTCCGTTTGTAAGTTTGGCTGCTAAAAGTTCGTCACCATCTTTAATTGTGATAGCTGCAACTCCGTTTATTCTTGGTTTAGAATATTTATCTAGAGAAGTCTTTTTTACTTGACCTTTTTTAGTAACCATAATTAAATTGTGACTTTCTGTATATCCTTTATCTTTTAGATCTTGAGTACAGATAAAAGCTTTTACTTTATCATCTGGTTCAATATTTATAAGATTTTGTAAGGCGCGACCTTTTGCAGTTTTACTTCCTTCTGGAATTTCGTAAACACGCATCCAATAACATTTTCCTTTTTGAGTAAAGAACATCATATATTGATGGTTAGTCGCAACATACATATGTTCTAAAAAATCTTGATCTCTAGTACCAGCGCTTTTTTGACCAACTCCACCTCTATTTTGCGTCTTGTATTCGTTAAGATTTGTACGCTTAATATATCCTGCATGAGAAATTGTTATTACTACATTTTCATCCGCAATTAAATCTTCTATACTTACGTCACCTCCAGAATATTCAATTCTAGACCTTCTTTCGTCACCGTATTTTTCTCTAATTTCAACTAATTCCTCTTTAATTAATTCCATTCTCAATTCTTTACTTGCAAGTAAATCTTTTAAACGGCCAATTACCTTCATTATTTCTTCGTATTCTGCACGAAGTTTGTCTTGTTCTAATCCTGTTAACTGGCGCAAACGCATTTCAACAATAGCACGAGCTTGAATTTCAGATAAGTTAAAACGCTGTATTAATTTACCTCGAGCTTCTTCTCCATCTTTAGACGAACGAATTAAAGCAATAACTTCGTCAATATTATCGGAGGCAATAATTAAACCTTCTAAAACATGTGCTCTTTCTTCTGCTTTTCTTAATTCGTACTGTGTTCTTCTTACAACAACATCGTGTCTGTGCTCTACAAAATAATGAATCATATCTTTAAGATTCAACATTTGTGGTCTACCTTTAACTAATGCAATATTATTTACACTAAAAGAAGATTGAAGTTGTGTAAATTTATAAAGGGTATTTAAAACTACGTTTGGAACCGCATCTCTTTTCAGTTCATAAACAATACGCATACCATTTCTATCCGATTCATCGCGAATGTTGGAAATGCCTTCTATTTTTTTATCGTTAATAAGGTCTGCCGTTTTTTTAATCATATCGGCTTTGTTAACCTGATATGGGATTTCGGTAACGATAATTGCATCTTTGCCATTCGATTCTTCAAAAGACATTTTTGCACGCATTACAATTTTACCACGACCCGTTTTAAAAGCTTCGCGTACACCTTCATATCCATATATAATTCCACCTGTTGGAAAATCTGGTGCTTTTACATGAGTGATTAATTCGTCAATTTCTATGTCGTTGTTATCAATATATGCTAAAATACCACCAATAACTTCTGTCAAGTTATGTGGTGCCATATTAGTAGCCATACCAACTGCAATTCCTGATGCTCCATTAATTAATAAATTTGGAACACGAGTTGGCATTACTTTAGGCTCGTATAAAGTATCATCAAAATTTAATTGAAAATCTACTGTTTCTTTGTCAATATCTGCCATAATGTCTTCCGACATTTTTTTCATTCTAGCTTCGGTATATCGCATTGCAGCAGGAGAATCTCCATCGACAGAACCAAAGTTACCTTGCCCATCAATCAATAAATAACGCAAACTCCATTCTTGCGCCATACGCACCATTGCGTCGTAAACAGAAGTATCACCATGTGGATGGTACTTTCCTAAAACTTCTCCAACAATTCTTGCAGATTTTTTATGTGCTTTATTAGAAAAAACACCTAAGTCATACATTCCATATAAAACTCGTCGGTGTACGGGTTTTAAACCATCGCGTACATCTGGTAACGCTCTTGAAACAATCACAGACATAGAATAATCTATGTATGCAGATTTCATTTCATCTTCTATGTTTATAGGAATTAACTTTTCTCCGTCAGCCATATGAATTTCTTTTATTTTTTATTATAAATAGTATCGCGCAAGATACATTATTTTCTTTTTTTTA
>JBLIJW010000082.1:0-11262 GCA_047636155.1 Flavobacterium sp. | reverse complement strand
TGAATATTCTATAATGCGCCATATGATGAACTTAGAAAGTGTAATTACTTACGAAGGAACTCATGATATACATTTATTAATTACTGGTTTAGATGTAACTGGTTTAAGTGCTTTTAAATAACCTTAAACTGCTTTAATTTCTCTGTTTTAAAATGATGAATTAAGAAATTTTTTATAAAATAATAGTAGGGCATCACATATCGTTGATGCCCTTTTTTATGCTTATTACATCATTTATTTTCTGTAATTACACTAAAACATGTATGAATAGAATCCTTTGAGACTACTTTTCTAGAATTTCTTATTGTGTAAAAGAAACTATTGTTTATTCTAAAAAATTAGCAAATAGAAATAACAAAGACCAAGCTCAATTCAATTAAAAAGTGATTATTGATGGTTTATGAAATCTCTATCACAAAAAAAACCTTAACGTTTGACTCCTTATTCTCTTAAAGTTCTGTTAAAAAAGCATCAAGGTCATATTATTATTTAAATCTTTACAAAAAAAATAACCTGTACGAATATGAAGAAAAATATACTTCTAATATGTTTATTCTTAAGCTCATTTGCTTTTAGCCAAACTAAAAATTTTAAAATTTCTGGTAACATAAAATCTGCAGACAACAAAGAACTGCTTGAATCTGCAACAGTACATGCTGAAAGAGTAAAAGATAGCAGCGTTGTTTCTTATACGATTAGTGATGCCAAAGGTAATTTTAATTTGGTTGGAGAAACAGCCGACGCTAAAATAAAGCTTGTGGTGTCTTTCATCGGATTTAAACCTTACAGTAAAACGATCGTTGTTAAAAATCAGAATTTAGGAACTTTATTATTAGATGAAGCAAACAGTTTAGATGCAATTACAATAAAATCGAGTGCGCCAATAACGATTAAAAAAGATACTATAGAGTTTAATGTAAAGTCTTTTAAAACAAAAAAAGATGCAAATGTTGAAGATTTACTAAAAAAGCTACCAGGCGTAGAAGTAGATGCTGAAGGTGGTATTACTGTAAACGGAAAACCTGTCAACAAAATATTGGTAAACGGAAAACCTTTTTTCGGGAATGACCCAACAATTACTACTCGAAATTTAACCAAAGATATTATCGAAAAAATTCAAATTACAGATACAAAAACCAATGCACAAGCTTTTTCGGGTGAAGATTCTGATGGAGAAAATAAAACCATAAATCTTACCATTAAAAAAGAAAATAATAAAGGATATTTTGGTAAAACTGCTGTAGGCTCAGGAACAAATGATAGATATGAATATGCAGGAATGGTTACTCGTTTTAACGGAAATGAAAGAATTGGGCTTTTAGCTGGTGGTAATAATATAAATTCACCTGGGTTTAGTTTTGGAAATCAAAGATTACAATTTGGTGGTAATAATAGAAGTTTTGGTGGTGGGCAAGGAATAATAACCTCTAATAATTATGGTTTAAATTACATCAATACTTTTGGAAAAATCTTTGAATTTTCTGGAGATTATTTTTACAAAAACAGTGAATCAGATAATAAATCTTCTTCAAATAGAGAAACTTTTTTATCCGATGGAAGTAGCTTTTTTAGAAATTCTGAGAACACTTCTTTAAACGAAAGCGACAATCATGATGCTAGTATCGATTTTGAAATTGAAATTGACAGTACTTTTAGAATTGATATTGAAACTGATTTTAATAGAAACGTAAATACGAATAGATTCAATAGCCAATCAGAAACGTTAAACGATAGCAGAATCTTAACAAATGATTCTAAAATTGGATCAATTGCAGATTCTAATAGCGAACGTTTTGATAATGAAATTAACTTAACCAAAAAATTTGGCAGCAGAGGTGCTTTTTTTAGAGTGGAATTAACTGCAAACTTACAAAAAACAGTAACTGACGATTTTGTAAAGTCTGAAACGAACATTTATGGGGCAAATCCAGATCAAATTATTAGAGACCAATATTCAGATGGAAATTCTGATATAAAAGAACTTCGTAGTGAATTTACATATCGTTTTCCTATAAAGTCAAAAATGTTGTTTTTAGATGCTGCGTATACTGTTGGAAATACAAATACTAAAAGTAAAAGAAGCACTTTTGATTTTGATCAAAATACAAATGAGTATAGTAGTTTTAGCAATCTTTTAAGTACCGATTTCGAATATTCCAACAAAACTAATAGACCTAGTTTAGAATTAGAATTTAAAAATAAAAAATGGTCTGCAGGAACAGAAATTGCATACAATAATAGAACTCTTGAAAATACTGATTATTTAAGACCTCAAACAAATTTAGTAAGGGAATTTAATAATTTAGAATATGGTTTTAATGTTCGATATAGAAAGAATAGAACTAGCAGCTATAGATTTCGATATAATTTCAGAAACGCAACGCCTAGTTTATCACAATTACAGCCTTTTAGAGACGAATCAAACCCATTAAACATTATTACCGGTAATCCATCTCTAGCACCTTCTAAAACACATAATATTCGTTTTGGAGCTTCTAATTTTAACTGGCAACAAAGAACAGGTTTTTGGTCTTTTGCAAATATTTCATACACGAATGATCGAGTTGTTGCTAATACTACAATTAACCCTAATTCTTTAATTAGAGAAACTACATATGCAAATGTCGATGGTTTTGTGAGTATGCGTGGTGGTGGTAGTTATAGTAGTACAAAAAAATGGGAAGATTTTGGAAGTTTAAGAACCGAATACAGAGTATTTGCGAACTACAATAAAAACATCAACTTTAATAATAACGTACAATATTCTAGTAAAATAGCTACTATTTCACCTAGAATTGGTTTCGATTTTTCTTGGGATAACGTAATAGAAATAAGACCTTCTTACACAATTTCATTCAGTAAAAACACCTATGATATTGACAGAATTAGTAATAGAAATTTTACAAGTCATGATCTAACAATAGCAACTTCAACCAATTTTTTAAAGAAATTTGAATGGCTTAACGATGTAAAATACAACTACAATCCTAATATTGCTGATGGTTTTCAAAAAAGTGCTTGGTTTTGGAATACCACATTAAGTTATGCTATCTTAAAAAATAATGGCGCAATTAGTTTGAAAATTTATGATATTTTAGATCAAAACACCAATGCAAGAAGAGTTGCGACAGAAGATTATATTCAAGATTCTTCTAGTACTGTTTTAAACCAATATGCAATGTTAAGTTTTACTTGGAAATTTAATAGTTTAGGAAAAGCTGGTCAAAAGTTTGAGCCTAAAAAAAGAAGCTGGCGTCATTAAAAAAATAGATTCCAAAAACAAAAAAGGTTGCTAAAAGATTTTATCAACCTTTTTCTTGCTATTAGGAAACTTTATTTCTTAACTCCTAACTTCAATAAAATCACTTCCAATAAACACCATTTTGTAAATGCAGATTGAATCATATTTACTCCTATAAAAACTCCAAACAACAGCCAATTTAGGCTTACATAATACGTTAAAACAACAGTTAACAAAACCATTACTCCTACAATTACTCTAAAATACTTATTTAACATTTCTTATTATTATTTTTTAAATTATATAAATCTTTCTACCGGAAGAACAATCGCCTTTATAGGATTATTTGTTTCCAAATTATTATTAAATTCTTCAATTATATTGAAGAGGCCATCAATCTTTTCTTTATTGGTAAAAGAGAAAAACATGATGGATTCATTTCCATTTTTCTCTGCCGAAAACCAGTTAGAAGCCATTAATAATGAAGGTACATTTTTATAACCATCAATAGCTGCACTACTAAAATTTTCAATATTTGCTTTCTTGAAGATTTTTAAAACATCTTTCTGAAACTCTTCTACTGCTGTAACTAATACTAATTTCATATTTTTTTATTTTAATGTCCGTTCGAGCGCAGTCGAGAACTATTTATAATTCTTTTTTTCAATCATATAATAAACAAGTGGCACAACTAATAAAGTCATTACAGTAGAAACAATCGTTCCTCCCATTAACGAAATTGCCAAACCTTGAAAGATTGGATCAAATAAAATTACAAATGCTCCAATTACAACCGTTCCTGCTGTTAATAAAATCGGTGTTGTTCTTACTGCTCCAGCTTCTATTACAGCTTGTTTTAAAGGGATTCCTTCTGCTAATCTTAAGTTGATAAAATCTATCAACAGAACAGAGTTTCGTACCATAATTCCGGCTAAAGCAATCATACCAATAAATGAAGTTGCTGTAAAAAATGCGCCCATAATCCAGTGACCTAAAATAATACCTATTAATGATAAGGGTATCGCAACCATCATTACAATTGGTGCTTTAAAGTTTTGAAACCAACCAACAATTAAAATGTAAATCAAGATAATTGCGCCTAAAAATGCGATTCCTAAATCTCTAAAAACTTCTAAAGTAATTTGCCATTCACCATCCCATTTAACCGTATAATCATCTTCAAAATCTGGTTGACCTAGATACATTTCATTTAATTTATAGCCTTCAGGAAGTTTTATCTCTTTTAACTTTTCTTCCATTCCTAAAATTGCATACGCCGGACTTTCTAATTCGCCTGCCATATCTGCCAATACATAAACAACGCGTTTTTGGTTCTTACGATAAATACTTTTAGCAGCAATGGTTTCTTTAATTTCAACCAAATCTGCAATAGGAATCATAGTTCCTTGTTTCGATTTTACTTTTAATTGAGAAATATCAGAAATAGTAGACTTCTCTTTTTCTGCCAAAGTTAAAACCAACCCAATTTGTTCAACAGCATTTTCATCATACAAATTCGTAATTGGGCTGTCTGATAATGCCATATTCATGGTATATGCAATTTGCTGAGGAGTAACTCCATACAACATTGCTTTTTCTTTATTTATTTCAAATTGATATTCTGTTTGATCCGCTTCAACCATCCAATCGATATCTACAACATCATTTGTATTGTGTAAAATATTTTTAATACCCTTTGCAATTTTAATTTGTTCCTTATAATCTGGCCCGTAAACTTCTGCAACAATTGTTGATAAAACTGGAGGTCCTGGCGGCACTTCTACCAATTTTACATTCGCATTATATATCGCTGCTATTCTCTGAATTTCTGGTCTTAACAATTTTGCAATATCATGACTCTGAATAGTTCGTTCTCCTTTATCAATCAAATTTACTTGAATATCTGCCATATTACTTCCGCCACGTAAATCGTAATGACGTACCAAACCGTTAAAAGTAATTGGCGCAGAAGTGCCAATATAATTTTGATAATTTACCACTTCTGTTCTTGTAGCTAAATACTGAGCAATTTCTTGCGTTACAACTCCTGTTCTTTCTAAAGTGGTTCCTTCTGGCATATCAATTACTACCTGAAACTCATTTTTATTATCAAAAGGCAACATTTTAACGGCAACCGATTTTGTAAAAAACAAGACCATCGTAGCCATCAATAAAATAAATGTTCCTCCTAAAAACACCCATCTTTTTATTTTATTTTCAATTAAAGGACGCTCAAACTTATTGTAAATTTTATAAATAAAAGTTTCCTCTAAAGGTTTTTCAACTTTCTCAACTCCTCCTTTTTTATCTTTTTCTCTTAAGAAAATATATCCTAAATAAGGAGTAATTGTTAAGGCAACAAATAATGACAATATCATTGCAATGGATGCTCCAATTGGCATTGGCGCCATATAAGGCCCCATCAACCCAGATACAAAAGCCATTGGTAAAACAGACGCAATTACTGTAAATGTTGCTAAAATTGTTGGATTCCCAACTTCATTTATGGCATATAAAGCAGCTTGTTTAAAGGGCAAGCGTTTCATTTTAAAATGCCTGTGCATATTTTCTGCAATAATAATGGAATCATCAACCACAATTCCCGTTACAAAAACCAACGCAAAAAGTGTAATTCTGTTTAGCGTATAATCTAGCATGTAATAACTCAACAATGTCAAAGCAAACGTAATTGGCACAGATAAAAACACTACCAATCCACCACGCCAACCCAATGCCAACATTACAACCAAGGTAACTGCAAAGATAGACCCTATAAGGTGCCACAATAATTCTGATACTTTATGAGAAGCTGTTTCTCCGTAGTTTCTTGTAATTTCTACATGAACATCATCAGGAATCAAAGTTGTTCTTAAATGCGCTACTTTATCTAAAATTATTGCTGCAATTTTCATTGCATCTGCTCCTTTTCTCTTCGCTACAGAAATGGTAACTGCTGCATATTCCGATTTATATTTAGCTGCCTTTTCACTTCCTTCTCCAAACCCTAAGGAAACATAATTTTGAGGAATTTCTGGTCCGTCAATAATTTGTGCAATTTGTTTTAAATAAATTGGTCGGTTTTGTTGCACACCTACAACCAAATTTTCTACATCGTTAGCAGATGCTAAAAATTTACCTGTTTGCACTAAAAATTCTGTGTCATTTTTATTAAAACTACCCGCACTTAATTGCGTGTTATTAGCCTTAATCATTTCTGAAACGGACAAGAAATCCAAGCCACTTTCTGCTAATTTATCTTTGTCTAAAACAACTCTTAGTTGACGACTTCTTCCTCCTATTTTATGTGTAATCGAAACATCATTTACTTTCTTAATTTCATTTTCTAATTCTTGCGAAATTTGACTCAATTGATAATCATCATATTTCTCGCTCCACAACGTTAAACCCAACATTGGCACATCATCAATAGCACGTGTTTTTACCAAAGGAAACGTAACTCCTTTTGGCATTTCATCCATATGTTTATTAATTTCATTATACAATTTCACAAACGAACGCTCAATATCTTCGCCCACATAAAACTGCACAATTACCATCGCTTTTTCGTTCATAGAAGTAGAATATACATACTCAACTCCTTTAATGTTCGAAATTAATTTCTCTAAAGGTTTTACCACTCTAGACTCCACTTCTGTAGGACTTGCGCCCGGATAACCTACAAAAATATCTGCCATTGGCACATCTATTTGTGGCTCTTCTTCTCTCGGGATTAAAAACGAAGCGTACACACCAACAACAATAAATACGACCATTAATAACACCGTAAGTTTTGATCCGATAAAGACTTTTACAATTTTCCCTGCTAAACCTTCTTTCATATTTCTTTATTTTTTTGGGCGTTTTAACAGGCTTTCCGTTTCAATCTTTTTTTGCCATTTATGGCAGCAAAAAAAGGATTTCCACTACGATCCTTAACGCGATAATTCTTGACTATTATTTTATTTTACTGATAACTGCAACTGCTTACTACCAACTGATGACTGATGACTGATGACTGAAACTGATTACTGAACACGAACCTTTACTCCGTTAAATAACTTTCCATCCGCAGAAATTATATACGACTCATCAGCACTTAAGCCAGATAAAACCTCCACTTGATTGCCATAACTTCTTCCTAAACGCAACCAACGCAATAGTGCTGTATTACTTTCACTTACTGTGTAAACCCCAGATAGTTGACCATTTTTAACGATTGCTTCCGTGGGAATTAAAATACTTTTTGAGCTATTTTTTTTATCAACCGGGAACTGAACGGTTGCAAACATCCCTGATAAAATAGAAGCATCCGTTTTTTTTAAATTGATTTTCACTAAGTATTGACCACCTGTATTTTTAGCAGATGTGCTAACTTCTTCAACTTTTCCTTTTAAAGATTTGTTCATAGATTTCACCAAAACGGTAACTTCTGTTCCTTTGTTAATTTGAGAAATTTCTGTTTCTGGTATCATTGCAATAACTTCGAAATCTCCAGGAGTTTCAATGCTTATTAAAGACATTCCAGGATTTGCCATATCACCAACTTCAATATTTTTACTTGTAATTACGCCACTAAAAGGGGCGGTTATATTCGCATATTTAAACTGAGCATTAATTTCGTTTTTCATCTGATTTGCAGACTCCAATCCTGCTTTTGCTATTTGATAATTCGCAGTCATATCATCCATTTCTTTTTGAGTAATACTTTTACTTTCAAATAAATTTTTAAAACGATTGTAATTTTTTTTAGCATTATTAAAAGCAGTTTTTGCTTGTGTAATACCTGCGTTTATTTGTCCTTTTTTAGCTAGTAAATCAGTATTGTTTATAGAAATTAACAACTGTCCTTTTGTCACTTTATCACCAACGTTTACATTTGCTTTAGTAACATAGCCCATTATTCTTGTGCTTAAATCTCCGCTGTTTACCGCTTTAATTTTTCCGCTTACAGATAAAAACTGACCCTTATTATTCAAGGCTACTTTGCTAAGATTTACTTGAATTGCTGGTGAGTTATTTGTAATTACTTTTTTCTTATCAGAAGAACAACTTGTTATAAAGAGTGCTGCTGAAATTATTGAGATTAAGTAGATATATTTTTTCATTTGTTTTGTTTTTATTTTTATTGACTGAATGCTGCCGCTTTTCACTGCTAACTGTTTCTAATTTTTGGTTAAAAATTCTAAATAGGTTTGTGTATAATTATATTCGAAAATGGTTTGATAATATTCCAATTGTTTTTGTGCAAACTGTGTTTCTGCGACCAATAAATCGGATGTTTTTTCTAAACCTTCTTTAAATCTATTTTTTCTAATTCTTAAAGATTCTTTAGATTGTTCAACCGCTAAACCTGTTAATTCTAGTCTATTTTTAGCATCAATTAATTGACGCTTTACTTTGTTTAATTCTAAGTTACTTTTAGAAACATATTGAGTGTACTCCAATTTAGATTGCTCAAACTCCGCTTTACTTTTTTGAGCTTTTCCAAAACGTTTAGAACCTTGAAAAATATCCCAACTTAATTGAGCGCCAATTAAATACCCATTTGCATCTCCTTGAAATACTTTGTTATCATATATTTCATAACTTCCAAAAGCGCTTAAACGTGGTAAAAAAGTCATTTTATCAGCTTTATTCATTTCTTCATACGCATTTGATGCTAATTGCATTGCTTTAATATCAGCTCTGTTTTCAGAAATATTTTTTTCATCCATATTAAAAGTGGCAATCGTTAAATCTTCTACAGGTTTATAAACCACAAACTCATTATCATTCATTAAAAATGACAAATAATTAGATGCATTTTGCAAGTTGCTTTTCGAAGTTTGTAATTGGTTTTTTACTTCCGTAATTCTTACATCCACATTTAAAATATCTGCTTGTTGCAAATAGCCTTCTTCAAAGTTATTAGTTGCTATTTTTTTATTTGCTTCTGCAGCTTCTAACGCTAATTCTAAAACTTCAACAGCTTTATAAGCTAGCTGCAATTGCATAAATGATTTTTCAACTTCAAAAGTTAAATAATCTGCAGTTCTAGAAGACTGTAAAGACATTGCTTCCATTTTAGTTTTGGCTGCTTTTCGCTGATAAAAGCCATCTAAATTAATTAAAGGTTGCTGAATTTCGATCTTCGTTGCAAAGTTTCTTGTCGTTGTTGGATCGTTTAACAATGCAGGATTAAAATCATTTTGCGTTAAAATTTCTTGATTTAATTTAGATCCAAAAGCCATCAACGGATTTGTTGTAGAAATACCGGTATAACTTGCAGAGATATTTGGTAAAAACACCGCATTTGTTTGATTATAATCTGCTTTTGCTTTGTTAAATTCTTGTTCAGAAATTTTAATAGTAATATTATCTTCTGATACTTTTAATAACAATGCTTTCTTTGTAATTGGCACTGTTTCTTGCGCTTGTGTAGTTAACGTAAAACTGAATAACAGTAGTAAATAAATATGTTTTTTCATTTATCATTAATTTAAAGTACAAATGTACCTTAGATAAATATCACAGTATGTAACAAAGGTTACCTACAAAAAAAAAGCACTTATAGTAATTTATAAATGCCTTTAACTAACCAACGAAAACCTTGCTTTAACGCCTCCTTTTAAAACAAGATTTACCGTTGGTTTTGAAAAGGAAAAATTATGGGCAAATGCTTAGTATAATCTAGTTTCTAAACAAGATCATATTTCTGAAAGTTTTAGAGAAACTGCAACAAATGGGTATCAAACTTTAGATCTTCGTTTTGGAGGAAAACAGCTAAAAAATGTAACTTTAGGATTGGCTGTTTTAAATGTTTTTGACAAAGGATATAACAGTCATTTAAACTTTTCGTTTACAAACCAAGCAGACTTTGGAAGAACGCCAATTACAGAACCTGGCCGTAATTTCTCTGCTTTTTTACAGTATACTTTTTAGCTTTTAAATATCCAGACCTCAAAGGTTTTTAAAACCTTTGAGGTCTGTTTTAACAGATCCTATTTATCTCTTTACAAGCTTTACAAACAACTCCATTTCTTGTCTGTTATGAAACGAGTTATAACATTTTGTAAAAACATATAGTGTAAAATAAGTTTCGAAATATGGAATATATTCTTTTTTATTTCCACCAAAAGGTGGATGATCTTCATTTAGTTTTGCATCAAAAAGTAAGCCAACCAACTTTCCTTTTTCAGTTAATAAATCATTTATTTTTGAAGCATATGTTGCTCGCAAATTAGGATTGATTGCACAGAAAAAAGTTTGCTCTATAATTAAATCAAACTGCATTTCTAAATCAAAAAAATTGGCTTGTATCAATTGATTTATTGGAAAATCAGGAACTCTTTTTTTAATATTTTCGATAGCCGTTTTAGAAATATCTACAACGTACACATTTGTAAAACCTTTATTAAAAAGATATTCTGCTTCGTGAGAATTACCTCCACCAGGAATTAATATTTTTAAGTCTTTATTTGTCAGTTGGTCAAAGTAAGTTTTTAAAGGCGGAGAAACCTCTCCTAAATCCCAACCAATTTTATTTTTTTTATACTTGTTTTCCCAGAAAAATTCAGATAAATCTATCATTAAAGTTCTACTACTTTAATACTATTTCTAAAAAGCTGAATCTTGCCTTCATTTTCTAATTTTTTCAACAGTCTAGAAATAACAACTCTAGAAGTATGTAAATCTTCAGAGATTTGCTTGTGGGTAACATTTAAAACATCATTATGCGTAACCATTGCCTTGTCTTTTATATATTTAAAAAGACGTTCATCCATTTTTAAGAAAGCAATTGTATCAACCGCATCTAAAAGTTCATCCATTCTATTATGATAACTTTGCAAAATATAAGATTGCCAAGTTTTATAAGCGCTTAACCATTCTGCCATTTTTTCTTTTGGCAGCAGAAGTATTTCTACATCTGTCTCTGCTACAGCTCTAATTTTACTTTTGGTTTGCCCCATGCAACAAGAAAGTGTCATGGCACAGGTGTCTCCTTTTTCTAAATAATACAACACCAATTCATCACCATTTTC
>JBLIJW010000081.1:0-11377 GCA_047636155.1 Flavobacterium sp. | reverse complement strand
GCATCCCAATCTAATTCTCAAATAACAAAAATTTTACAAACACTACAGCAACTAAAACCCAATTACAAAACCATTCTTACCTTATATTATATAGAAGGTTTCGATCTACAAGAAATAGAAGCCATACTTCAAATCAACAACCAAAATTGCCGCACGATGCTTACAAGAGCAAAGCAAAGTCTTAAAATAAAAATGACGGAAAAATGAAAGAGATGCAAAATAAAAATTTGAAAGACAACCAACTTTGGGATACAGAAATTCCCAATACCAATCACGAAAATCGCTTTTTAGAAAAACTACTAAAACAAAATTCAAAAATCAAGAAAAAGAAAAATCAAAGATTTGCAATTCCATTCGCAATTGCTGCAAGTTTTATTCTTTCTGCTAGCATTACCGCATTTGCAATTTATAATTTTCAATCCTCTAAAAACAAGCCAGAAGTCGTACTATCACAAAACACACAACAAACTACAGACTATTTTGCCTCTGTTGTACAATCCAATCTAAAAGAATTAAAAGCCAAACAAACGCCAGAGAACAAACAAATGGTAGATGATGCCTTTTCAGAAATCGAAAAACTCGAAAAAGACTACCAAAAACTACAAAATGAATTATACAAACATGGCGAAAACAAGCAATTATTACATGCTTTGGTAACCAATTTGCAAACCAGAATCACCTTTTTAGAAAATGTCATCCATCAAATTGAATTAATTAATCAATCAAAATCGAACAGTTATGAAAATCAAATTTAAATTAATCGTCGTTCTATTAGCATTTAGCTGTCTTGCATTTGCAGAAAAACCAAAATTTGCCTACGAAAAAACAAAAACTATTTCAAAAACCTATGCAACATCCTTCAATGCAACAACTAGCATAACCAATTTATACGGAAATGTAAATGTATATTTAACCGATCAAAATTCGGTTTCTATTCAAGTTACTATCACCGTTTCTGGAAAAAACGAATCTAAAGTAATCGAAAGATTAAACGATATCAACGTTAATTTTTCTGCAAGCAATTCTAAAGTAGAAGCCAAAACAGTTTTTGAAGGCAAAAATTACATCGGAACAAACAGTATTAGTTACGAAATTAATTATATCGTCAAAATTCCGAAGAACGGAAATGTTGAACTAAATAATAAATATGGAAATTTATATGCAGATAAAATTAATGGTAATACCAACATATCCTGCAAATATGGAAGTATTAATTTCGGAAATTTAGAGGGAAATAGTAACAAAATAACTTTAGGATATTCGCAAAACTCAACGATTACAAATGTAGATGATTTGGATTTGACAAGCCAATATTCTGAATTAGCAATCCAAAAAGCCAAACAAATTTCTGCATCTGGCAATTACAATACTTTCGACTTCAAAAATTGCTATAACTTAAAAGTGAATTCTAATTACACGAAAATATATTCAGATTACCTTGGTAAAGTAGTAATTTCGGGAAATTATCTAACCATTAAATTGGGTGAAATTGGCAATAACATTGAAATAAATAGCAATTACAGCGATATAAGATGCACCAACACAGCCAAAACTAGTAGCATAAATATTGACGGAAACTACAGCAACATCAAGATTTACTGCGAGGCAAATTCTAATTTTGACTTTACAGTAAGTACAAAACATTGTTCTTTTAAACCAGGAACCAATGTGACTTTTACAGAAAAATCAGAAAAAGGAAGTTCCGGCTTTTATTCTGGCAGATATAATTCTGCAGGAAGAAACAAAGTAAACTTAGCTACTAACTATGGAAATATCGAATTCATCAAAAAATAATTATCTATTAAAACCTAAAATCAATTTATCATGAAAAAAATCGTAATCACATTCGCCCTTTTATTTGTTCTTAACCTGGGATATTCTCAAGCTTGGGGAAAAAATTCAAAAATAAAACTAACGGGAACAATCAAAACCGAAACCAGAACAACATCAAATTATAACGAGATTGAAATCGGCGGTGCATTTCAAGTTACCTTGGTAAAAGGAACAGAAGGTAAAATTATTATTACGGCAGATGAAACAATTTTAGAAAAATTAATTACAAAATGCAGTAGTAACAGATTAGAAATTAAAATGGAAAATGGCAGTAATTATAGTGCAAAAATCGAAATTAGTATTCCTGTAGAAGATATTTCAAGATTTAGTTATGCCGGTTCTGGAAACGTTAAATCAGAATTAACTGTAGAATCATCCAATTTTGAAGTTGAATTCTCTGGTTCTGGAAAAGTAAATTTGCCCGTAACATGCCAGAATTTAAAAGTGGAAAAAACCGGATCTGGTGGTTTAACTTTAAGCGGAATGAGTAATAATTTCGATTTAAAATGTATAGGGTCTGGAAGCGCCAATACCAAAGAACTAAAAACACAAAATACAGACGTTAGCCAAATTGGTTCTGGCGATGTTAGTGTTTATGCTACAGAAAGTATTAATGCAACCCTAACTGGTTCTGGAAATATAAATTATTACGGAAAACCAGCAAAAGTCATTAAAAAATCCAATGGTTCTGGTAGCATTTCTGCCAAATAGATTTATTTTTAAAAATAAAAAAATCACAAATTACCCTAAAAAATGGGCAGTTTGTGATTTTTTTTAAGCTTAGTTGGAAAATAAATCCTAAAATAAAATTTATTTAGATTGATTTAGATAATTCACGATATTAGTTTCAATTCGATTTTCAATATCAGAAATGTCAGCTTTTACAAACTTTTCTCCCATAATTTGTTCGTACAACTCAATATATCTTTCAGAAACGGATGCAATATATTCGTCACTCATTTCTGGAATTTGTTGTCCGTCTTTTCCTTGAAAACCATTTTCAATTAACCAACGACGCACAAATTCTTTAGATAATTGCTTTTGTTCTTCGTTGTTTTTTTGTCTTTCTGCATAACCTTCTGCATAAAAATAACGAGAAGAATCTGGTGTATGAATTTCATCAATTAAAACAATAATACCTTGTTTGGTTTTTCCGAATTCGTATTTGGTATCTACTAATATCAAACCACGTTCTGCAGCAATTTCAGTTCCTCGAGCAAATAAATCTCGGGTAAATTTTTCTAAAATAAAATAATCATTTTCTGATACAATACCGTTTTTTAAAATTGCATCACGAGAAATGTCTTCGTCGTGCGAACCATTATCGGCTTTAGTTGTTGGCGTAATTATTGGTGCAAAAAATTTATCGTTTTCTTTTAAACCTTCTTCCATTGCAACGCCACAAATAATTCTTTTACCTAAAGCGTATTCCCTTGCAGCGTGACCAGAAAGATATCCACGAATAACCATTTCTACCTTAAAAGGTTCGCATAAATAACCAACCGCAACATTTGGATCTGGTGTTGCAACCAACCAATTAGGAACAATATCTTTAGTAAGTTCCATAAATTTAGTTGCAATTTGATTCAATATTTGCCCTTTGTACGGAATACCTTTTGGTAAAACCACGTCAAAAGCAGACAATCTATCCGTCGCAACCATAGCTAGCAATTGGTCGTTAATGTTGTAAACTTCGCGAACTTTGCCGCGATAAACATTCTTTTGATTAGGAAAATTAAAGTTGGTTGTAGTTATTGTGTTCAAAGATTTTTGTTTTAGTTGTGTTTGACAAAAATACTATCTTTATAAGAATTAATTTAGTTTAAGCGAAAGTTTATTTATTAGTATTTAATTTCTTAAAAGACATTTATTTTAAGCCCCGATTATAGCGGCATCCTTTTTTGCAAAAAAAATAAAGCGAAAAGCGGGAATTACAATTGTAGTAATTCGCCAGCTTTTCGCTTCAAATAAATCATAAATTTTTAATCGTGATTTTCTATACTTTTATAAGCATCGATTACTTTTTTAACCAATCTGTGTCTAACAATATCTTTATCGTCTAAGTAAATAATTCCTATTCCTTCTACATCTTTTAAAATAAGAATTGCTTCTTTTAAACCAGAAATTGTTCTTCTTGGTAAATCTACTTGACCAGGATCGCCTGTTATTATAAACTTAGCCTGTTTGCCCATACGGGTTAAAAACATTTTCATTTGAGAATGAGTCGTATTTTGCGCTTCGTCCAAAATTACAAAGGCATTATCTAGAGTTCTGCCTCGCATAAATGCTAAAGGTGCAATTTGAATTATTCCCTTTAAAATATAATCTTCTAAAGTTTGCGGTGGCAACATATCGCGCAAAGCATCATATAAAGGTTGCATGTACGGATCTAATTTTTCTTTCAAATCACCAGGTAAAAAACCCAAATTCTCTCCGGCTTCAACCGCTGGTCGCGTTAAAATAATTCTTTTAACTTGCTTTTCTTTTAAGGCTTTAACGGCTAAGGCAACTCCGGTATATGTTTTTCCTGTCCCAGCTGGACCGATTGCAAAAACCATATCATTTTTTTGAACACTTTCTACCATAAGTTGTTGGTTTGGTGTCATTGCTTTAATTAACTTACCACCAATACCATGTACTAATATTTTGTCACTATCTGGCATGCGTTGTTCTTCTTGTGATGTACTTTGAATTACCCTTTCAATAACGTTAGTATCAATATTATTATATCTGGTAAAATGCAACATCAATCGGTTAAAACGTTTTTCAAATTCGTCTAATTCTGCTTTTTCTCCAAAGGCTTTTAAAGTCGTTCCTCGCGCTACAATTTTAAGCTTCGGATAATACTTTTTTATTGTTTCTAAATGGCTGTCTTGCGCACCCCAAAAATCTTTGGGCGCAATGTCGTGTAATTCAATTATTCTTTCGTTCAAATGGTAAGTGTTTTTTGATTAATTTTTTATTTTTAATTAGTAGCTTTGCATCTATTCCAAATTTAAGAAATACTCTAATACAAATCCCATTTAGTTATAAACAATTTATGTCAATAATTACTCTTACTACAGACTATGGGTTAAAAGACCACTTCGTTGGCGCTATGAAGGGTAAAATTTATACAGAGTTTAAAGAAGCAATTATTGTAGATATTTCACATGAGATTGATCCATTTAATTTATCCGAAACAAGTTATATTATTCAGGCTGCATTTTCTAGCTTTCCTAAAAATACGGTTCATATAATTGGCGTAGATTTAGAAAGAAATCGGGAAACCCAACACATAGCAATGCAATGGAACGATCAATACTTTATTGCAGCCGATAACGGAATTTTAAGTATTTTAACCCAGAAAAAAAATCCAGAGAAAATTGTTACCATTGATATTCAAAATCGATTACTACCCGATGCATCGGATATGGATGTATTTATAACTGTAGCTTGCCATTTAGCAAAAGGCGGATTATTGAATGTTTTAGGTAAAGAAATTACTGCTATCAAAGAAGTAACAGAATTGCAACCAACAATTTCTAACGATAAAAAACGCATACAAGGCGCCATAATTTATATTGATAATTATGGAAATGCTGTAACTAATATTTCTAAAAAATTGATTTCAGAAACTGCTCAAGGCAGAAATTACATATTAAATTTTAAAAATAAAACTATAAAATTTATTTTTGGACACTATTCAGAAATTGCCAAAAATGAAACGTATCCAATTAAAAATTATGAAGGCGAAAGATTGGCAATTTTTAATGAAGCTGGTTTGGTAGAAATTGCTTTATTTAAAAGCAATCCAGAAAAAACAGGTTCAGCACATTCCTTATTAGGACTAAACTACCGAGATTCGGTTATCATTGAATTTATTTAAATTATGATTGTACGCATTGTAAAGTTATCGTTTCATCTAGAAAACATACCTGCCTTTTTAGAAAATTTTGAGCAAATTAAATCCCAAATACGAAACTCGGCTGGAAACCGTTTTTTAGAATTATACCAAGACAAACAAAATCCTAGTATATTTTTTACCTACAGCCATTGGGAAACCGAACAAGATTTAGAAAATTATAGAAAATCGGCGTTTTTTGACGAAGTTTGGAGTTTTACCAAAAAACTTTTTAACGACAAACCAGAAGCTTGGAGTGTAACTAAATTAGCTAGTTTAAATTAATAATGGCTTAGCTAATAAACTTAAAGGCATAACCTTAAAAAAAACACAAAATGAAATCCATATTATTACGAGAAATAAAATCCTTTTTTGGTTCGCCAATTGGTTATTTAGTAATCGCCATATTTTTACTTTTAAATGGTTTATTTCTTTGGGTTTTTCAAGGAGATTATAACATTTTAAATAGTGGCTTTGCAGATCTTACTCCATTTTTTACAATCGCACCATGGATTTTATTGTTCCTTATTCCTGCAGTAACCATGCGAAGTTTTTCAGACGAGAAAAAGCAAGGAACAATAGAATTATTGCTTACCAAACCTCTAAGTCTTTGGCAAATAGTTGGCGGTAAATTTTTAGGCGCATTAATCTTAATTACTATTGCAATAATTCCTACCATTTTATATGTAGTAACTATTTCGCATTACACTCAAGAAAATATGAGCATCGAATTTGGAAGTATTATTGGTTCTTATTTCGGATTATTATTTTTAATTTCTGTGTATTGTGCTATCGGAATCTTTACTTCTACCCTATCCGAAAATCAAATTGTTGCTTTTATTTTATCGGTATTTTTGTGTTTTTTCTTCTATTACGGATTTAGCGGAATTGCAGATTTAGTGAATTCTAACACCTTTGATTTAAGCATATTTGGAATGGAATACCATTTTAAAAGCATCAGTCGCGGGGTAATTGACACGCGTGATTTACTTTATTTTGGCAGTTTTACCTTTCTGTTTTTATCCTTTACTGTTTATAAACTAAAAGCCATCCAACAATAATGAAAACCAACAATCCACAACTTAAAAATCTGTTTATAGGAATTGCGGCTTTAATTATTCTGAATATAATTGGCCATTTTATTTACAAACGTTTTGACTTAACCGCAGACAAAAGATATACTTTGTCAGAAACTTCGATTTCTATAATTAAAGAAATTAAAGAACCATTATATGTAGATATTTTTTTAGAAGGTAATTTTCCGGGTGAATTCAAAAAACTACAACAAGAAACCCAGCAATTGTTAGAGGAATTCAAATCCTACAATTCCAATATTATATTTCAGTTTAAAAATCCGATAGAAAACCAAGACGAACGCGATGGTGTTATACAATCCTTCATCCAACGCGGCATGCTTCCGGTTAACGTTTCGGTTGAAGACAAAGGCAAACAAACGCAAGAAATTATTTTTCCATGGGCAATTATTAGCTATGGCGAAAAAGGAGCAAAAGTGCCTTTACTAAAAAATAGTATGACGGCATCAACTGCCGAAAAAGTCACCAATTCTGTGCAACATTTAGAGTATGCTTTTGCAAATGCCATTAATACTGTGGTGCAAAATAAAAATAAAAAAGTTGCGATATTAAAAGGAAATAAAGAATTAGAAGATTTTCAAATTGCAGATTTCGTAAAATCAGTAAAAGAAAATTATTATATCGGAACTTTTACTTTAGATTCGGTTTCTAAAAATCCAAATGCAACTTTAACTGCTCTAAAAAAATACGACTTGGCAGTAATTGCAAAACCTACCGAAGCGTTTACAGAAGAAGAAAAACAAGTTTTAGATCAATTTATTATTGGTGGTGGAAAAACTATTTGGTTGGTTGACAACGTGGCGATAGAAATGGATAGTTTGATGCAAACCGGAGAAAACTTAGCCTATCCTAGAGATTTAAATTTAAACGATTTCTTTTTTAAATATGGCGTTCGAATGCAACCTTATTTAATAAAAGATATTATGGCAACACCTATTTCTTTAGCAACAGGAAGTCAAGGTAGCGCAACACAATACACTAAATTTCCATGGTTTTATTCGCCGATGATTTATCCAAAAGTTCCAACGGATAAAAATACGGTCAATCCGATAATTTCTAATTTAGATGGCGTTAGAATGGAATTTAGCAATCCTATCGAATTGCTTAATAATGGTGTTAAAAAAACCGTTTTGTTGCAAAGTTCGCCCTATTCTAAATCAATCGGAACACCAATTCCTGTTTCCTTAAATATGGTTGATGAAAGACCAGAACAAAAAGAATTCGATGGTGGCGGAAACATTCCGGTTGCTGTTTTATTGGAGGGCAATTTTAAATCCATGTATCAAAATAGAATTCTTCCGTTTAAAGATGTAACTTTTAAAGAAAGAGGATTAAACAATAGTATGATTGTTATTTCGGATGGTGATGTAATTAAAAACCAATTAGATAAAAACGGAATGCCGTTAGAAATGGGTTTTGATAAATGGACAAACTCTATGTATGCCAACAAAGAATTTATGCTTAACAGTGTAAATTATTTGTTAGATGATAACGGACTTATCAACATACGAAACAAAGTAGTAGTACTTCCGATATTAGATAAACAACAAGTTTATGATGATTATACTACAACTCAAATTATAAATGTCGGATTACCAATAGTAGTTTTAGGTTTATTTGGATTGTTATTTACCTATTTAAGAAAAAGAAAGTACAGTAAATAGTGTTGATAAATTAGTTTTTTAAATCAACTTCTTTAAGATATATTTGTAAAATCCAAACTAGGGCAAATTGTCTAGTTATTTTAAAAAAACAGAAATGAAATTTATAGTATCCAGTTCGTATTTATTAAAGCAATTACAGGTTTTAGGAAGTGTAATTAATAGCAGCAATACCTTACCAATTTTAGATAACTTTTTATTCGAATTAAATTCGAAAGAGTTAACCGTTTCGGCATCTGATTTAGAAACTACTATGTCTGCAACTTTAGAAATTGACTCTACAGATAAAGGAAGCGTTGCCGTACCAGCCAAATTGCTATTAGATATTTTAAAAACATTTCCAGAGCAACCATTAACTTTTTCGGTTCAAGAAAATAGTACTGTAGAAATAAGTTCCAACTCGGGTAAATATGCTATCGCGTATGCTCCAGGAGAAGAATTTCCAAGATCTGTGCAATTAGACGATCCGTCTTCAACAATTGTTCCTGCAGAAGTTTTGGCAACAGCAGTTAGTAAAACTATTTTTGCTGCTGGAAACGATGATTTACGTCCAGTTATGTCTGGAGTATTTTTTCAATTTTCTCCAGAAGGTTTGATTTTTGTTGCAACAGATGCACACAAATTAGTAAAATATGCAAGAACAGATGTGAAAGCGTCTCAAGTTGCAGATTTTATTATGCCAAAGAAACCATTAAATATCCTTAAAGGAATTCTTGGAGCTTCGGATGCAGAAGTTAAGATTGATTACAACGATTCTAACGCTACTTTTTCTTTTGAGAATTATATTTTAACTTGTCGTTTAATAGATGGGAAATATCCCAATTACGAAGCAGTAATTCCGAAAGAAAATCCAAATAAATTATTAATTGACAGAATGCAATTTTTAAGTTCTGTACGTCGTGTTGCTATTTTTTCTAACAAAACAACACACCAAATTAGATTAAAAATAGCTGGTGCCGAATTAAATATTTCTGCAGAAGATATCGATTATAGTAACAAAGCAGAAGAAAGATTAACTTGTGATTACCAAGGTGATGACATGCAAATTGGTTTTAACTCTCGCTTTTTGTTAGAAATGTTGAACAATTTACAATCCGATGAAATTCAGTTAGAAATGTCTATGCCAAATCGTGCCGGAATTTTAACTCCAGTAGATGGTTTAGATGAAGGCGAAACTATCACGATGTTAGTTATGCCAGTTATGCTGAACTCATAAAAATTATTTTAAATTTTGATTTAGAAATTTTTAATTTCCTACCAACAAAAAATCCGTTTTAAAATTAAGACGGATTTTTTTTGGTTTTATAATTCTGAAATTTAAAATTAATTATGTAATTTTATTTAATTACTTCTCAAAATGAAGGCATCCTATGTTTATATAATTAAATGTTCAGACAATACTTATTATATTGGAGTTTCTAGTAATTTATCGCAACGATTTTTTCAGCATGAAAGTGGTTTTTACCCTAGTTGCTATACATTTAATCGCAGACCTTTACATCTTGTTTTTTACTGTGAATTCACAGATATTACTTTAGCAATTTCAAAAGAAAAACAAATTAAAAAATGGTCTAAAACGAAAAAAGAAGTATTAATTAATGGCAATTTCGATGCGCTTCCAAACTTAGCCAAAAAGAAATTTAAATAGTTATTGTCACTTCGAGTGGTTTTACCTTTACATAATGTTAGTTATGAAAATGTAAAAACGAATCGAGAAGATTTCCTGTTTTCCGTCACTTTGAGTGGTTTTATGTTAGCAAAACGCCAGTTTTAAAAAAGTAAAATTGTATCGAGAAACTTTATTTGTTTCCGTCACTTCGAGTAGTTTTGTAATTTAAAAACGCTAGTTTTTAGATTGCAAAATTGTATCGAGAAGTCGTGTTTTAAAAAAAGATCTCGATACATTTTTTAAAGACTAAAATTTAATACAAACAAAATCATACAACTTTAAAAAACACTCGACCTGACGCAAAATTAAAAAAAAATCAATACTTTAAATCCAATCTTCCTATCTTTGCAAAATGATAAACCAAGAGACCATCGTAGCTTTAGCAACACCATCTGGAGCTGGAGCAATTGCAATACTTCGACTTTCTGGCGATGCTGCCATTTCTATTGCATCTGACGTATTTCAATCGGTTTCTGGCAAAGAATTATTAAAACAAAAAACGCATACCATTCATTTAGGTCATATAACAGATGGTACAAAAATATACGACCAAGTTTTAGTTTCACTTTTTAAAGGTCCAAATTCGTATACCGGAGAAGATGTAGTAGAAATTTCTTGTCATGGGTCAACGTTTATCCAACAACAAATCATCCAATTATTGCTGCGTAAAGGTGCAAAAATGGCACAAGCTGGTGAGTTTACTTTACGTTCATTTTTGAATGGTAAAATGGATTTATCGCAAGCAGAAGCTGTGGCTGATTTAATTTCCTCGGATAACGAAGCAAGTCATCAAATTGCGATGCAGCAAATGCGTGGCGGTTTTAGTAACGAAATTGTAAAGCTACGAGAAGAATTATTAAATTTTGCTTCTTTAATTGAGCTAGAATTAGACTTTGCCGAAGAAGATGTAGAATTTGCAGATAGAACGCAGTTTAATGATTTACTCAACCGAATAGAATTTGTTTTAAAAAGATTAATAGATTCTTTTGCAGTAGGAAACGTTATTAAAAACGGAATTCCAGTTGCCATTGTTGGAGAACCAAACGTTGGAAAATCTACCTTATTAAATGCCTTATTAAACGAAGAACGAGCCATAGTTTCAGAAATTGCAGGAACAACACGCGATACTATTGAAGACGAGTTAACGATTGGCGGAATAGGTTTTAGATTTATCGATACAGCCGGAATTAGAGAAACCAAAGATGTTGTAGAAAGCATTGGAATCAAAAAAACTTTT
>JBLIJW010000080.1:0-11387 GCA_047636155.1 Flavobacterium sp. | reverse complement strand
ATTGAAGTAAATTCACTCCACCAACGGTTGCCCAATTTCCTTGAGTTAAAGTTGCGCCTGTAGCGGTTGTACTAGTAGTAAATTGTCCTGCAGGAAAAACTACTGTTATTGCAGATGTCGCTCCGATTGGAGTTGCTTGTGTTGTATTAGTTACTTTTACGTTGGTTAATTTAATTTTAGAATCATTAACTTGGTTATTATTTGTTGTTGCATCCTGAATTTTAACTGATGCACCGTTATAAAGTGTACCAGCTTCTGTGTAAACTCCGTATCCATCAATTACAACATTACTGAATTCACCATTTCCTTCTTTTTTGAATTGAAATGCATCTACCTGAACATCACCTGCAACTTCTGGAACGCAACCAGCTGCTCTTTTTAGAGTTACGTTTGCAACTTTTGGAAAAAATGTATTGTTAATATTAGAAGCTTCTATTTCCATTCCGAAATTTCCTTTAGTAACTTGATATCCGTACCAGTTAGTATTATTTTGACCTTGCCAACCATCTTGCCAATCGAATGCATCATCATAATTTCCATAAGAAATAGCGTTGGTCATGCTTACTGTTCCGCCAAAAAATTCGAAACCATCATCAGCACCTTTGTATGAAACTAAATGGTCTAAAGTTGTTCCGCTTCCTACGGAATAAAATGTGAATCCGTTATTTTCTTTAGTTCCATCTGCTAACTTTGAACCTGCATATTCTACTCTAGCATAAGCTAATGAACCACCATTATGAGTTGCATTTGTTCCTCCGTAAGGTAAAGCATTTCCGTCTTCTGACGTTGATGTTGTTAAACCTCCAACAGCTTTAATTGGCGCATCACCGTATATGATAATTCCACCCCAAGATCCAGGAATTTGCGAAACTTCTGTAAAAACAACTGGTTGTGTTTCTGTACCGTTAACAACCAATTTACCTCCGTTTAAAACTACCAGAGCATTATCTCCTGTAACTTTATTACAAGTAATTGTTGAACCTGCAGCAAATGTAACCGTTACTCCTGATTGGATTTTTACGATACCTTTTAAAGTATAAGTTCCAAATGCATAAGTTGTATTGGCAGAAATGTTTCCTGTTATTTCTCCTGTTACAGGAACAATAACTGGAACTTCATCGTCGCTACTTGTACAACCAGTAAAAACCGAACTAATAATTGCTAATCCTAAAATTAATTTTTTCATTTTTTTTGTTTGTTTAATAAATCTTGTATGTTGTTTTAATTTCTTTAGCAAATGTAACATAGTTGTTTTGCAGAAAGGTTATCTCAACATTATAATAAGGTTATAATAATACTATAATAATGTGAACTTATTGTTAAGAGTTTTGTTTTATTTAATATAAAAAAAGCCGTCTGTTTGACGGCTTTTGATAATTGAAACTATATAAACTTTAGAAAGTATATCCTAAATTTAGAGAAAAACCAACACCTCTTTTAAAGTCGTTTAAAGTTCTAGAAGATTCTGCAAACGCGGCAGAACTATTATCGCCAAGTTCAAACTGTACCTTTGGATTAAGTAAGTTGTCTGCACTAAATTTTAAGTCAAAATGATCTGATAACTTGCTGCTCCAAACAAAATCTAATTTGTTTACTGGCAATTCATAAATATGATCATATGGAAAAGTTCCAACACTAAAAATTCTTTTTCCGAATACGGAATATACTAAAGAAACGGTGTTGCTCCAATTTTTATTTAAATCAAATTGGTATTTTAAATCGGTATTTACAATCCATTTTGAAGCACCTTGTAAATCTCTATCTTGGTGTGTTTCAATTAAATTAGTTGATTTTACATTAGTTTGCATTATCGAAGTATTAAATCCCAATGAAAAATCCTTAAAATTATCACCAACTCTTGCAAAATCGAAAATCGCTTCTATTTCTGCACCATAAAGAGTGGCTTCTTTTGAGTTGGTAAATGTAGTAATTAAACCATTTGCCGCATTGGCAATAAAAGTACGCTCAATTGGATTGTCTATTTTTTTTCCAAAAACACCAATGGCAAGAATTTCTTTATTGGACGGAAAAACTTCGTATTTCAGATCTATATTATAGTTATCACTATTTTTCAAATCTCTGTTTCCTCTAGTTGCCGTTCCATCTGCATTGATATATTCAATAGGAAAAGCTTCCATGATAACAGGTCTTGTATAAGTTTTACCTGCTGCAAAACGTAAATTAGTTTTATCATTCATGGCATATTTTACATTTAATGATGGTAAAACATACACATTATCGTACTTCTTTTTAATGAATGGCTGATCAAACGATCCATTCTCTCTATACTTTGTTTGTCTGTAGGTTTTCTCGACTCTAACACCACCATTTAATTCTAATTTATCGTTTATATGGTATAGTAAATTTACAAATCCTGCAGAAGTATATTCAAACAATTTTACTTTGTATTGTGCGTTAGAGCTTTCTCTAAAATTAAAATTTCCTGCTGCCAAATCGGCACTGATAACAGAGTCAATTGTATCTATATTAGCAGCAAATGCTGGGTAAGAATTAGATACTGCCGAAACAAATCGGTACGAAGACTGGGTTTCTGTAGAGCTTCCGTTAAAACCAACGGTTAATTCATTTTTTTTATCTTCTTTACCAAATTTTAAATTGTATTCTGCTAATCCAGAAATAAAATAGTTCCCGCTAACGTCTAAATACTGTCTCAAAAAGTTATTTCCTGTATAAGAAGTTAAAATTTCTCCGTCGTCTTGCAACGTTCCGCCAAAGAACTTTCTATCCGGTTGTTGAAAACTAGTTTTAGAATAAGAAACTCCAGCTTTTAGCGATTGGTTTCTATCTTCAGTTATAAAGTATTTCCCATTTACTTGTGCCGTAATATAGTCGGATTGATCTAGTTGATTCGTACGAATTAGATAATTTGGGTTATTTACTTGATTACCTTGTACGCCTAATTGATCTTTAATAGAACTTTCAGTATTTTTTAAATAAAAAGCACTTGCAGAAAAATCAAATCTATCTGTTTTATAACCTAAACCTACTAATGCAGAACTATTTGTTTTGTAAATTGAATTAGAGCTAAAAAAATCGTTATTATAAATAATTTGGGTATCACTTCCTTGAACGGTTCGTTCTACTCCATTTCTTATTTGGTAACTATTATCAAAATTCAATGAAAATAAATAAGAGAATTTGGCGCTATTTTTTAAACTAAATTTTTCAGAATGCAACAATCCAAAACTTGTATTTAAAGGACTTTTAGAATTTTGAACATCAAATCCGCTATTAAAAGATTGTAATGCTTCGGAACTAGTCAAGGTTTTATTGGAAGGAAATTTGCCAAATACACCAGGTAATTCTCTATCCTTTCCGCCATATCCAAAAAACCCTTTTGTGTTAGTAATTCCTTGTGCAATATTAAAATTACTCAAATTGTTGTCTGTAGTGTATCCGGTTCCAAACGATATTTTCGTAACACTAGAACTTCCCGTAGAGGTAGATATATTAAAAGTTCCTCCTGCAAAATCTCCATAAATGTTTGGATTAAATGTTTTGTAAACATCAATAACTCCAACAATATCTGTAGGAAATAAATCTAATGGAATTATTTTTTTGAATGGATTATTGGAAGGTACAGCCAAATCATTTACCAATAAACTATTATATCTATCTTCTAAACCGCGAACAAAAATTCCTCGAGAACCTACTTTGGTTATTCCAGATATTTTGGTTAATCCTTCTTCAACATCACTTACTCCTTTTCTTGACATTTCTTGAGCACCAATACTCTGTTTGATTTCTACTGCTTTTTTCTGATCTAAAAGCAAGGCCGTTTCCATTTCTCTGTTTCTTGGCGCTGCTGTTATCACAATATCTTCTAACTGATAACCGCCAGAACCTAATACTCCGTTTACTGTTTGAGTTTTTCCAGAAATTACATTTACATTTACTTCTGTCGATTCATATCCTACAAAACTAAATTGTATTACATAGTTACCAGCATCCAAAGAAAGTGCGTATTTTCCGTTTTCATCTGTGGTAACACCATTTGAAGTTCCTTTTACCAAAACATTTGCAAAAGGTAAAGTGACATTACCAGCATCTTTATCCAAAACCAATCCGGTAACAGTTCCTTTTTGTGAAAAAGAAAAAAGGCTAAATAAGGAAATAAAAACTATTAAATTTATTTTCATTTTAAAATTGTGTTATAAAATTTGTTGCAAAGAAACCGCTACTTTGTAAAGTTCGTGTTACTATGAGTTTAAAATTGCGTTGCATTATCGTTAAGCCAATGTTATCAAATTAAATTTGGGTTAACTAGATCAAATAATTACTATTTATCGCTTATTATGGTATATTTACAAACCTAAAAGATAAACACTACTATTTATGAAAAAGAAAGACATTAAAATTCTGTTAGTAGACGATGAACCGGATATTTTAGAAATTGTTGGCTATAATTTATCCCAAGAAGGCTACAAAATTGTGACTGCGACCAACGGAAAAGAAGCCATTGCTGCGGCCAAAAAAGAGCATCCTCAATTAATAATTATGGATGTAATGATGCCTGAGATGGATGGTATGGAAGCTTGTGAAAACATAAGACGGATTCCTGAATTAGCCAATACCATTATTACCTTTTTAACTGCACGAAGCGAAGATTATTCGCAAGTTGCAGGATTTGATGCTGGTGCAGATGATTATATCACAAAACCAATAAAACCAAAATTACTAGTTAGTAAAGTAAAAGCATTGTTACGAAGGTTAAAGGAAGAAACTCCAGCTTCAGAAAATTTAAATGTGGGCGGAATTATTATAAACCGGGAAGAATATAAAGTTGTAATGCAAGATCAAGAGCTGGTATTGCCTAGAAAAGAATTTGAATTATTTTATTTACTTGCATCCAAACCAGGAAAAGTATTTAAAAGAGAAGATATTTTAGATAAAGTTTGGGGAAGTGAAGTTATTGTTGGCGGACGAACAATAGACGTTCATATAAGAAAACTTCGTGAAAAAATAGGAGAAGATTTATTTAAAACCATCAAAGGAGTTGGTTATAAATTTGAAATTTAAACAAGACACTTTGCAATGACAACGCCGTTAAATTTTAAAAAAACGTATCGATTTGCCATCAAGTCGTCCTTGTATATTACTTTATTTTCTACTGGTATTCTTAGTGGGTTACAATATTTTTTTGCAGATTTCTCTATTCCTGTTATTTCAATTTTCGGATTGTTAATGGCATTTTTTTCTTTCTTCGTAATCCAATACCGAGTAGAACATTTTATTTACAGAAGAGTTAAGAAAATATACGATGACGTATCGTTATTAGACTCAAGCACTTTAAGAAGTCAGCCAATCACTACCGATATGGCAACTTTAACGCAGGAAGTCAAAAAATTTGCGTCTGATAAAAAACTAGAAATAGAGACTTTAAAAGTAAGAGAAGAATACCGACGTGAATTTTTAGGAAACGTTTCGCACGAACTTAAAACACCGCTTTTTACTGTTCAAGGTTATTTATCTACTTTATTAGATGGTGCAATGAACGACAAAACATTGCGTAAAAAATACCTAGAACGTGCAGATAAAGGTGTGGAACGACTTATTTATATTGTAGAAGATTTAGATATGATTTCTAAATTGGAAATGGGCGAATTAAATTTAGATTATTCTAATTTTAATATTGTTGAACTCATACAGAATGTTTTCGACTTGCTCGAAATGCGTGCCGATACAAAAAATATCATTTTAATGTTTGACCAACGCTATACAAAACGATTAATGGTTTATGCTGATAAAGAAAAAATACAGCAAGTAATCACCAATCTTGTGGTAAATTCTATCAAATACGGCAAACAAAACGGAACAACTGAGGTTAGCATTGAAGAATTTGTAGAAAATAAAATCATTATCCGAATAACAGATAACGGAGAAGGAATAACAGCAAACAATCTTTCACGAATTTTTGAACGCTTTTTTAGAGTAGACAAAAGCGGTAGCCGAACTGAAGGTGGTTCTGGTTTGGGATTATCTATTGTAAAACATATTATTGAAGGCCACGACGAAAAAATTTATGTGGACAGCGAACACGGCAAAGGTTCTGAATTTTCTTTTACACTTGAAAAATCAAGAACAATTTAAGCCAATCTATCTCTTTTTCGTTTTTTGGCAAACCTATATAATCGTCTATTTTTTTTAATTCAGAAAAAGTAAATTTATCTTGGGAACAATAGCCAACCAAACCTTCTTTCTCATATTTTTCGGATAAATATTCTTGTTCAAACTGTCCTGGTGTTGGAATAAAAAAAGCTTTCTTTTGTAATTGAACTAAATCCATAACAGTAGTATATCCAGATCTACACAAAATATATTGACTTTCGTTAATTGTTTTTTGCAATTGTTCTGTTTGCATAAAATTATAATAAGTACAATTCTTATTCTGTTTTACTGTTTGTTCTTTTTCTATTTTTCCTTTTACGAAAACAATTTTCTTATCCGATATTTCAACTTCTTTCAATAGTAACTCTTCTAAAAAAGTACGTTGTGGTTCTGGTCCAGAAAGTAGAATCATTAAATCATATACAATCGGAATTTCTTGTTTTTTTAATCTACTTAATGCGCCGAGATATTTTAAATTTAATTTAGTTTTCTTTAAATGTCCTAATTTTCCGGTAAGATTAGGTGCTAATTCGAAATCTGGAATCCAACATTCTTGGTATTTTGAAATTAATAATTGGTGCAATTTGCTAGAAATAAAAGTTGTTTTACCCGATAAAACATTTAATTGATGTGTTATAAAAACAGATTGTACTTTTTTAGATCTTACTCCAAGCCGATTATCTGATATGATTCCAATTAAATTTAACTGATTTACCCAAATTTTCACCAATCGTTTTTCTTCAAAAATCGCGGCAATTGTTTTCGGACTATTTTTTAATAATTTCCATTTAAAATTTTTTGCTTTTTGGGAATATTGTATTTCATAAGACGGCAATTCCAAAGCTTGTAAATTCGGAAATTCTTTGCGTAATAACTGTAAAGCACTACCGTCTGAAGCCAAAATTGGCGTAAACCCATGAGAAAGCAAGGCATTAATTATAGGTATACATCTTGTAGCATGACCTAAACCCCAATTTAATGGAGCAACTAAAATATTTTTTTCGGTATTCAAATTTTAGATTTCACAGAATTTATAAACATCTCGGCCAATTTATACTCGTATTCAAAAATTGATTCTTCTTCCTCAATAAAATTATTAGCCTCGTACTTAAACAATTTCCATCTTTTTTTGTGGTATTCTAAGGCAGTTAAATTTTCAATCCAATCGCCACTATTTAAATAGAGTATTGTACCTTTATTTGTCGCAATCGTTTCTATTTTTGGTTGGTGAATATGACCACAAATTACATAATCGTATTGCTTTTCTATTGCCAATTCAATACAAATTTCTTCAAAATTAGAAATAAACTTTACGGCCGATTTTACATTCTCTTTTATTTTTTTAGAAAGAGAATATGGTTCTCTACCTATTTTTATTAACGCAAAATTAATTCCTCTGTTCAGCAAAATTAAAAGGTCATAACTCCATCCACCTAATTTTGCTAACCATTTTGCATTAGTTATGGAAGCGTCAAAAACATCTCCATGAAAAATCCAAGCTTTTTTACCATCTAGGTTTAAAACTAATTTATCTATCAATTCTAAATTCCCGAAAGAAACATCAGTAAATTTACGCAACAATTCATCGTGATTACCAGTAATATAGTACACCTTTGTGCCTTTTGTACTTAGTGAAATTATTTTTTGAATAACTTTTAGATGGTCTGAAGGGAAATAAGATTTTCTAAACTGCCAAATATCAATAATATCTCCGTTTAAAATTAAAATTTTAGGCTTAATAATAGATAAATAATTTAATAATTCCTTGGCGTGGCAACCATAAGTTCCTAAATGAACATCAGATATTACTACAACTTCTACTTTACGCTTCTTCAAAATTAAATATTTTTACAAAGTAACTTTATTTCTGTTTTTTTATCGTTAGATAATCGTTACTAAAAGATTATTACTTTATGTTTATAAATTCTTAATTTTGCAAAAAAATATATTTTGGGAAGCAAGAATAAATTAAAACGATTTAAGGAAAATGAAACCTTCGAAAACGTTTTTCAACCAACTAGAGAAGAAGTAACTTCTGGTGCATTTAAATTAAAAGGGAAATGGAATTCAGACTTTTTTAAAAACGATAAACCTGTTATTGTTGAACTAGGTTGTGGAAAAGGAGAATATACCATTGGATTAGCAGAGCGAAATAACGATGCAAACTATATTGGAATAGACGTTAAAGGTGCTCGTTTTTGGCGCGGTGCAAAAACGGCTGTAGATGCTGGTTTAAATAATGTTGCTTTTGTAAGAACCCAAATTGAATTGTTAGATTACATTTTTAATGAGAATGAAATTGACGAAATTTGGATAACTTTCCCAGATCCACAAATTAAATACAAAAGAACGAAACACCGAATGACAAATTCTGAATTTTTACAACTTTATAAAAAAGTTCTAAAAGCAGATGGTATAATTAATTTAAAAACGGATAGTGAATTCATGCATGGCTATACTTTAGGACTACTACATGGCGAAGGTCACGAGGTTCTTTATGCCAACCATAATATATATAAAAATGAAGGTTCTCCAAAAGAAGTAACAGAAATTCAAACTTTTTACGAAAATCAATATTTGGAAGTTAATAAAGCAATTACGTATATTCGTTTTAAAATAAAGTAGTTTTTAGTTTATGATTTTAATCGATGCCTTGTATCTAATCGTAATTGAAAACCAAAAATTAAATAAATGAGCATAGTTTTGCCGTTAATCTCAGGTTTTTTCGCAGCCTTTATTGGTGTTTTCCCGCCAGGATTAATCAATATGACTGCAAGTAAAATAAGTATTAAAGATGGCAGAAAACCAGCACTTTCTTTTGCAGCTGGTGCATTGGTTGTCATTTTGTTTCAAACTTACATTTCTGTAATCTTTGCTCAATATTTAGACAGTCATAACGAGGCAATTGTTTTGCTTCGTGAAATTGCTTTAGTCGTTTTTAGTGTCTTAACGATATATTTTTTCTTTTTTGCAAAAAAAGGATCCGTCAAAAATCCAAAAGAAATAAAGGTAAAAAGCAAGAAAAGCCGTTTTGTTATGGGTATGCTAATTTCTGCAATTAACCTTTTCCCTATTCCCTATTACGTTTTAATAAGTGTAACACTTGCATCCTATAAACTTTTTAGATTTCAGGAAATCCCAATTTATAGTTTCGTATTTGGAGTTGTCTTAGGTTCTTTTGCCGTGTTTTATCTGTATGTTGTGTTTTTTGAAAAAATGAAAACAAAAACAGATTACTTAATAAAAAATATGAATTATTTTATTGGCGCAATAACCGGATTTATTGCTATAATTAGCCTAATAAATGTTTTACTTTACTACCTAAGATAAACTAATTCCAAAATGGAAGACAAAAATGCTAACTTTTTTGAAAGAGTTTACCAAGTTGTAAAGCAAATTCCGTATGGCAAAGTTACAAGTTATGGTGCAATTGCTAAAGCTATTGGGTCGGCGCAATCATCTCGAATGGTTGGTTGGGCAATGAATGCTAGCCATAAAAATTCAGAAATTCCTGCACATCGCGTGGTGAATAGAAATGGTTTGCTGACTGGCAAACACCATTTTCAAGGAACCAATTTAATGCAGCAATTATTAGAATCAGAAGGAATTGTAGTAATTGAAAATCAAATTCAAGATTTAAAAACTCACTTTTGGTCGCCTCCAATAGCTGAAAACGAAATTTAAATTAATTATAATCAGAAATTGATTTTGTTCGGCAATTTATAATTCATTCCAATATAAATTCTGATTATCGTTTTATCAAAACTTTAAACATTGGATTTTTGACATTTAACTATTTCAAACTATCTTTGCAATTCATATTTAGTTTAAATAAAAGTTAATGCAACAACTTTTAAACTTGTAACCCAATGAACTCATAAACTGTAAAATGAAATTAGATAGAAAAGAAATTCTAAAAGCATTAGAAACCATTACTATTGCTGGAGAAGGAAAAAATATGGTTGAAAGTGGTGCAGTTAAAAATGTACTTATTTTTGGCGAAGAAGTAACTGTAGATTTAATAATTTCTACTCCAGCAATGCACATTAAAAAACGAGCAGAAGACGATATTCGCAAGCTAATTCACGAAAAGTTTACGCCAGAAGCAATCGTAAAGGTAAACATCAAAGTCGAAGCCAAAGAAAATCCAAACGAAATCAAAGGAAAAGTAATTCCCGGAATTAAAAATATTATTGCTGTAGCATCAGGAAAAGGTGGCGTTGGCAAATCAACTGTTACTGCAAACTTAGCAGTAAGTTTAGCAAAAATGGGGTTTTCTGTAGGCATTTTAGATGCCGATATTTACGGACCAAGTATGCCGATAATGTTTGATGTGGAATCAGAAAAACCAATTTCAATTACCGTTGACGGAAAATCAAAAATGAAACCAGTAGAAAGCTACGAAGTAAAACTGCTTTCTATCGGATTTTTTACATCACCAAGTCAAGCCGTAATTTGGCGCGGACCAATGGCTTCCAAAGCTTTAAATCAAATGATATTTGATGCAGCTTGGGGTGAATTAGATTTTATGTTAATCGATTTACCACCAGGAACAGGTGACATTCATTTATCTATCATGCAATCGCTACCAATAACTGGCGCAGTTGTAGTAAGCACGCCACAAGCCGTAGCTTTAGCCGATGCCAAAAAAGGAGTTTCTATGTTTATGTCAGACGCTATAAACGTTCCCGTAATCGGAATTATAGAAAACATGGCATACTTTACTCCAGAAGAATTACCAAACAATAAATACTATATTTTCGGTAAAGAAGGTGCAAAAAATTTGGCGGCAGATTTAGAAGTTCCATTTTTAGGCGAAGTTCCAATACTTCAAAGCATTCGCGAAGCCGGGGATTATGGTCGTCCCGCAGCATTACAAACCGGTTCATTAATCGAATCTGTGTTTGAAGAAATCACCAAGAAAGTAGTAGAAGAAACGGTAAAAAGAAACCAAACTTTAGCACCAACCGAAGCAATAAAAATTACAACAATGGCAGGATGTTCTGCAGTTAAAAAGTAAATAATTTCAAGTAGTAGTTTTTAGTTTTATGATTTTATATAATCGAAATCTTACTACCGAAGGATTACTGCTGAAAGCTGATAGCCAAAAAAATAAAAAACATGACAACAGAAGAATTAACTCTTAACGTTGAAAAAGCACTCGAAGAAATTCGCCCATTTTTAAATTCAGATGGCGGCGATATTTCTCTAGTTTCTATAGACGACGATAAACACGTAAAAGTGCGCTTGCAAGGCGC
>JBLIJW010000079.1:0-11627 GCA_047636155.1 Flavobacterium sp. | reverse complement strand
TGAAACAGAATTTTTCAAAGCCAGAAACACCACTTGGGTTTCTTTAGGCTTGCGTTGCGACATATTTAATTGGTATTTTGATTACTAGAATAGAAAAATTGCAACAAAAAAATGTGGGGTTATAAAACATTTTTTATAAAATAGATGGGTTTTAACTTTAATTAAGAAGATATTAGTTTGTATTTCTTTTTCTTAATTCAAAATTAACTATTGTTCGCAAAAAAATCTAAAAAGTTAGTCTTTAATTATATAATCTAAGTCGTACCTTTGCACAAATAAAAAAAGTAGAAGATTGAATGCAACTGCACCAACTTTTTCCATAAAAGCGACGTACAAAGATTTCCTTGAGATAACCAAAGCACGACTTGCCGTGAGCGTGGTTTTTTCGTCGTTAGCCGGATATTTATTAGGGTTCAATTCTACAACGCATCCGTTTAGTTGGTCGGTGGTACTTTTATTAGTTCTTGGTGGATATTGTATGGTTGGAGCAAGTAACGCATTCAACCAAGTAATAGAAAAAGATTTAGACGCATTGATGGACAGAACGAAAAATCGTCCTGTTCCTGCAAAAAGAATGTCACCAAATCGCGCCTTGTTTGTCGCAAGTTTGCTTACTATTACTGGTTTAGTATTGTTGTACTTCATCAATCCCAAAACTGCCATGTTTGGCGCAATTTCCATATTTTTATATACCAGTGTTTACACGCCGTTAAAAACAATGACGCCACTTTCGGTATTTGTTGGTGCATTTCCTGGTGCAATTCCGTTTTTATTAGGTTGGGTTGCGGCAACAAATAATTTCGGAATAGAAGCAGGAACTTTATTTTTAATCCAATTCTTCTGGCAATTCCCACATTTTTGGGCAATTGGATGGTTTCTTTATGATGATTATGAGAAAGCAGGATTTTTTATGCTTCCAACCGGGAAAAAAGATAAAAAAACAGCAACTCAGATTATTTTATACACTATTTGGTGTATTGTAGCTTCGCTATTGCCAAGTTTGGGATACACAGGACAATTATTTATTAGTCCAGTTGCAGCAGTTTTGGTTTTTCTTTTAGGTCTTTGGATGCTTTTTTATGCCGGAAAATTATACCAATTAAGAACATCAAAAGCAGCAAGAACACTTATGTTGGTTAGCGTATCCTACATAACTTTGTTGCAAATAATTTACATAACAGATAAATTTTTAAGGTAATCATGACAATGACGACAGAAGAATTCAAAAAAAGATCCGACAGATCCTATAAATTATTGTTGCTTTTTGCAATGATAAGTATGACTATGATGTTTGCAGGATTAACAAGTGCTTACGTAGTAAGTAAAACGCGTACCGATTGGTTGAAAGATTTTCAATTACCATCTTCATTTTTTATAAGTTTGGGCGTAATAATTTTATGTAGCGTTACTTTCCATTTAGCCAAAAAGACGATACAAAAAGACAAGCGTAAAGAAACTACCATTTTATTATTAGTCACTTTGGCTTTAGGAGTAAGTTTCGTATTTTTACAATTAGAAGGATTTAATCAACTATTTGTAAAAGGCTTAGTTCCTGTTGGAGGATCGGGTGCAATTACGGTTTCTTTTCTCTATGTAGTGGTGTTGGCGCATCTTTTACATTTAGCCGGAGGAATAATAAGCTTGTTAATTGTTATTTATAATCATTTTAAACAAAAATATAATTCCTCTCAATTTCTTGGAATAGAGCTTGGTGCAATGTATTGGCATTTTCTAGATTTATTGTGGATTTATTTATTTTTGTTTTTATATTTCTTTAAATAAGAAAAAAACGTAAATTTGGGGACTTTTAAATAACAAAATTTTTTATGGGATCGACAGTCACAACTGCACAATCTGAGGGAAGAACTTGGGACGGCGGAAACGAACCGTTAGGAGCGAGTTACGGTAAACTAATGATGTGGTTTTTCATTGTTTCAGATGCATTAACATTTTCTGGTTTTCTTGCCGCTTACGGATTTTCTAGATTTAAATTTATTGAAACTTGGCCAATTGCCGATGAGGTTTTTACTCACTTTCCATTCGCTCACGGTGTGGAGTTACCAATGTATTATGTTGCTTTAATGACATTTATATTGATTTTCTCTTCTGTAACAATGGTTTTAGCTGTAGATGCAGGTCATCAAATGAAACAGGGTAAAGTCGCACTTTATATGTTTTTAACCATTATTGGTGGTTTAGTGTTCGTTGGATCTCAAGCTTGGGAATGGAAAAATTTTATTAAAGGAGAATATGGAGCTATTGAAACAAAGGGCGGAAGTATTTTACAATTTGTTAATAAAGAAGGTGAAAGGGTAAAACTAGAAGACTTTGCAATTAAAATGCCAAATCAAAAAGAGCAATTAACCAGAAGCGGTGGTGATTGGTTTCTCGAAACTGCACCGGTTGCTAATTTTTCTGTTGCTGAGGTAAAAGCTGGTTTTGACGCAAATTCAAATATTTTAGTTCGAACAGAAATCATAAACACTCCAGCCACTATTAAGGATGCTCAAGGTTTAAATGAGAACAAAGAGTTAAATGGTATCAAACAGAAATTTGTTCTTTCAAGAGCAGAATCTGTGAAAAGAATGGAGACTGCTAATATGGTTGTTGAAGGTGCAAATTTGAGACACAACGAATACGGTAGTAAATTATTTGCCGATTTCTTTTTCTTCATAACAGGTTTTCACGGGTTTCACGTTTTCTCTGGAGTAATTATTAATATTATCATTTTCTTTAATATTCTTATTGGTACTTATCAAAAAAGAGGAAGTTATGAAATGGTAGAGAAGGTTGGTTTATACTGGCACTTTGTAGATTTAGTTTGGGTGTTTGTATTTACATTCTTCTATTTAGTTTAATATATTTTTTCAAATTACAATATTATGTCACACGCACACGTTTCGAACACAGGTAGAATTTGGAAAGTTTTTTGGCTATTATCTGCCATTACTATAGTGGAAGTATTTTTTGGTATCTATAAACCACAAGCACTTTTCTTAACAGATTTCTTAAGCATGAATTTGTTAAATTGGTTGTTCATTATTTTAACATTAGTTAAGGCTTATTATATTGTTTGGGCTTTTATGCATATGGAAGGAGAAACGCCAGCTTTGCGATGGATGGTTGTAGGTACTGCAATCTTCTTAGTTATTTATTTAATATTCATTCTTCTAACAGAAGGACATTATATATTCGGGGTTTTTAAAAGTTCAACTATTAAATGGAATTTTTAACTTTATATTAATTCAATAAAAAGGTACGCATGCGTACCTTTTTTTTATTTTTGTAAATAATAAATCTAATTGTAAAATGAAAAAGAATATTGTTTTAATTGTGTTGTTCGTTTTGCCCTTGGTGGCTTACTTGTTCTTTGCATCTGGCGTAAATAGTTTTGCTAAACTACCAACACTTACTAAAAACGTTGCTGAGTTAAATAGTCTAACTACTTTTGAAAATAAAGAAGTAAAATTAAAAGATAAAATCTCAATAATTAGTTTTACAGGAACTGATGTATGGCAAAAACGTGGTAATTTTTTCAATTTATATGAGAAAATCTACAAGAAAAACGAAGAGTTTAAAGACTTTCAGATAGTTGTTATAGTTCCAAAAGGAAAAGAATCCGAAGTAGACAGATTAACAACAGACTTAAAAAAATTAGGTACAATCTCTGGGTGGAATTTTGTTTTTTTAGATTCAAATCAAATCAAAGAATTTTATGCAAGTTTAAAACTACAAAATCAGCTAGATGCAACTTTCGGCAGTAATGAAGTATATATAATAGACAAGCAACTAAATTTAAGAGGCAGAAAAGGTAAAAGCGTAAAAGGCGATGTCGAGTATCGTGAAGGATATAACACCCAAATGGTTTCTGAATTGCATAATGAAATGACCGATGATGTAAAGATTATCTTAGCAGAATATCGATTGGCTCTCAAAAGAAATAATAATGCTTCACGTAAAATTTAAATAACACTTTTTAAGGCGTATCTTTAGTTCTAAATGTAACAGTGATTATCCAACGTTGATTAACAACATCCAATAATGAAAAATAAAGCATATATCGGTATCTCTTTTATAATTTTAATCTTTGGGATTATTGTTGTACCAAGAGTTATTGATAGAATAAAAAACGGATCAGTAGTTCAAAATGACCGTATGAGCTATAAAAATGAAATAACCAAAGACACAACTTTAGTAGTTATTGGACCAGCTCCAAAATTTGAATTTATAGACCAAAATAATGCAACCATAACCAACCAAGATTATGCTGGAAAAGTCTATGTGCTAGAATTCTTTTTCTCTACTTGCCCATCAATTTGCCCAATTATGAATAAGAATATGCGAAGTATTGAAGACGATTTTGGTAAATTTGATGATTTTGGTATTGCATCCATAACTATAAATCCTGCTAACGATACACCTAAAGTACTATTACAACATGCCAAAGATTTGGCAGTAACTTCTAAAAATTGGCATTTTTTAACTGGTGATTTATCCCAAGTTTTAAAACTATCTAATGAAGGATTTAAAATTTATGGTGCACAAAACGAAAAAGTAGTAGGTGGTTTTGAACACTCTGGATTATTCGCTTTAATAGACAAAAACGGAAACATACGTTGCAGAAAAGACGAATTTAATAATCCAATTTTATATTACGACGGTTTAGATTCAAAAGGAATTAAAGCTATAAAAGAAGACATCAAACTATTATTAGAAGAGTAAAATGAGCCAAACAACAATCGAAAAAAAATACAATTTACCAATTATCATAATTTCTGTTTTAATTCCAATTGTGGTAGCAATTTTGTTTACCGTAAAGCTAAAAGATTTCGGAATTAACGTAGAACCACTTTCTTTTTTGCCGCCAATTTATGCTATAACAAACGGTTTAACTGCTATTGTACTAATCGCAGCATTAGTTGCTATTAAAAATAAAAAAATCCAACTACATAAAAAATTAATGATAACTGCAATAGCATTGTCAGTACTTTTTTTAGTGATGTATGTAGCCTACCACATGACATCCGATTCAACAAAATATGGTGGTGAAGGCCAAATGCGATTAGTTTATTTTGTATTGTTAATTTCTCATATTACATTATCTATAGCAGTAATTCCGCTAGTTTTGGTAACCTATGTTCGCGCATTGGCTCAACAATTTGACCGACATAAAAAAATAGCACGCATCACGTTTCCAATTTGGTTGTATGTCGCAATTACCGGCGTAGTAGTTTACTTAATGATTTCACCATATTATGCGAATTAAAAACAACATAAAATATCTAATAGCTGTACTTTTAATTGGTTTGGGTAACAGCAATTTGCAAGCACAATGCGCCATGTGTCGCGCATCTTTAGAAAGTTCTGGCAATAGTGCACAAGCAGAGGCAGTGAATGACGGCATAGTTTACTTAATGGTTATTCCATATGTTTTGGTAGGAATTGTAGGCTTTTTAATTTACAAAATGTACAGTAGCAAAAAAGAAAATCCAGAAAATTAAATTTTTTTGGGCGTTCCCTTTGGTCGCGCTTTCCGCTAAATCTTTCGTTTCGCTAGCGCTTCACAAAAGGATACCGCTGCAATCGCTAACACAGAATTGCATTAAAATTATATTTGTTTTAAAAAAGACATAATTTCTTGATAAAGACACTGAAATAAAAAAGTCTTCGAGCATCAAAACAGAATAAATTTTTGTAGTTCTCACTTAAAAACTCATTCCATTCCGTCAATGGTTACACTAATTTTACCTTGAGTTTTTATGAAAGCAACAATTGCATCTTTAAAAAGTTCGAGTTTATCCAATTCAAATCCATTTAAAGTGCCATTTATAAAAACACCTTTCATAGGCGAATAATTATTTAAATAACCTTGCATACTGTTATTTGCAGTCTCTAAATTTTCTTTTATAGAATAACGGCAATTTTCCTCAATTTTCTTTAAAATAGCTCCTTGTATAAGCCAATTTGCTGTATTAGTTAATAGACCTTTTGTGCTTAGTACATAATCCATTTGGTCAAAATAAATTTCTTTGGTCAATGCATTATAATTAGGTATTCCAGTTAGGTATATTGTTCCTTCCAAACTGCCACTTGTCATTAACTCTACAATTATCTTACTATCTTTTGACCAAATAGCGACATTTTTAACAATCACTTTGCGACTACCAGAACTAAAAACTTGATCCTTAAAGTTCTTGGTAATAATTCTCGAAGCACTTGCATAAGTAGATATTGCTGCAATAGTAGCTTCGGTTTTTTCCGGAATTTTTAAAACTGGTTTTAGTAAGATAGCACTTCCGTTAAAAGCAGACTTTGGTTCTGCACCAACAACAGTTTGCATGCTACACTTTAAACCTAAATTCATAATTACTTTGCTTTTTTGTAAAACGGCATCGGTTACATATAGTTCTATCGGATTTAATCGGAACCAAGTTTCAAAATCTGCATTGGTTTCAAATGGAGTACTTATTTTTTCTAATACTTGTAAAACAAAAGGTTTAAAGTCGCACGATTTTTCAATTGCTTCATCAATAGCCTTTGCCATTCTGCTTTTAAACAAGCTTAAAGTAGGGTTGACGATATAGGTTATTGGCACTTTTTTTCCAGCAACAATTATGGTTGGACTTTCAGACCATTCAAAATTTTCGATTTTAGAATTCGTAACCATTTTCCAATTATTCAATCGAGCTTCGCTAGAAAGTGTAATTACACCATTTAAATTAATTTCTCTAGTATCATTTAAGCCCAAAAAATCAGTTCCATATTTTACTTTGGTCCAAATTTTAAGTGGTAATTCAGAAATAATCTTTCCGTTCTTCTCACTTATTTTTATCCGAGAAGTCTTCCAAATTTTCATTTCGGTTTTATCTTCCTCTAGATTATTATCTTCATAAATTAAACCATCTAAAGATTTATTTACCTGATTTTCCATTTCTGTTAAGGTAATTTCTAAAGGCATACTTACAATGCTTGTAGTAGTTTTATAAACTACAGAAGTTGCCGCGCTTGGTTCTGGTTTTAAAGCACTAATTTTTGATTGGGTAGAACAACTTGTTGCAGCCAAAATAAAAATAAAACATACAAACCGAAAAATAAATAAAAATTTCATTACAATAAAATTAGATTTTAAGAGTGACTTACAAACCATACAAATTTAGCTTGCTTTTTTTATAAAACGAGAAAAAGCTAATTTTCTTTCAGCTTATCAAAAACAGATTAATTTATTTTTTTCAATTTGAAATGTAACATTACAGCATTAAAAGCGTCCAACTGAATATAATTTGCCTTTCTTAATAAAGGATAATAGATATTTCTTATCAAATTTAATTGAATCAGATTTTAAAACATGAAAAACAAATTACAAATAGTGTGGATAGTTACCTTCTTTTTTAGCGGCCTTATTGGTTCTGCACAAAAAAAATGGACTTTACAAGAATGTGTAGATTATGCTTTAAAAAATAACATTTCTATTCTTAACTCCGATTTAGACAACCAAATTGCAGAAGTTACCAAAAAAGATGCAATAGGTTCTTTTTTGCCAAATATTAACGGGAATGCATCCCATTCTTGGAATATTGGTTTGAATCAAAATATAACAACTGGTTTGTTAGAAAATCAAACTACACAATTTACATCTGCAGGAATAAGCGCAAACATTCCAATTTACAATGGTTTACAAAACATTAACAGATTGCGAAGAAGCCGAATGAATATTGTTGCGACACAGTACCAACTTACTAAAATGAAAGACGATGTTTCTTTGAACATTGCAAATGCATTCTTGCAAATTCTCTTTAATAAAGAAAATATAAAAGTGCAAAAGGAATTACTCGCAAACGACGAATTACAATTTAATAGAACTAATGAACAAGTAAAGGCTGGCGTTGTTGCCAAAGGAGATTTGTTAGATATTACTGCAACCATCGCCACAGATAAACAAAATGTAGTGACAGCAGAAAACGCACTTTTTTTATCTAGATTAAGTTTGGCTCAATTGTTACAGTTGGATGATTTTAAAAATTTTGATATTATTGATGTTGCCTACGAACCAGCAAATAGCGAAACTATGTTGCAATCTCCAGAAAGCATTATTGAAAAAGCTAAATCCGAAAGGGTTGAATTAAAAATTGCAAAGGCAAATTTAGAAATTGCAGAAAAAGATATTACCATAGCAAAGGGTGCTTATCAACCTAGCTTAAACGGTTTTTATAGTTTTAGCACAAGAGCTTCTAATTCTGCACGATTTACAGGTGTTGTTCCTAACACTAACAATCCAACGACAGTTATCGGACAAGTAGAAGGAACTGGACAAAATGTAGTACAGCCAAATTTTTCTCCATTACTTGGTGGTCCAAATTCTTTATTCAATCAGTTTAGTGATAATAAAGGTAATAGTTTCGGATTACAATTAAGTATTCCAATTCTTAATGGGTTTTCTGCTCGTAACAATGTAGAACGCTCAAAAATTGCATTAGAACGCTCAAAAATTAGTTTTAAACAAGCTGAAACTGACCTTGAACGAAATGTCTACACTGCTATTACCGATGCAAAAGGAGCTATAAATGCATATGAACAAGCAGTAGTCGTGGCAGATGCAAGAAAACAATCTTATGAATTTGCAAAAGAAAAATATGACGTAGGATTAATGAATAGTTTTGATCTCAACCAGTCGCAATTGCTTTTTGCTAATTCGCAATCAGAAGTTTTAAGAACCAAATATGATTCTATTTTCAAAGTAAAAGTAGTAGAGTTTTATTTCGGAATTCCAATTACTGAAAATTAAAAATCATAAATACAAAAATTAAATAGTTATAAAAATGTCTAAAAAATTTAAAATTTTCTTTGGTATTACAATCGTAGTTATTGTGTTACTTGTAGTTCTTGCTAAAACAGGTGTTTTTGGCGATAGAGATGATAGCATGGAAGTAGAAACTACAAAAGTTAAAGAAATGACTATTGTAGAAACCGTTTCGGCAACCGGAAAAATTCAACCAGAAGTTGAAGTAAAAATATCTTCAGAAGTTTCAGGAGAAATTATTGCTTTACCGATAAAAGAAGGTCAAGTGGTTAAAAAGGGAGATTTATTAGTTAAAATAAATCCAGACTTATATACATCTGGCTTAGATCGATCTGTTTCTAATTATGCTGGAACAAAAGCAGGATTAAGTCAAGCAGATGCAAGTTTTAAAGAAGCTCAAGCAAATTACAAACGTAATAAAACGCTTTTCGAAAAAGGAATTATTTCCAAATCAGATTGGGATAAAGCCGTTGCCTCTTTTGAAGTTGCCAAAGCAAACAAACAATCGGCTTATTTTAACGTTCAAAGTGCATCTGCAACAGTAAAAGAAGCAAAAGACAACTTAGGAAGAACAACTATTTATGCTCCAGAAAGCGGAACAGTTAGCATGCTAAACGTAGAACTTGGTGAGCGTGTTTTAGGAACGCAACAAATGACAGGAACCGAAATTATGCGTGTTGCCAACTTAAATAATATGGAAGTAGAAGTGGATGTGAACGAAAATGATATTGTAAAAATTAGCATTGGCGATAGCACAGATATTATGGTAGATGCTTATTTAAAGAAAATATTTAAAGGAGTTGTTACAAGTATTTCTAACTCTGCTAGTTCGGCAACTTCTGCCGATCAAGTTACTAACTTTAAGGTAAAAGTAAGAATCTTGAAAGATTCTTACAAAAACTTGACAAAAGGAAAACCAGAAACCTATTCTCCTTTTCGTCCAGGAATGACTGCTACTGTTGATATTATTACAAAACGAAAAGAGAATATAATAGCAGTTCCTATTAGTTCTGTTGTCGTAAAATCAGATACTTTACCGCAAAGAAAGGTAAATATGACTAAAGACGAAGAAGCTAAAGCAGCTCCAAAATCGGATAAAAAAATTGAATGTGTTTTTGTAAAAGTTGGAGACAAAGCAAAAATCAGAATTGTTAAAACAGGAATTCAAGATGATACGAATATTGAAATTACTTCTGGATTAAAGCCCGGAGATGTGGTTATAACCGGACCTTATGTTACAGTTTCTAAGGATTTGAATTCTGGAGATAAAGTAAAATTACAAGCTGAAAAAACTAAAAAATAAATTCTAAAAAACAAATAAAATGCCACTATATTTTTAATTATAGTGGCATTTTTGGTTTGCAGAAACGTATTGAAATGATTTATATTTGCATAAAAACTATTAAAAAATGTCAAATCCTTCTTCTTTTATATTAAGTATTGAGACTACAACAAAAAATTGTTCTGTTGCCCTGTTTAAAAATGAAGAACTTATAATTTGTAAAGAAATTGCTACCGAAGGATTTTCTCATGCAGAAAAATTACATGTTTTTATAGAAGAAATTATAGCCGAAACTCAAATACAATTTAAGCAGCTTTCTGCCATTGCCGTAAGTTCTGGTCCAGGTTCGTACACAGGTTTACGAATTGGTGTTTCTGCAGCTAAAGGGTTAGCTTATGCATTAAATATTCCGCTAATTTCTATAGATACTTTAACTGCATTAGCTCATCAGGTAACTGCAACCGACGGACTAATTATTCCTATGTTGGATGCAAGAAGAATGGAAGTATATTCTGCAATTTTTGATACTAATAAAAATAAAATTCGCAAAACTGAAGCCCAAATTTTAGACGAAAACAGCTTTTCTAATTTAGACAAAAAAGTATATTTTATTGGCGATGCATCCGTTAAAGCAAAAGAGATTTTAAAGAATAGTAACTTTTTCTTTTTAAATGATTTGCAATATCCATCAGCAAAATCGATGGGTAGATTGGCGTATGAAAAATTTTTGATTCAAGAATTTGAAGACGTAGCCTATTACGAACCATTTTACCTCAAAGATTTTTTAATAGTTAGTAAGAAAGATAAAGCGTAATTATTCTTTTTCTTTATTTTTTATACTTGATTCTCTTACATAAGGCTGAAATGTAATCCCTTTTTCATCAAATGCAATTTTGATATCTTGAATAATTGTACTTGACATTTCCCAAAATTCAGAATTTTTTGCCCAACCACGAACAGCTAAAAATATTGCACTTTCCGTCATGTGATCAACCACTACTGCCGGCGCAGGATCGTTCATAACCAAAGGGTTATTGACTAAAACATCCATAATTATTGCCCTTGCTTGTTTTATATCTGTATCAAATGAAAGTGCAATAGAATGACTGGTTCTTCGTGTTTCATTTTGAGAAAAATTAATAATTGTTCCGTTAGAAAGTGAACCATTTGGAAGGTAAATTATTTGATTATTGACTGTTTGTAATTTTGTTACAAAAATTTGGATATCGTGAACTGTTCCTGAAACTCCTTGCGCTTCAATAAAATCACCTAATCGGAATGGTTTAAAAAATATGATTAGCATTCCGCCAGCAAAGTTAGAAAGCGATCCTTGTAACGACAATCCAATTGCTAAGCCTGCTGCACCTAAAATAGCAACAAAGGAAGACGATTCAACACCAAGTTTGGAAATAACGGCTATAAATAATACAATGCGTAAACCCCAATATATAATATCAGAAAGAAATTCTATAAGGGTAACTTCTAATCTACGCTTAAACATTATTTTTCTTATTATTCTAGTGGTTATTCTAATTGCCCAAATGCCGA
>JBLIJW010000078.1:0-11811 GCA_047636155.1 Flavobacterium sp. | reverse complement strand
GCAAAATGCATTTGAACAAGCAGCACAATTTACTGCAGCGACAGAAGTAACTTGTTTAGCAGTTACAAAATTAGATGGAACGGCAAAAGGTGGTGTTGTAATCGGAATTTCCGATCAATTTCAAATACCAGTAAAATATATTGGGGTAGGCGAAGGTTTAGAAGATTTGCAAGTATTTAATAAATACGAATTTGTAGATTCTTTTTTTAAGTAATAATGGATTTTTTTAAAAACATAAAACCAGTAACTTTATATATAGTTGGAAGTTCTTTGCTCGGTATTGCAGCAATAACTACGAAAAAAGAAAGTTTTACTTATTGGATTTTTTCTGTATTTGGATTAATCTTAATCTTCTTAGCAATAATGAAACATTTTAAAAAATAAAAAACCGGCTTGTCTAAATTAGATAAGCCGATTTTTTTATCGATAAATTCAGAAATTAAAAAACTTACATTTCCTGCAAGGCCTTTATTTCATCTCTGTATTTTGCAGCTTGCATAAAATCTAATTCTTTTGCAGCTTTTTCCATTGCTTTTCGTTTGTCTCGAATACGTTTATCAATTTCTGGTTTTGTCAAATATTCATTTTGTGGTTCGGCTGCTTGTTTCCCATCAGACAAACCTAATTCATAATTTACAAGCGAATTTTTTGTAAATGCACTTTCTATTTTTTTATTCAGAGCAACCGGAACCATATTATTTTCGGTATTAAAATTGATTTGTTTTGTTCTACGATAATTGGTTTCGTCTATCGTTTTTTGCATACTAACGGTAATTTTATCTGCATACAAAATAGCTTTACCATTTATGTTTCTAGCTGCTCGACCAATTGTTTGCGTAAGCGATCTGTGATTTCTTAAAAAACCTTCTTTATCGGCATCTAAAATTGCAACCAAGGAAACTTCTGGTAAATCTAGTCCTTCCCGAAGTAAATTCACACCAATTAAAACATCAAAAATACCTTTTCTTAAATCTTGCATGATTTCAATTCGCTCTAAAGTACTCACTTCAGAATGAATGTATCTACATCTAACTTCTAATCTCGTTAAATATTTTGCTAATTCTTCTGCCATTCGTTTAGTAAGTGTTGTTACCAAAACGCGTTCGTCTATTTCTGCTCGAAGCTGAATTTCTTCTATTAAATCATCTATTTGATTTAAACTTGGCCTAACTTCAATTACTGGATCTAATAACCCGGTAGGTCGAATTAATTGTTCTACAACCACACCACCAGATTTTTCTAATTCATAATCTGCTGGAGTTGCAGAAATATATAATACCTGATTTTGCATCGTTTCCCATTCGTCAAACTTCAACGGTCGGTTGTCCATTGCAGCGGGAAGTCGGAAACCATATTCTACTAAATTTTCTTTTCTGCTTCTATCGCCACCATACATTGCATGCACTTGCGAACAAGTGACATGACTTTCGTCTACAATCATTAAATAATCTTTCGGAAAATAATCTAGTAAACAGAAAGGTCTTGTTCCTGGTAATCGTCCATCTAGATATCGAGAATAATTTTCGATTCCAGAACAATATCCTAATTCTCGAATCATTTCTAAATCAAAATTAGTTCGTTCTTCTAATCTTTTTGCCTCCAAATGCTTTCCTATTTCTTTAAAGTATTCGACTTGTTTGACTAAATCTTGTTGAATTTCCCAAATGGCATTTTGTAATACATCTGGCGAAGTAACAAACATATTTGCAGGATAAATTGTCATTTTTTGAAAACGTTCAATCACTTGCGAAGTTTTTAAATCAAAACTTTCTATTTCTTCAATTTCATCGCCAAAGAAATGTATTCGATAGGCATCGTCTGCATAACTTGGATACACTTCTACAATATCTCCTTTAATTCGGAAACTTCCCGGATTAAAATCGGCTTCGGTTCGGGAATACAAACTCTGAACCAATTGGTGTAGTAATTTGGTTCTTGAAATAACCTGACCTTGTTCGATTGGAATAACATTTTTTTGAAATTCAATTGGATTTCCAATTCCGTACAAACAAGAAACAGAAGCAACAACCAAAATATCTCGACGACCAGATAGAAGGGAAGCCGTTGTACTCATTCGCATTTTCTCTAACTCATCGTTTATAGACAAGTCTTTTTCAATGTAAACGCCGGTTACGGGCATAAATGCTTCTGGTTGGTAGTAATCGTAATATGAAACAAAATATTCTACTGCATTATTAGGGAAAAATTGTTTGAATTCTGAATATAATTGCGCAGCCAAAGTTTTGTTGTGAGCTAAAACTAAAGTTGGTCGTTGCACGCTTTCTATAACATTTGCAGCAGTGAAAGTTTTACCTGAACCTGTTACTCCTAAGAGCGTTTGGTATTTTTCTCCATCAACAATACCTTGAGCCAGTTTTTTTATAGCTTGTGGTTGGTCGCCTTTTGGTTGATAATCCGATACAACTTGAAATTTCATTCTAAAATTGGAATTTATTCTGGTAAAAAAGTAAAGATACTAACTATTAAAAACAGATAAAAATATATAAGTTTTATTTAATATTTGTTACAAAATTTCGGTCTTGATTAACTGAACTTCCAATTGCTTTGTTGTTCTTTGGTTTGAAATGTCCAAGCAAAAACGCGACTTGTTTTTTGACCTTGCGCCATTTCAATTATACGGTATTCGGCACAATTAATTTTTTGAATGGTTCTAAGTATACTTTCTAAATGTGCTTTTTTGGATACTAAGGTGGTAAACCATAAAACCTGCAACGGATATTTTTTGCTTTCATAAAGCATTTGGGTTATGAAGGCTAATTCGCCACCATCGCAATATAATTCGGCTTCAAAGCCAGAGAAATTTGGTAATTCTTCTTTAACCTTTGTTTTTTGAAGATTAGATGTTTTTCGTATATTTTGAAATTTAGCTTCTTCTAGTGATTTGTGAAACGGCGGATTGCAAACGGTAAAACTGAATTTATCTTCTGGCAGAATAATATCTTGAAATATAAAACGAGAATTTCCTTGTAATTGAAGACTAATAAAATCGGATAAATTAGAATTGTTTTTAATTATTTCCATACAATTTTCTAGCGATTCTAAATAAATATCAGAAGCAACAAAACTCCAGTCGTATATTTTATTTCCTAAAATAGGATAAATACAATTGGCGCCAACACCAACATCTAATCCTAAAACACTATCACCAATAGGTATTTCTCCGTTATTATTTTCGGCCAACAAATCAGCTATGTAATGAATATAATCTGCACGACCGGGAATAGGCGGAATTAAATTTTTATTTGGTAATTCATAAAAAGTAATTCCGTAATAAGTTTGTAATAACGCTTTGTTTAATGAAAAAACTGCATCTACATTAGAAAAGTCGACTGTTTTTGTCCCATATTCATTTACATAAACGAAGGGTTTTAAATAGTTAGATTTTTCTAAAAGAATATCAAAATCATAGCCCAAATTGTGTAAATTTCTGGGATGTAAATGGGATTTTAAGTCGTTTTTATTATTTTTCATTTACCTAAAGGTCGATTATTGGAAAACAAATTTAGTCAAAACATTCCATTAAAAGCAAATCGCCTTCTGAATGTGTAATTTTTACTATTCCATCTGCGCTAACTTCGTTGCTGCTGCCTGTTCGATATCCAAGTTTTAAGGAATCATTTAGTAGTTTGTATTTTAAATTCTCAGAAAATATTCCGTGCACTTCGCCAATGGGAATTATAGAAATAATGGTTTCTTTGGTATACCATTTTTCGTAAACTTTTGGAAGTAAAAATATTTTAGAATTATCATCTAAAATTACAATTTTTAATTTTTCTTTATAATCTGCGATGCAAGTTATATTGGTCATTGTATGATCTGCTCTTTTGCCTGTAGCCCAAATAACATTAACTGCTTGGTGTCCTTTTTGGATTAGATAATCAAAAGCTTTTTGTAAATCGGTTTTGTTTTGGTCTGGCGTATATACTATTTCTAAAGGAAATTGTTTTTCTTGGTAATAATTGGCATCAAAATGTCGGTCAAAATCGCCTAATAAGACATCCACTTTAATATCTAATTGTAAAACACGTTCTATTGCACTATCTAGGACAACAACAATTGGTGACCATTCTAGTAGTTGTCCTAAGAGTTCTGAACTACAAGATGCACCATTTGCTATGATTAATGCTGGTTCTTGATCGTCTTTGACAATATGATGGGAAGACATATTTTATCTTTTTAGTGAAAAATGTCCTTTAAATTCTGTTCCGTCTTGTAAAGTAGATACGAACCAATAATCGGTAGATAACATTTCAATTCCGGCAACTTTTCCATTCCAACCCACTTGATTTGGATAGATAACGTGCATTAATTTACCAAATCTATCGTAAATAAGAGTTTGCTTAACTTTTATAAATCTACCTAACAAATTCCAATAATCATTAGCACCATCACCATTTGGTGTAAAAAAGCTAGGATATCCAATGATAGAGAATTCTTCTTTAGCAATACCACATCCAAAAGTATCTTTTACATAAATAATATGATCTCCTGCAGCAAGAGTATTAAAATTTGGAGAAGTTTGAAATGGTCCATTTATATTATCCAATGCATATTCATAATTTCCAGAGCCAGTAGGTATTATTTGAAGTGAATTATTTCCTATTGGTCCTAAAATAGTATAATTTATAGTTGCAATATCCGATTCGATTACAGTTACAGTTCTTGAATTAGTACAACCAAATTGATTTGTTACTACTACATTATATGTTCCAATTTGATTTACAGAAATTGAATTCGTTGTTTGTCCCGTTGACCATAAGAAGGTTAAACCAATTGTAGATCCTATCACTCCAGAATCGAATGTTAGCAACTCCGGAAACTTATTGTTACAATAATATAAATCTTCATCCGCTTTTAAATTAGGCTTAATTTTAGCTTCAATTGTAAAAGAAGTGGTATCATAACAATCTGACGAGGAATTTGAATTTACTCTTGCAAAAATAGTTTGTGGGTTGCTTGTATTGCTAAACGGAGAAGCGATGGGATTGGTATTGTTTTGCGCATTTAATAACGAAGTATGATAGGAAACGCTGTAATTAGCTGGTAGTTGTGTTGGTCCTAAAATTTCGGTTGTTTTACTAGTAAGATCAAAGGATGCAGTATTAGTAGTTGATTCGCACAAAAAGTAAGGTGTTGCACTATTTGCAATTGGTGCAGATATAATTTGAATTTGTTTAGGAGGAAACACTTTAATCGGAGTAGTGGTCGTACTGATGGTTAAAGTGACATTGTAGGTGCCAACCGAAGTAAAAATGTGAGTCGGATTTAAATCGGTTGAAGTAGGATTTGCAGAAGTAGGATCGTCAAAATCCCAAATTGCAGAAATTAAATTTGGAATATTTGGACTAATAAATTGTGTTGCACTACCAAAACAATAATTATTGGAGGTAAAGTTCAAATCTAGAAAAGACGTAATAAAAGAAGGCAATCCAAAATAGCAAATATTTGGAGCAATGGAAACCGCTGCATTATTAAAGGCACAACCCATTCCTACAGTATTTGGACTATCAATAGAACTTAAATTAGATGAATTATTTCGGCCTATATAAATTTTTTGATTTGGAGCTAACTGTAACGCAGTAAAAATTCCTTCTCTAAACTCGTCATCATAACTTGCGATAATAGTTTGTGAAGCAATTATTGCAGCTTCTGTTGGATTATTTAAATCGTATTGTATTACTTGCGAATTTTCATCTGGTTGGTTAATTCTTGTAACATAAAGAACTTTGCTGTTTGAAGAAAATTCTAAACCATATGCACCAATATCATCTACACCAATTGGTAAACTAGCTTGAAAAGTTAGTTGTCCTGTGGCATTATTAAAATTTAATAGCTGAACGACGCTTCCTGCACCAGCATGTGCAATTCCGATATATTTTCCGTCTGGAGACGATTTCATATAACCCAAAGTTTTTTGCGAACTATTAGCAATAGGAACTCCAGCATTTGTTGTTACTGGTGTCGCACTTAACCCAGCTGCGCTTAACTCATAAGCCACAAATTGGCTGTTTCCATAACGGTGTGCAATTATCCAATAGTTTGTATTATTTGCATGTTGTACTACGGTAATTTTTTCTAAAGCAGGAGATATAAGAGAAACATTTTTTACATTTGTTATATCGCCCAAACCACCATCTAAATTTAAATCAATTACACTGTATCGAAGTCCATTTGGTCCGCCTAATTCGGCTACAGTAAACACATAAAATAAATTCGGACTATTAGGTTGTGGAACTATTACAGCAGATTGTGTGCTTGATGGATTACCTAATAAATTACTTCCGTTTGGCATCACAAAATGATTCTTATTCCAAATCTTGATTCCGTCAGTATAAAAAAGTAAATTACCCGAATTATCACATAATGTTGCACAACCTTCTGTGGTTTCTATTTGGCCGTCATTTAAACTTACAGGATTGTTACCTGTGTTAAAATTTAAACCTGCTTTTTTACCAAAATACCAGATTCCCGCAGGACTTTGTGCAGAAAGTACAGAAGCGTATAGAAAACAAAAAAGGAATATTTTTTTCATGTCAAATAGATACATTTGTGAAAACTTTTATGTGTTGTTTTCAACTAACTTATTGGTATTAAATAATTTACTAATTTTAGTTTTTAGTTAAACGATAGAATATCCCAAAAATTTTATCCAAATAAACAAAAAAGCTACTCAATAACATAATTTCTCGTATCAATTTCAGATAAATTGAAATATCCTAAAGCAAAATTACCAAAATTACTAGTATTTATAATATTTCCTTTGACCGTTGCTGGTGGAGTTGCAAATGGACTTCCTGCATTGCTTCCGCTAATGTTGATAAGTTTACTCATGTAGTTAAAATAAGGAAGTGAAATACTTTGTAAAGACATATTTAAACTTTCACCGGCCTTTAAATCTGGGTTAGAATAAAATCCAAACATTTGATTGCCTTGAAAAAATTCATCATTTAAAGCATCATATTCTGGAAAAAACACATTTTGATATTTGAATCCAGTTAGATAATAGTTTATTTCTTGCCCGTTGTCTGGATAAAAAAACTTAACCTGAATTTCCTCTGTTCCACCAAATCCTTGTGCCGATTTTTGTTCAATAAATTCAATAGTTGGCGTAGCGAATAGTTTTTCGGTTGCAGAAAATGTGTCGTCGTTGTAAACTACTGTTAAAGTATAGTTTCCATTGATTACAGGAATGAAGTTAGTACAAACGTATTCCCCATTATTACTGGTGTTTATGAAATCAAATTGTTCGTTTGCAGAATTAGTGACATAAACAGTGGCGTTATTAACTGTTGGAATCGTTTCTGAATAAAAACCAGTTGTCGTAGTTAATTTAATAGTTTGAAGATTTCCAGTTGTACCTTTTTGCCATTTTATTGAGGCATCAATTACTAATTTTGGATTAGCTGTATTTAGTGGAACATCAATAACATCTTCACACGAAAATAAAGAAAAACAAAGAATTAAAAGTAGGCTTATTTTTTTCATGATTTTAAAATTTGAAATTATAGGAAACAGAAGGAACTGCTCCAAAAATAGACAAACGAAGGGCTTCATTAGCACCAGAATCTTTATTTTGTCTAAAACTAATAGAAGCTGCATTTTTACGGCTATATAAATTGTACACACTAAAAACCCATTCTGATTGCCATTTTTTCGAACTTTTTTGTTTTGGTTTTAAAGTTGCTGCAATATCTAAATGATGGTACAATGGCAGACTATTTTCATTCCGCAATCCATAACTAGGAATTACCAATCCTTGGTAAACATACTGTCCGTTTGGATAAGTAACTGGTTGACCAGTTTGAAGTGTGAAATTAGCACTAAAGTTCCATTTTTGGCTGTATTTATAACTACTGGTTACTGCAAGATTATGCAGTTTATCATAAGCCGATCGATACCATTGTCCGTTATTTATTCCGGTTTCTTCTGCCGTTCTTCCTGGAGTTTTTTGTTCTGATTTGGAAATAGTATACGATATCCAACCGTTTAATTTTCCTTTATTTTTTCTGAAAAGAACTTCTAAACCATACGATCTTAAATTACCATTTAAAATTACTTGTTCAATGGCTTCGTTTGCAATTAAATCTGCTCCATCAATATAATCGATTCTATTTTTTACTTTTTTATAAAAACTTTCTACTTCTAAAGAATACGAATCTTCGTTAAAATTTCTGAAATATCCTACCGCGAATTGATCTCCTATTTGAGGTTTTATAAAATTATCACTTGGTGTATAAACATCTAAAGGGGTTGGCGATGCTGTGTTAGTAACTAATTGTAAATATTGAATAGTTCTGTTATAATTTGCTTTAAAAGATTCATTATTATTTATTTGGTAGGAAGCAGAAAGTCGTGGTTCAAAATTATTAAAGTCTGCAATCGTTTTATTAGAATCAAAGAAAGTAGTACTAATAGGAATACCTTTTTCATAAATCCCTAATTCAGAATTAAAAACCACTGCTTCATTGTTTGCATAATTATTGATAGTCGAACGACCCAATCTATAAAAAAAACTGTATCTAAAACCGTATTGTAAATTAATTTTATCACTAATTTTTTGTTCGCTTTCTAGATAAAAGGATGGTTCAAAAGCATATTTTTTATCTAACTGTCTGAAATTGATTGCTGAATTTTGATCATTTGGTGTAATTGTTCCCGGATTAAAATCATAATACAAAGCGCTAATCCCATAATTTAATTTAATAGTATTGGATAAGTAATGCTTAAAATCGTATTTTAAATTATAATTTTTAATACCAGAATCATAATTAAATCCTACAAATCCTAAATTCAATCCATAATAATAGTCGCTATAAATTGCAGAAAGATTAGAAAATATTTTATCTGAAAACAGATGATTCCATCTAACATTTAAAGTAGAGTTTCCGTATGTATTGGTAAAACTTTGATTAATATCAAAAACATCTCGGCCAAAATAACTAGATAAATACAAACTATTTTTTTTATTTAAAGTATAATTCAGTTTAGTATTTAGATCATAAAAGTAGGCTGAATTTTCATTTCCAGATAGTTTTAAAAATAGGTGTGCATAAGAACCACGACCGGCGAATAAAAAAGAACCTTTGTCTTTTACAATTGGACCTTCAATAAGCAAACGACTAGAAATTAAACCGATTCCGCCATTTCCATGAAACGATTTACTGTTTCCATCTTTTTGATAAATATCTAAAACAGAAGAAATTCTACCACCAAATCGTGCCGGAATTCCGCCTTTATATAATTTTAAATCTTTTATTGCATCTGGATTAAAAACAGAAAATAAGCCAAAAACATGACTAGAATTAAAAATAGTTGCTTCATCTAACAAAATTAAATTTTGGTCTGCACCACCACCACGAACATTAAAACCAGATTGTCCTTCGCCAGCATTTGTTACTCCAGGAAGAAATAAAATCGCTTTGATAATATCTACTTCGCCTAAAACCACAGGCATTTGTTTAATGGTAACGGTAGATAATTTGTTTACGCTCATTTCTGGCGTTTTGATGTTACTTTTTATTTTTTCTTCAATAATTACTTCTTCTAAAACTTCTGAATTAAAATTTAGGCTAAAATTTAAAGTCATATTTTTTGACAAATCAATTTCTTTTTGATTGTTCAAATAGCCAACATAAGAAGTAATTACGGTATAAGTTGCCTTTGGAACTGTAATAGAATAAAAGCCATATTCATTAGATGTTGTGAAATAATTAGTATTCGCAAATTGTATAGAAACACCAATTAAAGTTTCGTTTGTCTCCGCATCTTTAATAATGCCACTTAGTGTATATTTTTCTTGTGCGACAGAAAAACTGGTTACCAAAAGCAAAAGTAAAGCGGTTAAACTAAATTTTATTTTCATACGTTTAAATTAAAATACAAAAGTGAATAATTTTCATACAGAAATTGGTATAAATTTTGTTAATGTATGGTTAAGTCGCCCTTTTAAATCGATTTTTTTTGGATACTTTTACTTTTTTCAGAATTATGAATAACATGTGATGACAATAAAAAATATTTTATCTATCTTATTAATAATAATTGCGACCACTGCTTCTTATGGGCAACTGGATTTGTCAAAACGTACTCTTAAATTAGGAATAACACCAAAAAAGACCAATCCGAAGCCAATTCCCATTCCCAATGAAAATAAACAGGAAGAAGAAAACATTAAATTTGAGTCGGATTTTTTAAAACCTAAGGAAGATAAAATTTTAAATTCGTTTGGCGATTCTCCCAAAATAGAAAAAAAAGAAAAACAAATGTTTCCCGTTAGAAGTTCGGCCGAGTTGTATGCTAATAAATTTAATAAAAAGGAAGGCGATATTTCAGAACGTTTTAAAAGTGATACTTTTTTAGGTCAGTTTTCTAGCGGTACAAAAACTGTTCGAATTGCTTGCCGTGATCATGAAGCACCAGATGGTGATTTGGTTAGAATTTGGTTAAATGATCGCATCGCTGTAAATCAGATTTTATTGGATGTGGATTTTACAGAATTATTTTTGGAATTGAATGAAGGACTAAATAAAATTGAGTTCGAAGCTTTAAATCAAGGGGAAAGCGGACCAAATACTGCACAATTTATAGTCGTAGATGCTACTGGCAAAACCATAACATCTAATAAATGGAATTTAACAACTGGTGTTAAAGCAAAAATTATTTTGGTTAAAGAAAAAGAAACTCTTTCTAAAAAAGAAAACTAATCTAAAAGAAAACGAAATCCTACTCCGTGCTGGTTTTCTATGGTAACTCTTGGTTCAGAAACAAGTATTTTGCGTAATCTTGATATAAACACATCCAAACTTCTTCCTGAAAAGTAGTCGTCATTTCCCCAAAGTGATTTTAAAATAGTTTCTCTTTTTAAAATTATATTTTTATTTTCTAAAAAGAATTGAAGTAATTGTGCTTCCCTTTGTGTTAATGATATTCTTTCTTCTGCTTTTAATAATAAATAATTTGCTGCATCAAATTGAAAAGAACCTATGGTGTAAGAGTTTGTATTAATCGAATTTTTTTGCGAACGCTTTAGAAAAATTTCTATTTTTAAAAGTAATTCTTCTATACTAAACGGTTTAACCAAATAATCATCGGCACCAATTTTTAATCCTTTAATACGGTCTTCTTTAAGTGTTTTTGCAGATAAAAAAAGAATCGGAATATCACTGTTTTTAGTTCTAATTGCTTTAGCTAAATCAAAACCATCTAATTTTGGTATCATAATATCAAGTATGCAAATATCAAATTCTGCATTTTGAAAAGCGTCTAAAGCTAATTCGCCATTGCTACAATGAGTAACATCGTAAGAAGATTCTAAATTATCTTTGGTTAAAAAAGCTAATGTTTCGTCGTCTTCGGCATATAAAATACGGTATTTTTTCATTTTTTATTTAAGGGTATTTCAATTGCAAGTGTTATTCCTTTATCCAAATTATTTTTAGCATTAATTTTCCATCCGTGTTGGCTACAAATTTTCTTAACATAAAATAAGCCTAGTCCAAAACCGGTAACTTCATTTAGTTTTAAATTATTTTCTCTATAAAATTTATCAAACATAAACTTACTATTTTCTTCTTTAATTCCGATGCCATTGTCTTTAAAAAGTAATAAAAGTTTAGTATCCTCAATAATAGCACTAATTTCTACAATTGGTGTAATATCGCAATACTTTACAGAATTGTCTATTATATTATAAAGTAGGTTGGTAAAATGGTATTTGTCTGCTTGTATTGTTAATTCGGAATCTACTTCTAAAATAACTACGAATTCTGGATATTTTAATTGTAAACTTTC
>JBLIJW010000077.1:0-12002 GCA_047636155.1 Flavobacterium sp. | reverse complement strand
AAGCGTTTTTATTTTGGTATGTTTCATTTTTTGCTAATTTGATAATTAGGTTTTATATAGAACTAGTTTTTTGAATCTCGAATTGTATTGCAAATATAATTTTTTCTGCCGAGTTTTTAGCCTTGATAGCATTGGAAATACTAGCGTTGGTAGTTGCATTTTTTGAGTATTTGGCAAAGCGACTGCAAGAAGCTCTTGCAAAAGGCTAACAAAAAAGAAATTACCAAGATTAGATTGGAACGAATAGCAAGATTAGCTACAAAAAAATTACAAACTGATTTTTGGTTCGTCTTGTTGTTTGACTAATTTTTTGTTGAAAGTTAGTACCAAAGCTGGCAGTAACATTAAATTAGAAAGCATTCCGAAGGCTAAAGTCATGGCGATTAATCCGCCTAGTGCGATTGTACCTCCAAAATCGGATAAAAGAAAAACCGAAAAGCCGGCGAATAAAACGCAGGATGTGTAAAACATAGAAACGCCAGCTTCTTTGATAGTTGCATAAACAGATTTTTTAATTTTCCAGTTATTACGACCTAATTCTTGCCGGTATTGCGCCAAAAAATGTATGGTGTCGTCTACAGAAAGTCCGAATGCGATACTGAAAACCAATATGGTTGACGGTTTTAACGGAATACCAAAATAGCCCATTAAACCTGCTGTAATTATTAGAGGAAGCAAGTTTGGAATGATTGCAACAACGACCATTTTGAATGATTTAAACAAAAACAACATTAAAATCGCAATTAATAAAACGGCAAATAATAAGGAGGTAACTAAATTATTTAGCAAAAATTGGGTTCCTTTTTCGAAAACCAATGGTTTGCCGGTTAGAGTTACTTTGTATCTATCGGCGGGAAAAACAGAATCGATTTTGACTTGTAATCTTTCTTCTATTTTTGCCATTTTACCGGTTCCAATGTCGCGCATGAAAGTTGTAATTCTGGCAACTTGCCCAGTTGAATCGACATAGCTTTTCATTAAATTATTACTCGAATTCTTCGTAGTATTTTTGGCATAGCCTGCAATAAAAGATTGTTCTTGGGAACTTGGTAATTGGTAATATTCTGGATTGCCATTATAATACGCTTGTTTGGTATATTTTACCAAATTTAAAACCGAAATTGGTTTTGCAAGTTCTGGGATTCCTTCAATAGTTTTTTGAAAATCTTCCATCTTGCGCAAGGTAGAAAGCTTCATCACTCCTTTTTTACGCTTTGTATCAATGGTAATTTCTAACGGCATAACGCCATCAAATTCTTTTTCAAAAAATAAAATATCTTTAAAAAATTCGGTCTTTTTTGGCATGTCTTCAATCAAGCTTCCAGATGTTTTTATTTGTACTGCGCCAAATATTGAAAATACTGCAAGACAAGCTGCAATTATGTAAATTTTACTTCTGTTGGTTTTGACATTAATTTCAATCCAAGAAATAAATTTACGAGTATAATTGCGATTTAAATGTTCTAAATGTTTGACTTGTGGAACGGGTTGGTAACTGTAATAAATTGGAATAATTGTTAGGCACAAAACAAATAATGCCATAATACTTATGGAAGTTACAATACCAAACTCTTTTAGAATATCACTACTTGTGATTATAAAAGTTGCAAAACCAGCCGCAGTTGTTAGGTTGGTCATTAAGGTCGCCGTACCAACTTTTGTGATAACGCGTTGCAATGCTTTTGCTTTATTACCGTGATTTAAATATTCTTGTTGGTATTTATTGGTTAGAAAAATACAATTTGGGATTCCGATTATTATTACCAACGACGGAACCACGGCTGTTAAAACGGTGATTTGGTAATTAAATAATCCTAGAAATCCAAACGACCACATTACACCAATAATAACAATTACAACAGAAATTAAAGTTGCGCGATGCGAACGGAAAAAGAAAAAGAAAATTAAGGATGTTATAAAAATTGCACCTAAAACAAATAGTCCTATTTCGTCTGCAATGCTTTTGGCATTCATAGTTCGAATATATGGCATGCCAGAAACATGAACTCTTATATTATTTTGCTCTTCGAATTTGGCAATTTTTTTATTAAAGTCTTTCAAAATATATGCTTTTCTTTCTGGCGTATTTACAATTGCTTTATCCATGTAAATCGCAGCGCGAATAGTTTGCGTTTTTTTATTGAACAACAAACCTTCGTAAAATGGCATGTTAGCAAATAAATCTGCTTTTATAGAATCAAGATAGGTTTGAGAACCAATTCGGTTTTTATTGACATAATTCTTTAAATCAAATCGTTGTTGGGCATCGTTCTTTGTAAGTTTTTGCAAATCGGATACAGAAAGTACCATGTCTATTTGCTTGTCTTTTTTAATATCGGACAATAAATTTTGCCAAGCGCCAAAAGTTTTGGGTGTAAAAAACTTTTTGTCTTTAATGGCAATTACAATCAAATTACCTTCGTCACCAAAAGTTTTAATGAAGTTTCGATACTCTACATTTACAATATTATCGTCTGGAAGTAAATCTTTTTCGGCATTTGTAAATTGTATGTTCTTCCATTGAAAACCTAAAAGTATGGTTACCAAAACAATTAAACTCAAAAAGACAATGCGGTATCGTAATACAAGTCGGGCAAAGAATTCCCAAAATCCGACTTTAATGTTATTTTTCATTCGTATAATTAAATCGGCAGTAAAGGTAATTAATTTGGTAGTAGAAATGATAATACTAGCAAAACTTTACCTAATTATAAAGGTTGTCTAATCGAATGAAAAAGAATCTAATATGCTACAATCCTAAATTTAAAACGTAACTCAATTTAATAGCGAAGTTGTCTATAAAAGTTTCAAAACTATTTGGTCCATATCGTACAAAACCAACAAGACCAAAACCTTTGTAAATCTGACTCAATTCGACACCAGATTCAAAAAATCCTTTTTCTAGCGTTTTGTATGCAAACCCTACTTGCTTTTCTGAGTTATCCATAGATCCAAAAGCAACACGAGTTACAACAGCAATTACTGGCTTGACATTGTATGCTAAACGTATTTTATTAAACGTATGTCGAACTTGTAGACTTGCGTATTTACTAGAGAAAAACTCGTTGAAAAACATGGTTTCAAATCCATTTTTAGAAGAAAAAGTTATCCGTTTAAGAAGCGTTTCTCTATTTAAATTATTAGGCGCGATACTGTACAAATGAGTTAGCGGAATATCGCCATTTGCAATTCCGGCTTGCAATAAAAAACTGGTATTTTGTCCGGTTAAATATTTTATTTCATGATTTATTTTAAAATCTACTTTAGAGAAAATAAAATCATTTCCTGTAAATTCTGGTAAGGTTTGGGTTAGTTGCAAACCAAATTTAGGAAAACGCTTGTCTTTTTCAATTCGACCAGTGGTGGTTTGCATGTAATTACTAAACGGATTCCATTGGATTGCGAATTTTACTTGTGTGATGTTATAATTGGTAAATAATTGTCCGTCTTTTAAATATCCAAAATCAAATAGCGGCACGACTTCACTTCTAGAAATTTCAAAATAGGTATCTGTTTTGGCAATGTATTTACTTTCTATAAAAGCAGATGCCATTTTATTACTATAAAAGGTTGAAATATTTATTGGTCGCGGATCATAAATTTTAAAACGTCTTGGTTCTGTTGCAAAGCTAATTTGACCAATTTCATTTAAATCATCGGTATAAGAAGCATTTACCCAAGTTTCTGTTTCTTTATCTAACAAATAACCCGGTGTAAAACCAAATTTAAATTTTTCGTCTTTTAAACCGTAGGCAACATAAGCATCTACGCGATATTTGTCTGAAAATTTGTCGTTAGTAACGCCGCCAATTCCAAAACGGAAACCTTCGTAATTATTGTATTTTATTAAACTTCGCAAATCAAAATCAATACTTCCGACAGGAAAATAGCCGTTGTAAATTTTCTTGCCTAAAAATATTTTACGTTCAATTTTTTCTGCAACAGAAATGCTGTCTAATTTAGAATAGGTTTTTAATTTTCTGCGATCTAACGAGTCTTTTTCAACTGTTTTCCAAAAACTTTCTGGTTTTGCATTTACCACTTGTCTGGCATCAATTTTTATGGCTGGCTTATCTATTACAACTTCTGAATTTAATTTAATATCGTATGGTGTCGATTCTAAACGCAAATAAACTTGATCGGAAATGTCTTCTTTTTTGGAATCAAAACTGGATTTGAATTTGATTGTTCCGCCAAGAATTTTAATATCGTCTGAATTGTTTCCTTTTACAACTTCGAACTTTCGCTTTTTCGGAAACCAAATTTTATGGTCTTTTAGGTAATTAAAAGTAAAAGTTGCGTTGACATTAACAATACCATAAATGCGATAATAGGCTTTTGCAATTCCGAAATTTTCTGCATCTACATAAAGCAATCCGCGAAGACGATCTGAATTTAAACGTTTTGGCTGAAAATATATTCGATACACTTTTCTGCCTTGTTCTTGTACGGAATCAATTAATTTAAAACTAAATAAATTACGGCCATAACTAGAAATTGGGTTTTGCACCGGAATTTCTAAAATATCTAATTTGTTTTCGTAAACAGAATAGGAAACTAAATTTAATCCCAAATATTCGTACAAGGGTTTTTTAAAACCAGCCATTCGTGCCGCAATAATAGTTTCTTTGGTGTTTTTGCCGTCAAACTGAATAAGATTTACTTTTTCTGTTTGGTATAAATGGTTGTTTTCTAAAAGTTTTTTGAATTTATAATTCGTTGAATCTAATAAAATACGGTCTTTTTTAAAAGCTCTTTTTTCTATAATTGTGTCTATTTGACTTGAGATAGAATCGGTATCGGCGGATACTAAAAGATACTCGTAATTTTTGTATTCAAAACTGTTTAAAACTTGTTCTGGCTGATTAGTTGGTTTGTTTTCTGCAATTTTCTTCACATAATCGTTCACTAAAAAATCGGAATAAATTTCTTCTTTTTCTTGCGATCTATCAACAACCATTTTTATAATAAAGTACTCTGCTTTTTTAGGAAGATAGTAGGTTTTATTGTAATATCCTTTGTAAACAACGGTTATTGGTAAGTTGTTTTTTTGTTCTTTTATGGTGAATTTACCTTCCCAATTGGTTTCAAAATTAACCCCGTTATAGCTAACTTTAGCAAATGCAATTGGTACTGTTGTATCAAAATCTAAAACTTGCCCTTGTTTAATTTGTTGCGCTGTTGCAGATAAAAAACTACAAAATAAAAAAATTAAGGAGAATATGCGCATTAAAACAAGTTTAGAGTTGTACAAAAGTAAGGATTAAATTTTCGCACTACGTTAGTATTATGCTAAAATGAAATCGAAATTTCAATTATCAAAAAAATACAAAATTTTATAATTGTTTTTGGAATTCAATTTTTAAAAACAAAAAATTACTTTTTAACTGGTATCAAATTTAGTTTTAGTGCTCAATAAAAAAACCTGCAATTATTTTATAAATTGCAGGTTTTTAATTTTTTAATTAAAAGGAAATTAAACCTTCATTATCTCTGCTTCTTTAGCAGCTAAATGTTCTTCGGTTTTTTTAATAAAACCATCGGTTAATTTCTGAATTTCGTCTTCCGTAGCTTTGCAAGCATCTTCAGAAGTTCCGTCTTTTTCTAATTTTTTAATTTCGGTATTTGCATCTTTACGCGCATTTCTTATTCCGATTTTTGCATCTTCTGATTCTGCTTTCGCTTGTTTTGCTAAATCGCGACGGCGTTCTTCTGTCAATGGCGGAACGCTAATAATTATCAAATCGCCATTATTCATAGGGTTAAAACCAAGATTAGCAACCATAATTGCTTTTTCTATAGTTTGTAACATGCTTTTTTCAAAAGGCTGAATTGTAATTGTTCTTGCGTCTGGCGTGCTAACATTTCCGACTTGCGCAAGTGGCGTTTGGGCACCATAATAATCTACAAAAACACTACCAAGCATTTGTGGCGAGGCCTTTCCTGCTCTTATATTTAAAAATGTTTTCTCTAAATGTGCAATCGAACCGTTCATTGATTCTTCTGCTTGTTCTACTATAAAATCTAATTCTTCCATCTTTTTTTATTGTAAATTGTATATTGTCTTATTCTTGGTTGTTGTTTGTAAATTGTAATATAAAAAGTAGCAAATTAAAAACTAATTACTTCTAACTAATCGCTGACAACGAAAACTTAAACATGTACTATTGTACCTACGTTTTCTCCTTCGCAGATTTTTAATAAATTGCCTTTTTTATTCATATCAAAAACCACAATTGGTAATTTATTTTCTTGACTTAAGGTGAAAGCCGTTGTATCCATAACATTCAATCCTTTTTTAAGAACGTCTTCAAACGAAATATAATCAAATTTAGTTGCAGTTACATCTTTTTCAGGATCGGCAGAATAAACTCCGTCTACTCTAGTTCCTTTTAAAATAACATCTGCATGAACCTCAACACCACGCAAAACTGCAGCAGTATCTGTAGTAAAATAAGGATTTCCTGTTCCTGCACCAAAAATTACAATTCTACCTTTTTCTAAATGTCTAACTGCACGACGTTTAATATAAGGTTCTGCAATTGCTTCAATTTTTAACGCTGTTTGCAAACGCGTCAACATTCCTTTATCTTCTAACGCACCTTGCAACGCCATTCCGTTAATCACCGTTGCTAACATTCCCATGTAATCGCCTTGCACTCTATCCATACCATTGCTTGCACCAGCAACACCGCGAAAAATATTTCCGCCACCAATTACAATGGCAATTTCAACGCCTTTATCGTGCAGAACCTTAATCTCATCGGCATATTCAGATAAAGTTTTCGGATCAATTCCATACTGACGTTCGCCCATTAAAGACTCGCCGCTCAATTTTAAAAGTATTCTTTTGTATTTCATTCGACTTGTGTTGTGTTTTTGGTTGTGCAAATATAGCTATTAAATATTTTTCTGAAATAGGCAAAATCAATTTTATAAAAAGCTTTTGGGCGTAACTTTTTAGGTCAGGCTTTTGCCACTCACTTTTTTATTTGTGGCATTGCATTTCATCAACCAAAAAGAGCTCAAACAATTGCTCAATCCTTAACGCGAAATTACAATAAATAACAAAAATAAAAAAAGTGGTTGTTTTACAGATTCGTAAAATAACCACTTTTTAAAATTAAAAAGAATAATAGCTTTTATTCCATTACAATAATTTCTCTTTTAGAATACCCTTTATAGGTAAATACATTTAAAACGTAATTGCCTTTAGGAAAGTTCAGATTTTCAATTTTCATTTCATCTGAATAAAAATCTTGACTGTAAAACAAAGTTCCATATAAATCATAAATACGTACTTCATTTTTGTTTAATCCATATGTATTTGGATTATCGCAAGGATCACCAGGATAACTAATATTTGCCGTGAAACCACCCAAAGTAGCATTCCGGTTAATTGGGTTTGGAAAAATGGTTAAAGTACCTGTACAAGGATCGTTACCTCCGCCATTTGTGCTCGGCTTGTAAACAGTTACTGATTTATGATTTATTGGTGTAATACCGCATTCATTTTTACTATAGCAATTTACAATATATGTTCCTGTGCAATTTCCCCAATTAATATTTGCGTTTAAAGAAGTAGAAGTATAAGAGTAAATAGAATTATTTGGGAACTTTGGCTTAACAACACCAGGCGGACAATATTCTAAACCATCAGCGTTGGTTGTGCAACCACAGCTATTACTATTTTCTACAATTGTCCAATAATATTCTTGTGCAAATGGTACTGCATTTATTTTAAGGTTTGAGGATGAATTAATTGGTACGTTATCAAAACCATTTTGAATTGGCTGTGAAACATAAGTAGGAACGCCAATATTTACTGGTTTCTTAAAAACTTGAGTCCCAAATGTTGCAACAATATTTCCGCTAGAATTATTGGTAGTTCCACCAGTAACTGTAACCGTATAATCAGTTGAAGAAACTAGCGTAAGATTTCCCTCAACGCTCCACATTGGTATTCCTGGCACTTTACAAATATCTTGTCTGCTAAAAGTTGTATTTGCATTTTTGCAAACAAATTGGCTACCACTAATGGCACTTTCCTGAAGAGGAAAATTTGGGGGTTGTGGCATACCATCTAATTCCTTAATTAACCAATCAACACATTCTTTAGTAAACGAAGTATGCGGCGTATTTTTGGCTATACCAAAATAACTGTCAAAGGGTGTTTTTTTATTTGTAGGACAAGCCAAGTTTGTATTCACAGGGTTTGCCCAACTTTGATTTGGCTGTAAATGCGCTAAAGAGGAAAATGTTGGAATAAAGGAATGAATAGGATTGAAATCTCTCAAATCCCAATAACCGCTTACTCCAATAATGTAATTCAAGTTTATAAAACCGCTGGTATTAGACAGAATTGATTTTTTAAGTGCATCTTGAGCATCAAAAAAACCACCCGGAACGTTATCCATTACACCTCTAGGATTTATATTTGTGGCTATTGTGGTCTTGTCATCAAATCCTTTTTTAAATCTTGAAATTCTTCCACCTGTACCGTTTTCTTTCATAAAATAAGATTCTAATGAAGCGGCATGAACACGAAATGTAATGGAACCTATTGGCAGGTTAATATGCACTCTTTGAAAACCTCTAATATTTAAAACATTTTCCCATTAGCAGCAAAATTCATAATTGGCAAACCTGCAAGCGATTGGGTTTCTTTAGAACCTGTCAAAGAACCATTTGCAACAGCTATTTTTCTCAAATTTTGAGGCCAACCAGAAGAATTAGTCAGTCCATTATTATTTTGCTTGTTGTAATGCTCTTGAAAAAATGTATTTCCTCTGTTTGTAGGCAATCCTTGCGTAGTAGTTTGACCATTTAAAAAGTTAGAATCCACCATGTGATAATTAGGAATTTGCGGTGCATTACTTAAAGACGGATACCATGGGTTGTTTACAAGTTGTGGTCTATGAAACTCTATTAATTGTTGTTGCGATGCTGGCGACGATAATTCTAAATTATAAAAATCATTTGCTGTATCGTTTTCATTTTTCAATAAATATATCAACGCTTGGTCGCCCAATGGTATATTTGCTCCTAAATTCGGACTATCTACACTTACCCACAAAGAAACATTGTGTTGCCAAATAGGATTATTGGTTTCGTTGAACTTTTTCTCCATAAACGATAAGGCGTATCTAGATATTTGACCAGCCATGCTTGGCGCAATTATGGAAGTTTTACTAGTACTTCCATTTTGCGCTACCTGCTGTTTAACATCTTGTAATAATTTTATAATTGCATTGGCATTACTTTCTATATAATAAGCACCACCGTCTATAGACACATTTTGACCATTTAGTAAATTGGTAGTTGTATATTTTGGAAAATTAACAATTATAACATCAAAACCTTTTTCACGTAGTGTTGGCAACAATGGTTTTTTCTCTTCATTGTCATAAAAAATATTAAAATCTACTATAGACTTATGAAGTTCTGGATCAAAATTGCCGTTTGCATCTAAATATCTTGAAGCACATCCTGCAATTTGTGCGCAATCACAATCTTCTATTTTACGTTTATCGCCTGGGTCAAAACCATCAATAATAATTAGTGGCTTTTTGATTAATTTTTGACTGTTATTTTTACTATAATAAACTCTGTAATCAATTTTAGTTTTTATTTTTGGGTCACCAGCTCTATAACCTTGAAAAGGCTCTAATGCAGTGAAACCATTAAAATCTTGTCTATAATCATCTGTGGCAATAGTTCCGCAACCAATAGTGTTGGAAGCAATAGGACTATGAATGTATATAGCGCCATAGGTTTTACTCACACTATCGTCATTGTAAACTATTGTAAAAGTTAAAACTTTTGTACCACTTGTACTGTAGCTAATAGGAATAGATTTTGGAATGAATTCATTAACATTAGAAATTACATTTACTACTGTTCCATTGCCAAAATCCACATCTAACTTTTTAATAGTTTTGTTTCCATTTGTAAAAAAGTATTCATTGCTAAATTTAAAAGTGATTTCACTTCCATCAACTGCATCCGCTAGCGGTGCAATAATAGTGTTGTGCATCAAATAAAAAGGAGGTTTATTGGGTATTTGTTCAAATTTTTTGGTTGCAGTATTTAATTTCAGTCCACCTTCGTTAGGGTTTTCTTCATTATAATTAATAATGTTAAATTCGGTATTTAAAATACCTATATTCACAACATTTAAAATCGCATTTTTATTTAAATTAGACTTTAATGAATCTACCGATATAAATCGAGTTGCATTACTTGCTCGATGCAATTCTAATAAACTTTGTTTATAATAGCCATAATTGGCGGTATTTAAACTATCCACTTTATTAAAATTATAAAGATTGGCGAGTTGCAGTGTTCGTTCATAAATAATTCCGCTGGTTACGGTTGATTTGTCGATATCTATCAACAAAGAATCTAAAGCTTTGGGTAATCGAGCATCCTCGCTACCATTGTTGTCTTGCGCGTTGGTGTGAGCATAAAAACACATAAAAAACGCTAAAAAAAGTAATTTTTTCATAAATTTGGTTGCTTTTTGGTTAGTACTTGTTATTAATCATTAATTGGGGTTGCCTTTGCAGAGGCAACCTTTTTTTGTTTATGGGAAATAGGTTGATGCAATAGTTAAACTATTAATATCAAACCTGCCTTGTGTTATTTCTATTTCGTCGTTAGGATTATTCATACTTCGCAGTTTACAATTAAATGTACCAGAAATTATGGTGCCACTACCAGTACTTGGTGTTAATCTGGTAATTATAAAACTACCAGAATTTTCATAAGAAAGGTACTTTTGGTATGCATTGGTTTTAGCATCATAAATGGTGCAGTAAATGTAATTGTGTGCAAAGCCATCTATGTCGCTAAATCCATTAGATTCGTCAATTACAAAGGTGCCAATTTCACTTTCTGGAGCATTGTGCATGTGAAAAACGAAACTTGTAGTAGTAGCACTTAAAAAATCTTTTACTTTTAATTCATAATAATCAAAATTAAATTCAGGAAATCCACGAAATAAATCTACTCCTGAAAGCGGAAAAACAAGGCTGTTATTGCCGCTTCTTGGTATAAATGTCTTACCGTTTATAAGGCATCCAAATGTATTTGCGCCTACTTGGGTTTCTGGTGGTAATCTGTTTCCATTAGTGTCGTCACTGCTGCAAGATGCAACAATAAGAAGTAGTAAAAAAGTTAGGAACTTTTTCATAGTTGTTTCTTTTAAGAGTTTGTAATTTCGGGAAATTTGTACTAATTGATTTGAAATACGAATGTACAAAAAAAAAAAAATGGCTTCTACAAGTTTTTTAACTTTTTTTTAAATTTCTAATATATTTAATTATAAATTTATGATACGTTATCAATTATTTAACATGCTGTTTAAAGTACGTAGAATATTTTTCTGATTTTATTGTAAAATTGAACTTTATTTTACTTCCGTTTAGTTTGTTAAAACACATTTAAAATTGTCTATTCCTCGCGTTCCCAAGACATCATTTTCATAAATTAAACCTTTTCTAAAAACGATTGGTACGAAGTTTTTGCTGCTTGGTATCCAATTTCAAAAATCAAGTCCATTTTTACCCTATTCGTTTCAAAAGTGCTATATTTAGACAACTCCTCTGGTTCAATTATCCAATCACAATTCAAGAATTTTTGTGCGTTTGAATTTGCAGAAAGTAAATCAAATGCTCTCGTTGTAACCGCTTTTATAGAATTCAAATCCTTCTTATCTATTTTCTGAATCGGACTAACATATACCCCAATTATTGCTTCGCATCTTCCTTGCAAAATATCCGTCGGAAAATGGTTCAAAATTCCGCCATCGCTATACAAGTTCCCATCAACTTCATAAGGAGAAATAATTCCGGGAAAGGCAGACGAAGCTAAAATAGCATCTACAATTTTAGCATTTTTATCAAATATTTTTAATTTTCCCTTTACCATATTGGTTGCAGTAACATGTATCGGAAACTTCAAATCGCCAATGGTGGCATCTTCAAAAATGGTGTAGAAAT
>JBLIJW010000076.1:0-12077 GCA_047636155.1 Flavobacterium sp. | reverse complement strand
CTTTAATTACGGCAAAAGCCTCTGGAAGAATGTCTAAAAGCACCTTTTCGGTAAGTTCGTAAGCTTCTTTTTCAAGAGTATCAATATCGTTATAAATATCTTCTCGAGCATCAATATCTACCGTATTTTCTGCTTCTTTTTTCTTTGCTGCAATTGCTTCGTCCTTTTCTGCACGAGCTGCTTTTATTTTCGATTTAAAATCGGTAGTTTTTTCGCGTAATTGATCGTGAGAAAGACTAGATAATTGTCCTTCGAAAGTCTTTATTTTAGCAATAAGTGGTTGGATAGATTTTACATCTTTTTGAGATTTATCTCCAACAAATGCTTTAAGTATACTATTTATGAAACTCATAACGTACAGAATTTATATAATTTTATTTGATATGTAAATTTAAACAAAAAAAAAGCCTCGTGCAGAGACTTTTAAATTTGGTATTTTTTATTTAATACTCATCCTCATTCCAAAGGTAATCTTCGTCTGTAGGATAATCGGGCCAAATTTCTTCCATTGATTCGTATATTTCTCCTTCGTCTTCAATAGATTGAAGATTTTCTACAACTTCGAGTGGCGCGCCAGCTCTAATTGCATAGTCAATAAGCTCATCTTTAGTTGCTGGCCAAGGCGCATCGCTTAAATAAGATGCTAATTCTAATGTCCAATACATCTTCTTTAGGGTTTTAGTTTTTGCAAAAATAAATTTTTAACTGAGAATCTCAAGTAAAAATTCATTTATTTTGTAAATATTTATAAGAACGTTGTTTTTTGTGTTTCTGTGTTTTAGTTTTAGGATGGTAAAATGTGTGTAAAATTAGCTTCCAACTAAATTAAATCAATACAGAATAAGAGGTAAAAAATTATTTTCTGGGTATCCATTTTACTTCTTCTGCCTTTAAATCTGATGACAATTTTCGTGCCAATACAAAAAGATAGTCAGAAAGGCGGTTTAGGTATTTTATGGCCTCTTTATCAACGACTTCATTATGACTTAAATGCACAGATAAACGCTCAGCACGTCGGCAAACACATCTTGCGATATGACAATATGACACTGTAGTATGTCCGCCTGGTAATACAAAATGAGTCATTTGCGGAAGTTGTTCTTCCATAGTATCTATTTCGTTTTCTAGATACTCAATATCACTATCAATTATACCTAAATTTTTTAAACGTTTTTCGCCATTTTTTAGAATTTCTTTTTCTTGCGGAGTTGCCAAAATCGCCCCAACTGTGAATAATCGGTCCTGAATTTCAATTAAAACATCTTTATAATGCGCGTTGATTTCTTGATCTCGAATTAAACCGATGTAAGAATTCAACTCATCTACTGTTCCATAACTATCAATTCTTGCGTGGTCTTTTGGAACTCGAGTTCCACCAAATAATGCTGTGGTTCCGTTGTCTCCAGTTTTGGTGTATACTTTCATTTTAGTTCAGTGCTAAATTTTTCTTATTTTTTTTGGAAACAAAGATAGTAGTAAAATTCCGATTGCAATACCAAATAAAAATCCGCTAACGGAATCAAGCATTTCAGAAAATCTTGATATTATTTGAACAAGTATTAAAATACTAATTATGGTTATTAGATATTTAATTTTGGATTTCCGTATATTAACAATATTTGCTTGTTACAGGGTATTTATATTTGGATTCGGCTTATCTGTTTCAACCATCCCATCACGCAATCGAATAACTCTATGGGCATAAGACGCGATTTCTTCTTCATGTGTAACTAAAATTACCGTATTTCCATTAGCATGAATATCACCAAAGAGTTTCATAATCTCTACAGATGTTTTACTATCTAAGTTACCCGTTGGTTCATCTGCTAAAATAATAGAGGGATTGTTTACTAAAGCTCGAGCTATCGCAACTCGTTGTCTTTGACCGCCAGAAAGTTGGTTTGGTTCGTGATCCATTCTATCAGACAAATTAACTTGAGTTAAAACCTCTGCTGCGCGTTTGCGCCTATCTGATTTGGAAAATCCAGCGTAAACCATTGGTAATGCAACATTATCCAGCGCGGTTGTTCTAGGAAGCAAATTAAATGTTTGAAAAACAAATCCAATTTCTTTATTTCTAATTTCTGCTAAATCATTGTCGTTCATTATAGAAACATCTTTTCCGTTAAGGATATAACTACCAGAAGTTGGTGTGTCCAAACATCCTAATAAATTCATTAAAGTAGATTTTCCCGATCCACTTGGTCCCATTAAGGCTACATATTCTCCTTTGTTGATATTTAGATCTATTCCTTTTAAAACATTAATAATTTCTGTTCCTAAAACGAAATCTCTTTTGATATTTTTTATTTGTATTAAAGAGTTGCTCATAGTATGGTATTTTAAAGTAATTAGTACTTTAATTCTCTAATTTGTTACAGTTTTTTTATAACTTAATTCTGTAAAAGCTCGTCTAAAACATGTAATAGAAAAGGTACCCATTCAAATAGCTTTGTAAAATATTAATTAAACTTATTAAATTATGAAAAAAAATGTATTTAAAATTGGACTTGTTGCCTTAATGGTACTAGGTTTAACATCTTGTAAAGATGAGAAGAAAGAAATGGCAGAAAAACGTATTTCTGAATTAGAGATGTATGTAGATTCATTAAAAACTGTATCCGCAGAAAACATGGAGTCTAATTGGTCTCAAATCGCAGCAGATTATGATGCCAAAACAATGGAAATTAATAGTTCTATTTCAGAATTAGACGAAGATAGTAAAGCGGCAGCACAAGAAAAAGCTACTGTTGTTATGGCAGAATACGACGGATTAAAAATGCAAGTTGAAACCAAAATAGAAGCAGCAAAAGTAGTTGTTAATCCGAATCAAACTTTGAGAGATAGATTATTTGGTGCTGGAAAAATTGGAGAAGACATGAATTTTTCTTGGGTTAATAAAGATAACATCTTACCAACATACCAAAACTTTTTTGATGCCTACAAAACCAACAAAGGAGATTTTTCAAGAGAAGATTATGACGAAGTTAAATTAATGTATGAAGCATTAGATTCTAGAAAAAACACTGTTGAAAAAGAAGGTTTAACTTCTGCAGACAATGTTGATATAGCGGCTATTAAATTTAAATTTGGACCAATGTTTAAGGTAAATAGAATTGGAGCAAAAAGTAGAGAAATGGAAGCTGCAAAAGCAGAATAAATTAGTTTAAAAAGCAAAAAAAGGATGGTTGTAATAATCATCCTTTTTTATTTTTATTATATTCGAATCACAAAATGTTCTTTCAATTGTTCGTATCTAAAAAATACAATTCCCCATTGAAAGGTATCTATTGTTATGGTAACTTTTGGATGATTTTTAATTTTTTCCCAAGCTTTTTCCATTTCTGAAGACCAATGAATGTCATCAAAAATCCAAACAGAATTATTTTTGGCAGTTGGAAGTAACATCTCAAAATAATCTAAAGTTGCTTGTCTGGAATGATTTCCGTCAAAATATATTAGGTCAAAATTAAAAATTTGTAAGTCTGTTTTTTTAAAATAAGATGTAAATTCTGTATTCACAAAATCTACGTTTTGTAAATCAAAATTTTGAAATTGCAATTTACATTTAAGTTGTGTTTCTAGACAACCTTCTAAACTTGTAATAACTGAATTTGAATTTCCCAGGGATAGGGCAGAAGATGCTAAACCTAATGAAGTTCCTATTTCTAAAATAGATTTTGAATCAAAATAGCGAACCATCCGAAACAGCAGTTCTGCTCTTTTCTTTGAAATCCCAGCATTTTTTGCAATCGCAGCAATTTGCCTAGTATTAGATTTAAAAATTTTTGAACCAGCACCAAAATCAGTAACCTCAATATGATTTTTATTTTCTAGGAGCGAATTTCTATATCCTTTTAAGGTAGAATATTCAGGATAGTATTTATTATCATAAAAACATTTTGTAATCAAATCATACACAAATGGCGAATGAACTCCGTGCTGATTTTTGGATTTATAAAGAAATTTTAAGTAAGATTTTATTTTTGGTATCACAGAGATTCTCAAAGTTTATTGCAAAGAAACACAAAGAATTGTAAGGCAGAAAAGTATCTAATAAACTTTGTGTTTTTTGCTTTGTGAATATTAAAGTAATAATTATTCCATTTTTCCAGAAAGCTCGAACCAACGTTCTTCTTTCTCTTCCATAGATTTAATTATTTTTTGTAATTCCTTTGCTTTATTTTCAATGTCGGAATCAGTAACCTTATCTTCAGAAAATAAATTTTCGATATGTTTTTTCTGAAATTCTAAATCTTTAATTTCTTTTTCTATTTTGGTATATTCTTTTTGTTCATTAAAGCTCAATCCTGCTGAAACAGTAGTAACTTTCCAATCCTTTTTTTCTTTTCCATCGTTTTTTCCTGCTGGTTCGGCTGAATCTTCGTATGCACGGAAATCAGAATAATTTCCTGGAAAATTTTCCACAATGCCGTTACCTCTAAACACCAATAAATCATCTACAATTTTATCCATAAAATACCTGTCGTGCGACACAACAAGTAAGCAACCTGGATAATCTAATAAAAAGCTTTCAAGCACATTTAAAGTAACAATATCTAAATCATTAGTTGGCTCATCCAAAATTAAAAAATTAGGATTTTGAATCAAAACCGTACACAAATACAACCGTTTTAATTCGCCACCGCTTAATTTCTCAACATAATCGTATTGCTTTTTGCTGTCAAATAAAAATCGCTCTAGCAATTGCGAAGCCGAAATTAATTTCCCTTTCATTAACGGAATATACTCGCCAAATTCTTTAATTACTTCAATTACACGTTGTCCGGGTTTTGGATTGATACCGCTTTGCGTATAATATCCAATTTTTATCGTTTCACCTGTAATCACTTTTCCAGAATCGGTCGGAATAGTTTGTGTAAGTAAATTTAAAAAAGTCGATTTTCCTGTACCATTTTTACCAATAATTCCAATCCTTGCGCCACGTTGAAAATCAAAACTAAAATTTTCTAGAATAACTTTTTCTCCAAATTTTTTCGAAATTTTGTGTAGCTCTATAATTTTGCTACCCATTCGTTCCATGTTTATTTCAAGCTCAATTTTATTTTCTTTACGTCTGCTTTCAGCAACCTCTTTAATTTTATAAAAATCTTCTTGACGCGATTTTGATTTCGTAGTTCGTGCCTTTGGTTGTCTTCGCATCCAAGCCAACTCTTTAGTAAATAAATTTTGCGCTTTGTCCACCGTTGCACTTTCAGACGCCAAACGTTCTTCTTTTTTCTCTAAATAGTAAGAATAGTTTCCTTTGTAACTGTATAGTTTTCCGTTTTCTAATTCCAAGATTTCGTTACAAACACGTTCTAAGAAAAAACGGTCGTGAGTAACCATAAATAATGTAATATTTTCTTTGGCAAAATAACTTTCTAACCATTCAATCATCTCCAAATCCAGGTGATTTGTTGGTTCATCTAAAATTAAAAAATCAGGACGACTAATTAAAATTATGGCTAACGAAAGGCGTTTCTTTTGTCCACCAGACATGTTTTTAACCACCATTTTTTGGTCTTCCAATTTCAGTTTCGACAGAATTTGCTGAAATTGAGTTTCAAAATCCCAAGCTTCAAATCGGTCCATATCGTCAAAAGCCAATTCATAAGCTTCAGAATCTTCTGGGTTTTCTAAGGCTTTTTCATAGCGTTCAATTACCTTTAAAACTTCGTTATCCGATGCAAAAATACTTTCTTCAACCGTTAAATTGTCTTGTAATTGCGGTACTTGCGACAAAAAAGACATTTTAATTTCTTTACGCATAGTAACATTTCCAGAATCTGGTTCGTCATCGCCATTTAAAATCTTCATGATACAGGTTTTACCCGAACCATTTTTAGCAATAAAAGCAATTTTTTGGTCTTTGTTTATCCCAAAAGACAAGTCACGAAACAAGTTTCTCTCGCCAAACGATTTCGAAATATTTTCAACAGAAAGGTAATTCACAATATAATTTTTTTGCAAAAGTAGGTCATTACAAGCAACCAAGCAATCTTTTGTTTTTAGAAGCATTTTTACTTATTTTTTTTAATAAATGTCTTTCCAGCTTCCCGCTCCATTTTGGGTTGCAGTTTTGTAAAAACCGCAACCCAAAGATGCCACTGCAATCTGGGCTAAAAATTTTTGTCTTTTTTCGAAATTCTAATTTTCTTCAAATTGGGTTTACATCTTTGTGCTATAATTTAAAAAACAACATCATGAAAAACACCACTCTTTTTTTATTCACAATCATAATTACCAATTTAGCCGTAGCGCAAAAACTTGTGGACAAAAATGTTCCTGAAAATGTTAAAACTACTTTTTCTAAAAAATATCCTGAAGTTAAAAAAGTAAAATGGGAAAAAGAAGCAGCTTGTTTCGAAGCTGATTTCGAAATTAAAGAAACCGAATATTCTGCAGTTATTGATGCCAAAGGACAAATTTTAGAAACAGAAGAAGTAATTCCAACTTCAAAACTTCCTAAATCGGTTCAAGATTATGTTACCAAAAATTATCCAAATCAAAAAATAAAAGAAGCCGCAATTATTACCAATAATAAAAATGTTAAAACCTACGAAGCCGAAATAAAAGGCAAAGATTTATTGTTCGATTCTAAAGGAGATTTTATTAAAACTGTTGCCGACTAAAGCATGAAAAACGTATTCTATTTCTTAATTCTTTTATTTTTTACAAGCCAAATAACTGCATTTGCACAAGAAAATTCGATAACTATTTCAGGTAAAATTATCGATAAAACTAGTGCGTCCAATTTGCCTTATGTAAATGTTGTTTTAAAATCGGCAGACGGAATTACTTTCATTCTCGGAACTGTAACTAAAGAAGACGGCACTTTTGAGATTTCTTCGGTAAAACCAGAAAATTATATTTTTGAAATTTCTTACATCGGTTATCAAACGGATAAAAATTCATTGTATGTTGGTAGTTTGTCCAAATATTTAAAAATCCCGACAATCTCATTGCAAAAGGATACCACTACTTTAAATGAAGTGGTTATTGAAGCGCAAAAAAACGATGTCAGTAACAAAATGGATAAAAAAACCTATTCGTTATCAGAAAATGTGAGTCAAACTGGCGGTTCGGTTTTGCAATCGATGCAAAATTTACCTGGAATAACTGTGCAAGATAGCAAAGTACAACTTCGAGGAAACGACAAAGTCACTATTTTAATTGACGGAAAACAAACCGCAATAACGGGTTTTGGCAACCAAACTGGTTTAGATAATATTCCGGCTTCGGCAATTGAACGCGTTGAAATAATAAACAATCCTTCTTCAAAATACGATGCGAACGGAAATGCCGGAATCATCAACATCATAATGAAGAAAAATAAAAAAGAAGGTTTTAATGGTAAAGTTGGTTTGACTAGCGGTTTTGGCGCATTGTGGATTCGGAAGGAAAATTTGCCAACCATTCGTCTGCAATATACGGTTACGCCAAAAATAAATCCATCAATTACCTTGAATTATCGCAAAGAAAAAACCAATATTTTTTTCCAAGCAGATAATTTGTATACCGAAACTTTAAATAAAAACGAATTCCTACAACGCCGTTACGATGATGGAAACGTAATCAACCAACAATTAAAACGAAATCGTGACACCAACTTTTTTACTGCAAAAACAGGAATCGATTGGTATCAAAACGATAAAAACACTTTTGGTTTCTCCACCTTATTTAGTAGCGAGAAAATTATTGATAATGGCGACCAACCTTTTTTTAATGCCGATTATTCGCAACGTTTGCGACTTTGGCAATTTGTTGAGGACGAACTAAAAACTACCGTTATGGCAACGGCAAGTTATCAACACAAATTTACCGATGCCGGACATTTGTTCAATATGGGATTGAATTATACGTTTCACAGAGAAGACGAAAAGTATTTTTACGATAATTTTTTACCAAATTCTACCGGAACCGATTCGTTTAAATTACTATCAGACGAACAGGTTTTTGATTTTAATGCCGATTATATTCAGCCTTTGAAATACGGAAAAATTGAAACGGGATTCAAGTTACGAAACCGAAACATTCCAACAAACATGAATTTTATTCCGGGTGAAAATTCGATTTTAGACTTTGGCGCGGGCGGAAAAGCAACCTATAAAGAATTAATTCCTGCCGTGTATGGAAATTATATTTTTGAAAACGAAAAGTACGAAGCCGAATTGGGTTTGCGTGTGGAATATGTTCGAATTCAATATGACGTGAATCCAGATCACAATACCTATAAAAGTAGTGGTTATAATTATACACAACCGTTTCCTAATTTCAGATTGGCGTATAAAATCAATAAAGACAATAAAATTTCGTTATTTTACAATCGCCGTGTAGATAGACCAAACGAAGTTGATATTCGGATTTTCCCGAAGTACGACGATGCAGAAATTATTAAAATCGGAAATCCAGGTTTGCGACCACAATTTACCAATTCGGTAGAATTCGGATTTAAAAACAACTGGAAATCGGGTTATTTTTATTCTGCAGCTTTTCATCGTTTCAGCAACGGAACAATTACCAGAATTTCCACTATCGAACCAAATACTACTTTAATTTATGCGGTTTTTCAAAACGCAGGAAAAAGCTTTAATACCGGTTTAGAAACTATCTTTTCGCAAGAGATAAACAAAGTATATAGTTTTGATATGAATGGCGTAATTTACAGAAACCAAATAAATGCGTTTGCGGTAAACAATTTGTATCCGCAACCGAGTTTCTTTTCGGCAGATAAGCAAGATTTAATTTCCGGAAATTTAAAATGGAACAATAATTTCAAGTTTTCTAAAAACTACGATTTACAAGTTTCGGTAATGTATTTAGCGCCGGATATTATTCCACAAGGAAAAATTGACCAACGATTTTCTTTAAACTTCGGAATCAAAAAACCCATCCAAAGAGGCAAAGGCGAATTATTTATTAATGCAACCGATTTGCTAAATACCATGGTTATTAAAAAAGAAATTCAAGGCAACGGATTCAATTACACCAGTTCTGATTATTATGAAACCCAAGTTATCCGTTTTGGATATAGTTATAAGTTTTAGTTTTTTTGGTTAAAAAGGTATGAGGTTCAAAGTTTCAAAGGTTTTTGAGATCAAAAGGTTAATACGTTCAAAGGATTTATAGATATATTTATTTAGGAAATACAAAATCTGGAAAAATCTTTTAAATCTGCGTGCTAAAAAAGTTTATAACAAAAAAAGACCTTGCAAATCTATTTACAAGGTCTTTTTAATTTCTAATTTTATATTCTAAAATCTATTCTCTTAAAAAAAATCTACTTCAAAACATCCACCAAAATTTCACTGTCGTTAAAAACTTTGATTAACGCTTTCGTATAATCTTCTTTAGCTGCCAAATGCGGATTATCTAAAAACTTCTGCGAATTAATTTCCATTAAAGGATACCAAGTGCTTTGAATTTGAATTTGAATTTTGTGCCCTTTTTTGAACGTATGCAAAACATCTTGTAATCTAAATTCCAGATTGGTTTTTTGATTTGCTATCAATGCTTCTGGTTTTTCGAAACTATTTCTAAAACGTGCCGGCATAATTTCACTTCGCACCATTTGGTGGTAATTTGCATACAGTACTTCTGGTTTGTCTTTGTTATTAGGTTCGTCCAACGGATATACATCGATTAATTTTACTACAAAATCGGCATCCGTAGAAGATGTAGCAATTTTTAATTTCGCCATAATTTCCCCACCAAGCGTTACATCATCAGTTAAATAATCGGTACTAAATACCAAAACATCTGGACGGCTTACTGCAAAACGTTGGTCTTCGCTCATATAATTTCTTGGAGTAAATCCGTTTAATTCCGATAAGTTTTCGCTGCTTGCAACCGGATTATTCGGATCAGAATAATATTCAGAATAGCCAGTAGTTGCCTCTTTTTCAAAAGATAACTTTTTGTTTGTATTTAAATGCAATGCCATTTTTTCAACTTTTTTAGCTGGCCAACTATCAAATTCCTGCCATACTTTTTTTCCAGTATCATACATGTATGCTTCTGGTAATTTTGCAGCTTCTTTTGCGTTTTCTTTTAAATAATGATGAAAAAATTTTGTTTCAATATTTTTTTGGTATAAAGTAGCAACACTGTCACCAAAATAAATATCGTTATGAAAATGTTTTCCAGCTTCATAACCCCAACCACCATGAGAAAATGGTCCCATTACAATTGTATTTTTTGCTTTCGGACTTGTTTTTTCAATTGTCTTGTAAATATTTAAAGGTCCAAATAAATCTTCGGCATCAAACCAACCACCAACAGTCATAACTGCATGCGTTACATTTTTTAAATGCGGAAGCAAACTTCTTTTTTTCCAAAATTCATCATAATTTGGATGGTCTAAATTTTCTTGCATAAAGAAATTGTCCTTATAATATTTGTCGGCACCTTGTTTTAAAGTTCCTAACTCATTATAAAAAACCGAACCATCTTTAGAGACATTTTTAATCATGGTTTCCCCATACCAATCGCTTTTTTCTGCTTTGGTTTTTTGAACTCCAAAAACAGGAAACGTTTTAAAATAACCCATTAAAAAAGCTCCATTATGATGAAAATCATCAAAAAAGAAATCGGAAATTGGTGCTTGCGGCGAACTAGCAACTAACGCAGGATGATTGGATAACACGCCAACCGCAGTATAAAAACCAGGATACGACGTTCCGTATTGTCCTACTTTTCCGTTATTATTTTTTACGTTTTTTACCAACCAATCAACAGTATCGTAAGTATCAGTACTTTCGTCTATATCTTTTTTGGTTTTGTGTTCTACTTGTGGCGTCATGTTGGTAAAAGTACCTTCACTCATATATCTTCCTCGAACGTCTTGATACACAAAAATATATTTTTCTTGTAATAAATATTTATTCGGACCTAAACTGCGCTTGAATTTATATTCTCCATACGGAGAAATACTGTAACACGTTCGCTGCATCAACATCGGATATTTATTGGAAGACGAAATATCTTTCGGAGTATAAATTGCAGTAAACAATTTGGTTCCGTCGCGCATTGGTATGTAAACTTCTTGTTTAGTGTACAAATCGGCAATCTTTTCCTGAGCGAAAAAACTCATAGAAATAAATAAAAATAAAAAAGAAAAATAGGTTTTCATTTGTTTTAAAATTTTAATTGGATGGTTAAAAGTACTGCCTTTTTTTGAAATCGAAAAATTGTTTTTACAAGTTCTAGAGTTTACTTATATTCGCAACATGCAACTTTCGGTTATTATTCTTAATTATAATGTGCGCTACTTTTTGGAGCTCTGCATTGGCAGCGTTCAAAAAGCAATTGCTGGTTTAGATGCAGAAATAATTGTGGTTGATAACAATTCGACTGACGATAGCATTGCCATGATGCAACAAAAATTTCCGAAAATTAAATGTATTGCAAATACCGAAAATTTTGGTTTTCCGAAAGGAAATAATATTGGTGTAGCAATTGCAAAAGGCGAGTATTTGTGCATTTTAAATCCGGATACCGTTGTTGCAGAAGATACCTTCACTAAGATTTTTGATTTTGTTACCTCGAGCGCAGTCGAGATGCAATCCAAAATCGGTATTATTGGTTGCAAATTAATTGACGGAAAAGGTTATTTTTTACCCGAATCTAAACGTGGCGTTCCAACTCCATTTGTTGCCTTGACAAAGATTTTCGGACTGTATAAAATTTCTACTATTTTCGGAAAGTATTATGCGCAACATTTAAAAGAAAGTGAAACCGGAAAAGTAGACATTTTAGTTGGCGCATTTATGGTTTTAAAACGCGATTTATATTTACAAGTTGGTGGTTTTGACGAAAATTGTTTCATGTATTCTGACGATATTGATTTGAGTTATCAGATACTAAAATTAGGATACAACAATTATTATTTTGCCGATACAACCATTATACATTACAAAGGCGAAAGTACTTTGAAAGACGAAAAATACCGACAGCGATTTCAAGATGCGATGCAATTTTTTTATAAAAAGCATTTTAAAACTTCCGCAGTTTTTACTTTTTTTATGAAAATTGGTAGTTTTGTGTTTTCTGTTACAAAGCAATTTAAATCAGAT
>JBLIJW010000075.1:0-12326 GCA_047636155.1 Flavobacterium sp. | reverse complement strand
TGCGTACTTTTTTTAACGATGCAGGCTACATGGAAGTCGAAACTCCAGTTTTGCAACCTATTGCCGGTGGTGCAGCAGCAAGACCTTTTATTACACATCACAATAGTTTAGATATTCCTTTATACATGAGAATAGCAAACGAATTATATCTTAAAAGATTAATCGTTGGCGGATTTGATGGCGTTTACGAATTTTCTAAAAACTTTAGAAATGAAGGAATGGACCGAACCCACAATCCAGAGTTTACGGCAATGGAAATTTATGTTGCTTATAAAGATTACAATTGGATGATGGAGTTTACAGAAAACCTATTAGAATATTGTGCAGAAAAAGTTAACGGAACTACGGAAGCTACTTTTGGCGAACATAAAATCAATTTTAAAGCGCCTTATGCTCGAGTTACCATGACCGATGCAATTAAAAGCTTTACAGGATTTGATATTTCAGGAAAATCCGAACAAGAAATTTTTGAAGCGGCAAAATCTATGGGTATTGCAGTGGATGAAACTATGGGGAAAGGAAAATTGATTGATGAAATTTTTGGCGAAAAATGCGAAGGAAACTTTATTCAACCAACTTTTATTACAGATTATCCGAAAGAAATGTCGCCTTTGTGCAAAGAACACCGGGATAACCCAGAATTGACCGAGCGTTTTGAATTGATGGTTTGCGGTAAAGAAGTTGCAAATGCTTATTCTGAATTAAACGATCCAATTGACCAACGCGAACGTTTTGAAGCACAATTAAAATTAGCAGAACGCGGTGATGATGAAGCTACACAATTTATTGATAATGATTTCTTACGTGCTTTAGAATATGGAATGCCACCAACTTCTGGGTTAGGAATTGGAATGGATCGATTAATCATGTTTTTAACAAATAATGCATCAATACAAGAAGTTTTATTTTTCCCTCAAATGCGACCAGAGAAAAAAGCAGTAGAACTTACCGAAGACGAAAAACATATTATTGAAATTTTAAAGGCAAATGAAGGAATTTTAATATCCGATTTAAAAGAAAAAGCTGCTTTGAGCGGAAAAAAATGGGATTCTGCAAGCAAAGCAATATCCAAACACGGATTAATGAAAGTAAATTCGGAAACTAAAATAGCAGAATATTTAGGGAAATAATTTAGAAACCCGAATTTCTTTTAAAGCGAAGTTTAGTGAGTTACTAAACTTCGCTTTTTTTATATCGGAATTTGATTTTAGTGAAAATTTCCATCTCGATTTTTCCAAAATAAACGTTAAGCATTAAACCTTTTTAGTTTGAAGCTATCTTAATGGTATAACAAATTAAAAAAAAATAAAATGAAAAAATTAATTGTGATGGCATTTCTAGCCATAGGACTTGGATCTTTTGCACAACAAAAAGCAGTTAGAAAAGCAAAAAATGAAAATTTAACTATGGAGCAAAGGCAAGAAAAGATACTTCAGAAAATGCAAAAAGATTTGGCTTTAACTCCAGATCAAGTTTTAAAGATGAAAGACTTAATGTCTAAAAAACAAAAAGAGATTGCCGACCAAAGAGAAACTCGAAAATCTTTGGCACAAGAAAAAATGGCTACTAGAAAATCTGAAATGGAAAAAATTCTTACTCCAGAACAGTTCAAAAAATGGGAAACTACAATGACAGAACGAAAAGAAAAAATGATAGAGAGAAAAGCCGAACGAAATTCAAAACTATAATTTAATTGGTTTGAAAAGGTTTTATTTGGTATTTGATTTTTTTTTTCTACATTTGAAATTAATAGTCAACTAATAATCAACAACCAAAATGAAAAAAATAGTACTTCTTTTATCTTTTTTATTTGCATTTTCAATGAATGCTCAGGATAAAAAATTAAAACCTGCAGATGCAGCAAAAGCCGATGCATTAGAATTAAAAGCTTTGGTGAAATTGAATGAAACCGAAACTTATGATATGACTAATTTATTTCAAATGAAATATGAGATGCTAGCCATAGAAGATATTTCTCAAGAAAGAAAAAATATAATGAAACAAACTTTGGAAGCCAAAATCAGAGCTAGTTTAACGCCAGACCAAATGGCTACTTTGGAGTCTAAGCCAGAATTGTTAAAAAGATTAATAGAATAAATAGTAACCTATTTAAAAATAAAAAAGCTCCTAGTGGACTTTTTTTTATTTCAATACTTATAAAAAAGCCAACACTTTTGGGAGCAGTCCAAAAAGAGTTGGCTTTTACAATTAGAATATTTTAATTATATTCTGTAGTAATTAAAGAGTTTGGGAAACTTTTTTTACTGCAGCAATAGTAAAATCCAAATCATCATAAGATAAAGCATCGGTAATAAACCAAGATTCGTATGCCGATGGAGCTATGTAAATTCCTTCTTGCAATAATCCATGAAAAAACTTTTTAAACGTCTCATTATCCCCGTTTTTGGCAGTCTCAAAATCAAAAACAGGATCTTTATGAAAATGAACAGATATCATTGATCCAATGCGATTTATTGTAAAATCTATTCCTACTTCTTTTAAAACTTTATTCATTCCTTTTGCCAAATAAGTAGTTTTATCATTTAAGGATGTAAAGATTTCAGGAGTATTATTTAATTCGGTTAATATTGCCAAACCTGCTTCCATCGCTAAAGGATTTCCCGACAATGTTCCTGCCTGATAAACTGGTCCAAGTGGAGCAAGAAAATTCATTATTTCATTTCTTGCAGCAAACGCACCAACAGGTAAACCACCGCCAATAACTTTTCCGAAACAAACTATGTCAGCATTAACTTGCAACAATTCTTGAACTCCGCCTTTGGCCAATCTAAAGCCAGTCATAACCTCATCAAATATTAAAAGAATATTATTGGCATCGCAAAGTGTACGCAAGCCTTCTAGAAATCCTTTGTTTGGAGGAATACAACCCATATTACCTGCAACCGGTTCTACAATTATTGCTGCGATTTGATTGGAATTTGCATCGATTAGTTGCGATACCGAATTTAAATCATTAAAATGAGCTAAAAGCGTGTCTTGTGCAGTTCCAGGAGTTACTCCTGGAGAATTTGGAGAACCAAATGTTATCGCACCACTGCCGGCTTGAATTAAAAATGAATCCGAATGTCCGTGGTAGCAACCTGCAAATTTTATTATTTTATGTTTTCCGGTAAATCCTCTCGCTAAACGAACGGCACTCATGCATGCCTCTGTTCCAGAATTTACAAATCGAATTTTATCAATATTCGGCACCATTGAAACCGCTAATTTTGCAATTTTAGTTTCTAATTCGGTTGGCATTCCGAAAGATGTACCTTTTTTTGCCCTTTCTGTTATAGCATTTATAACCGGATCATAAGCATGACCCAAAATCATTGGTCCCCAAGAATTTATATAATCAATTAATTTATTTCCATCTTCGTCAAACAAATAAGCTCCTTTCGCACTTTTTACAAAAATTGGTGATCCGCCAACTGATTTGAAAGCTCTAACCGGAGAATTAACTCCACCTGGGATATACTTTTCGGCTTCTACAAATAGTTCACTACTTCTGGTGTACTGCATTTTTTATTTTATTTTTAAATTTTGACCTATAGATATCGAATTATCTGAAAGATTATTATCTCTTTTAATATCCTCTACCGATGTGTTGTACTTTTTACTCAAAGAATATAATGTATCGCCTTTTTCAACCTGATGAAAATTGATGGCGTACTTTGGAGGTAAATTTGTTACTTGTGATTTTGATGTGTTGGTAACCAAATAATTTTCCGTATCGTATTGCTGCAAATTATATCGTTCAATTAAAGAAATCAATTTATCAGGATATTTTGGATCTGTAGCATAACCAGCCGATTTTAAACCTCTTGCCCATGATTTATAATCTGTAATTTCCAATTTAAAAAGTTTGGAATATCTTGACCTACTTGTTAAAAACATAGAATGATCTCTATAGGAATCTTCAGCATTATCGTATTTTCTAAAACATTCTTGCGCTTCGTCATCATCATGTTTTATACTTGGACCATTCCATTCTAAATGACATTTTATTCCAAAATGATTATTAGCTTGCATACTTAAAGGTCCAGTTCCTGCACCAGATTCTAATATTCCTTGTCCTAATGTTATACTTGCAGGAATACCATAAATAGCCATATCTTCACGCGCTATTTTTTGAAAACGTTGTATATAATCTTGAACTAATTGTGTAGTTACTTTTACTCTGGTTGTTGCTTCTAAAACTTGAGTTTGTTCAATATTTAAATTATCGATATCCTTAGCTATTTCTTTTTTGGTTGCAATAGGAGAAGGTGCAATTACCACAGTCCGAACAACTTGTTTTCTTTTATTTGGTGTATTTTTTGAAGTTCTTACCGCCACTGGAGATGCCGTTTTACAAGAGGTAAAAAACACTAGCGTCGCCATTATAATAATTATTTTAATATTTGACTTCAATAAGTTCTTCATTTTTAGCATTTAATTTTTCATTCATTCCTTTTATGCCCTGCAATCCACCAGTATGAATCATTAAAATTTTAGAACCAACAGGAAAATAACCTTTCTCGATTTTATCTAAAACTCCAAAAACCATTTTAGAGGTATAAATAGGATCTAACGGAATTTTATATTTTTCAAAAAATTCATTAATAAAAAGTATTTGCTTTGAGCTTGTTTTAGCATAACCTCCAAAATGATAATCTGATATTAAATCCCAATTATTCTTTTTTGCAAATTTACAAATATCTTTTTTCAAAAAGTCTCCTTTTAAAGCAGGAAATCCTAATATTTTTTGGTTTGAGCTAGATTTATTGATTATTCCAGCAATTGTTCCGCCCGTTCCAACACTTACCGTTATATAGTCAAACGTTGCATCTTCTGAATTTAGTATTTCTTCACATCCTTTGATTGCCAATTCATTCGTTCCTCCTTCAGGTAATAGATAAAAAGAACCAAATTCCTTTTTCAATATTTGAACCAAATTAACAGATTCCTTTTCTCGATATTCTTCTCTTGTTACAAATTTAAATTGCATGCCGTGTTCACTTGCAAATTTTAGAGTAGGATTTTCCTGCCAAGAAAATTTTAATTCTTCACCACGAATTATTCCGACCGTCTCTATATTGTTTAAAAAACCAGCATAAGAAGTTGCTGCAATATGATTTGAAAATGCGCCACCAAAGGTTACTATTTTGGAAAATCCCAGTTTTTTAACTTCTGTAATATTATACTTTAATTTTCGTAATTTATTTCCAGAAATATATGGATGCAGTAAGTCTTCTCTTTTGATAAATAAAGAAACTTGGGAATTTTGCAATTCAATTTTTTGATTAAGACTTGTCAAAATTTAAAATTTATTAGTTTTTAAAAGCAAAAAAAAGTCAAGACTCACGCACCTTTCTTTTAAATATTGCTTTATTATTTTGATTTCGATACGACAACATTTTGAGTGAATTTCTCATTATTTAGACTTTTTAAAGAAACCACCTACACACCATCACTTAGGCCAAAGGTAGGTATTTCATAAAGTGCACTTACTCCAAGATTCTATTTTTTTATTCCAAATTTACCTAACATATCAAAAACTTAAATAAAAACAAAAGAAGTTAGATTCGGATTAGAAATTTGTTTTGTTTTGCTGTTGTTATTTTGAGGCACAACAAAGTACAGACTAGAGGCTGCAAAAGCATATAAAACCCATTCTGAAAAGTAATTTCGAAACGGTTATTAGTTACTCCAAAAGAAACTGTGACTTGTATGTATTTTGTTTGAAATTATGATAAGAACCATCCAAAGAATCAAAAATATAAATAGCTAGTGAATAATTAAAGTCTTTTGTTTCTTTTAATGAAAAACTAATATTCGTATTGTTTTATCTAACCTTAACTCCTAACTTAATTCTTTTGTTAATTTTAAATGGTAAACTTTGAATTGCATATTCTGTATTATATAAGTAAAAATAAGCATCGGCCATCGAGTTTTCTGTATTTGAACTTTTACCATCCATTCCTTTATCTACAACACTAGTTGCTACAGCTTTTAAAGCCAAAGCAATTTCTCGACTGTATAAATCTTTCATAGTAACTTTTAATCTAATTAAACCATAAATATCCGTGTTTGTATCAGCATTTTTACCATTGTCATTTTTCTCTTTTTTAACAATTCCATTTTTACTAAAATCCGATATCGGCAGTGACTCTTTATACCATACCCAGAAAGTATTTTTAACCGTGTTAGAATTAAAAGCAACCAAGGATGTTTTACCTACAATTATAAAGCCTAGAACTATGGGTGCGAATCTTCTTTGGTAAGCTTGTCCCATTCCTGCAGAACCATGGTCAATTGTTGCATCAATATTATATGTTTTATAAGTTGCTGGCGTATAAATACCATTAGATATTGGAGTAGAATGCACAAAAGTACCATAACCTCCCACATAATTTACAAAATTGTGTGAAGTAGCTGTTTTTTCCTGATCCCAACAATAAGCAGTTGTCGTACAATTATTATTTGTAGGATCTAGTAAAAAAGTACTAACATCCAAAGCACAAGGATATAGATTGCCATTTAATGTCGAACTATTTGGGGCTAAATCTATCGTTAGGTTTCTATTGTTAGGTTATCCTCTAAAATCATATCGGTGATTGGAAACGTATACAGATGGAAAACGCCCAACAGGATCTGGATAGCAATTATCTATTGTTTCAGATGGATTGGTAAGGTCAAATCCAGCCGTTCCCTTCATACTAAATCCTTGGCCAGTTATCTTAACCAAAACTGAACCAGAAGCACTCCATTCCGAATAAGTTGTTCCAGCTAAATATTTATAAATCCAATAGGTAGATATGGATAATTTGCTTGCTAGTCCATTATAATTTGCACTTAACATATTCGCTGGTGCGGAAGACGTTGAAGTGGTTGTTTGGTTTAACAACGTAATGCCAAAAACACCATTTTTTACTGCAAACAAAAGTTATCCAATTGGTGAACGACAATAATTATACCGGTATTTGTTACTCTTACCTTCTTGAAAAACAGGTGAACTTCCTAATCCTTTGTTGGCAGAAGTTCTTGTTGTTCCTTGAACTAATTGAGCTTCATTTCTTAAATGTAAAGTACTTCCAAAATCTCGCAACTCAATATCGCCTTTAACACACAAAACAGTATTTTTTACAAAAACACTAAAATTATTGCGCACATGCTACTGACCGAAGATGGGTGATGTAACAATAAAAAAAGAGTAAGTTATTATTTTTGTTTTCATTTAAAAAAATCGCCATTTAAAAGTAATCAATTAAATTTTAGAAGGTTAAAAAAAACTGAAAACATTTGAAATATTATTCAGTTAGTCGGTTTTTAATGCTTTTGATCTGGTTTTTATTATTTTAATATTACTTCAACCTAAATTTGAAAGTTAATATTTTTTATGAAAAAAAATTACTTTTATTTTAGGATTTTTAGTATTTTAATGTATTTAATTTAGTCAATCTGGAATTGAGCGTATAATTCCAAATGGAGCATTAGAAGTTAATTCTTCTTTACCAGCTTTGCCTGCACAAAAAGCAGGATTTGTTCCTCCGAATGTAGTACTTACAGCCACCCATGTAACGCGCACAACAACAACTCGAGTAAACATTATAAATCCAGAAATTAATGGCGTTCCAGCTGTAGGTACTACAGTTTACAACACTAATACTTCCGCTGCCGGAACGAATCAAGTCACTCTGGGTTATTATTTTTGTGGTGGTTCAAATTGGAAAATCTTTAAAACCAATAAAAATGTGGATTCAACGATTGGCGTTCTCTCGCCTTCGTATACACTGGCTTCTAATCAAGCTTCATAATTAAGTCCAATTAGATTCCTTTTTACAGCACGGAGTCCTACTAGCCTAATTCAAAGATGGTTATTGTAAATTAGTATAACGACTGTTTACTAATTTTTTAGCTTCAATTATAGTCCGTAATATATCCCCAACTGGTTGTATAAACAATACTGAAACCGGAAATGGTAATTTGACTATTTATTTATTACGCTACTCATTAATAAATGTTGAGACTCCATATTCAAATAAAATTCGTGTTTCTGCTTTAGGATCATAGACATAACTGGTTTAGGTTCTTTAAATCAAAATTTTGAAAAATTAGACATTCTAGTAAATTTAAGTTTAAATCAAGGAGATGTAATTTTAGCTGTGATATTAAACTATCGTAATGGGAACATAGCATACTAATTTGCGAGACACCTGCAAATTTCAAACTAATTTATAAAATGTCACATTAGATTAAGGTTTTTATTTAAAATAATAAAACTAAACCCACTTCAAAAATCTCCAAAAAGACCTTTTCTTTAAATAATTAAAGTTTTTTTAATTTGTATGCACTTATCTTTCAAAACAAATATTTGTATTAGCGGTGTTCCAGTTTTTAAATTGAAAACATCGCAATATAAATTCTAGTCCGTACCAGATAAAAATGGAACAACCAATAGTTCAAATTGTTGCCTAAAATGAATTTTCTCATGATTAGGCAAAAAAATTGTGTTTATTTTCTTAGTTTTTATTAAAAATAAATGGAAACACAATCAATCCGTAATAATCTCGTGGAATTAAATATTTAATAACTAGTAGTAACATTTCATGCAAAGTTGTTAAATTTGTACCTATGTTTGACAATAATAAAGAAAAATTAATAGAAGGAGAAGATTACTATCTCACTCCAGAAGGTTACCGTTGCTTTACCGAAAAATACCATCGCAAACGCGGATATTGTTGCAAAAGTGGTTGCCGTCACTGTCCGTATGGATTTGACAAAAAAACTGGCGAATTGAAAAAATAGATGTTTTAATTTCAATTTACAAAAATTCAAAACTACAAAATGACTTTTAAAAAACAAATACAACAAGGAATTCCGAATGATCTACCTGCTATAAAATCGTTTGATTCTAAAATAAATCATGCGCCAAAACGAAAGGAAATACTTTCTGATACCGAAGTGAAATTAGCATTGCAAAATGCCTTACGTTACTTTGAGCCAAAACACCACGCTGTCCTTCTAAGTGAGTTTCACGAAGAATTAAAAACTTACGGTCGCATTTATATGTATCGTTTTCGTCCAGATTATGAAATAAAAGCACGTCCCATTTCTGAATATCCAGGAAAAAGCGAACAAGCAAAAGCAATTATGCTAATGATTCAAAATAATTTGGATTATGCCGTTGCACAACATCCACACGAGTTAATCACCTATGGCGGAAATGGTGCTGTTTTTCAAAATTGGGCGCAATATCTTTTAACTATGCAATATTTGTCTGAAATGACAGACGAACAAACTTTAACCATATATTCTGGTCATCCTATGGGGTTATATCCTAGCCACAAAGATGCACCTCGAGTTGTTGTTACAAACGGAATGGTTATTCCTAACTATTCCAAACCAGACGATTACGAAAAAATGAACGCTTTAGGTGTTTCGCAATACGGACAAATGACTGCCGGAAGTTACATGTATATTGGACCACAAGGCATAGTACACGGAACTACTATTACGGTTTTAAACGGATTTCGAAAGATGAAAAAATCACCAAAAGGCGGACTATTTGTAACTTCTGGATTAGGCGGAATGTCAGGCGCACAACCAAAAGCCGGAAACATTGCAGGTTGCGTAACCGTTTGTGCAGAAGTAAACCCAAAAATAACACACATTCGCCATTCACAAGGATGGATAAACGAAGTTATTGAGGATTTAGATGTCCTAATTTTGAGAGTGAAAAAAGCAGTAGAGAATAAAGAAGTCGTTTCCATCGGATATCTGGGCAACATCGTTAACGTTTGGGAACGATTTAATGAAGAAAATGTACGAATAGATTTAGGTTCTGATCAAACTAGTCTCCACAATCCTTGGGCTGGCGGATATTATCCGCTAGGCTTTTCTTTTGAAGAATCAAACGATTTGATGGTAAATAATCCAGAAAAATTTAAAATTGAAGTTCAAAAAACATTACGCCGTCATGCAGAAGCCATTAACAAACATACAGAAAAAGGAACTTATTTTTTCGATTATGGAAATGCCTTTTTACTACAAGCTTCTCGCGCTGGAGCGGATATTATGTCTGATAATAAAATCGATTTTAAATACAATAGTTACGTTCAAGATATTATGGGACCAATGTGTTTTGATTATGGATTTGGTCCGTTTCGTTGGGTTTGCGCATCTGGCAAACCAGAAGATTTAGCAAAATCAGATGAAATTGCCTGCGTTGTTTTAGAAGAAATGATGAAAAATTCGCCACCAGAAATACAGCAACAAATGGCGGATAACATCCAATGGATTAAAGGTGCACAAGAAAACAAATTAGTAGTTGGTTCACAAGCCAGAATTTTATATGCCGATGCAGAAGGCAGAATTAAAATTGCTGAAGCATTTAATCAAGCAATTGCAAAAGGCGAATTAGAAACCATAATTCTTGGTCGCGATCATCACGACGTTTCTGGAACAGATTCGCCCTACAGAGAAACATCTAATATTTACGACGGTTCGCGATTTACTGCAGACATGGCTATTCAAAATGTTATTGGCGATAGCTTTAGAGGCGCAACTTGGGTTTCTATTCACAATGGTGGTGGCGTTGGTTGGGGCGAAGTTATAAATGGCGGCTTTGGTATGGTTCTTGATGGTAGCAAAGAAGCCTCAAGACGTTTAGAATCGATGCTTTTCTGGGACGTTACTAACGGAATTTCAAGAAGAAATTGGGCAAGAAACGAAGGAGCGACTTTTGCAATTAAAAGAGCAATGGAAACGCAACCTTTACTCAAAGTTACCATCCCCAATATAGTTGATGACCATTTGTTAGATTTTTAAATTTGCAAAAGGCTTTTAATTTCGAATCTTAAAAAAAATTGATATGAAAACAATTAAATTACTACCCCTATTTTTACTCTTTGTATTTGCATCTTGTAGTTCGGTTAGAGTATATTCAGACTACGATAAAACTGCAAATTTTTCGCAATACAAGACGTATGCCTACCAAAAGAACGGAATTGATAAAGCAGAAATTTCTGATTTGGATAAAAAAAGAATCCTAAAAGCAATAGATCAGCAAATGGCTTTAAAAGGTTTTACTAAAAGTGACACACCAGATTTACTTGTAAATATTTTTACTAAAGAAAGAGAGCAAGTAGATGTTAACCAATTTAGCGCCGGTTGGGGTTATGGCTGGGGATTTGGATGGAATCCGTTTTTTTGGGGCGGAAACAACACTACCGTTAATAGATATACAGAAGGAACTTTATTTATAGATTTGATTGATGCTTCTAAGAAAGAATTAATTTGGCAAGGAGAAGGACAAGGCACTTTAACTAAAAATCCGGAAAAGAAAGATGCCATGATCAATGAATTTGTTGCAGAAATTTTACAACAATATCCTCCAAAAATCAAATAACCTAATTTTTGGATTGACCGCAGAAATAATTAAATAGCTTAGAAAAAACCGCATAATTTTATCGCGATTTTTTTTTAATCCTATTATTTTACTAAAGGTAATTTAAGCATCTGATAAAAAATACCATCAAAAAAGATTCTACTTTTCAATTTTTAATAAATATTATCTGCAGTTAGGTCTAAAGAATTACTAATTCTTATTCATTTAATCCAAGATGTATTTTTGACTTAAAGAAGTTGTTAAAAATATTTATCAATGCCACTTTTACTATTCAACCAATTAAAATCTAAAATAATTCCAAGTGAATTTTATTGAGTTGCTTTCAATAATAAGCATACAAACTCGATAAAATCATAAAAGGAATATATTAAAACTGCCGAATTTTATTTAAACAGATCACAATCATTAAAAGCATCGTAATAATCGTGCTTTTCTAAACTAATGTTCTTGTTTAGCAAATATATTTGAACAAAATTTCAGAACTTTTTAATACAAAATTTCAGAAGACTAACTCATTTAGATTTCTTATCTTTACTACCAGAATAAAAATATGTATTATGGACACTCAAATAGAAAGTAATCCTTTATTAGATAGACTTCCTAACCATTTAAAGCAGTTTATTAAACCGCAAGACTATGCCGATTATACTCCAATAAATCAAGCAGTATGGCGCTATGTTATGCGAAAAAATGTGGATTATTTATCAAAAGTAGCGCACAAATCATATTTAGAAGGATTGGATAAAACAGGTTTAGAGATTGAGAATATCCCTAATATGTATGGCATGAACCGAATTTTAAAAGAAATTGGTTGGGCGGCAGTTGCTGTAGATGGTTTTATCCCGCCAAATGCTTTTATGGAGTTTCAGGCTTATAACGTTCTTGTTATAGCATCGGATATTCGACAATTAGAAAATATAGAATATACACC
>JBLIJW010000074.1:0-12339 GCA_047636155.1 Flavobacterium sp. | reverse complement strand
AAAATAAATGGTATTTTTTAAGATAAAAAATAAGTAATGCTTTCATCCCATAAAAGGAAAAACGCTCCCACATTTCTGTAAAAAACAAGATAAAAAGTGCCTTTGGATGTCCGAAAAACGTTTGTTCTTGTGCGGTTGGATTTGTCATTTTATAATTTTTCTTTAATGAATTTCGTCATTTTATTGTACAATTGAATACGAGTTTTACCACCATAAATTCCGTGGTTTTTATCCGGATAAATTGCCCAATCAAATTGTTTGTTGGCTTGTACTAAAGATTCTATCATTTGCATGGAGTTTTGAACATGAACGTTGTCATCTGCCGAACCATGAATTAATAGGTAATTTCCTTTTAATAAATTAGTGAAATTTATAGGCGAGTTGTCATCATAGCCAGAAGCATTTTCTTGTGGTGTTTGCATGTAACGTTCGGTATAGATAGAATCGTAAAATCTCCAATTTGTTACCGGAGCAACGGCAATTGCCATTTTAAAAACGTCTGCACCTTTTAAAATACAATTTGACGACATGAAACCACCATACGACCAGCCAAAAATTCCAATTCTAGCCGCGTCTACATAATTATATTTCCCAAAAACTTTGGCCGCATCAATTTGATCTTCTACTTCATATTTTCCTAGTTGCAATTGAGTAACTTTCTTAAAATCGGCACCTTTAAAACCTGTTCCACGACCATCAACACAAGCAATAATATAACCTTGCTGCGCTAACATCATAAACCAATAGTCGTTAGAAGTTAACCAACGATTTGCAACTTCTTGCGAACCTGGACCAGAATATTGGTACATAAAAACCGGATATTTTTTAGAAGGATCAAAATCTTTTGGTTTAATCATCCAAGCATTTAATTTAATGCCTTTTTCTGTAGTGATTTCTAAAAACTCCTTGGTAGGTAGATTATACGATTTTAGCTTTTGAGATAAATCTGTATTTTCTACAATTGTTTGCAACAACTTTCCGTCTTTACTTGTGTTTAACGTATAGACAGTTGGGGTTGTAACATTAGAAAAGGTATTGATGAAATATTCAAAGTTCGGACTAAAAGTAGCCGAGTTAGTTCCGGTTTGGCTAGACAATCGTACTTTGTTTTTTCCGTCCAAAGAAATTTTGTATACGTCTCTGTTAATTGAGCCGTTTTCAACCGATTGGTAATATACCGTTGCAGATTTCTCATTAAAACCATAATAGTTGGTTACTTCCCAATTTCCTTTCGTTACCTGATTTTTTAATTTTCCGTTTTTGTCGTATAAATAAATATGATTGAAACCATCTTTTTCGGATGTCCAAATAAAACTATTGTCTTTTAAAAAGGTCAAATTATCAGTAACGTCGACATAAGCCTTGTCTTTTTCGCTTAAAACGACTGACGTTTTACTAGAATTAGCGTCAACAAAAAGTAAGTCTAAAACATCTTGATGTCTATTTAAAACTTGTGCAGAAACGATATTGGCATCTTTTGTCCATTGCAATCTGGCAATATAATAATCGTTGTATTTACTTATATCTATTTTCTTTGTGTTTTTTGATTCTAAGGAATAAATATGAAGAGAAACTTCTGCGTTTTTCTCTCCAGCTTTAGGATACTTAAAAGTTTCTACTGTAGGATATAAATCTTTTTTATATATATTCATGGAGAATTCTGGCACTTGTGATTCGTCAAAACGAATAAAAGCAATTTTTTTACTATCTGTTGACCAATCATATGCTCGCACAAAGGAGAATTCTTCTTCATAAACCCAATCCGTAATACCGTTAATAATTGCATTTTTCTTTCCATCTGAAGTAATGGCAACTGTAGCATTTGTGGCTAAATCTAATACAAACAAATTATTTTCCTTAGCAAATGCAATTTTTGTGCCGTCTGGTGAAAACGTTGGTTCTTGAACATTATCTAAAACTGCTTTTAATTTTTTAGTTGTGGTATCGTATAAAAAATAGTCTGCAGTAAAAGATCTTCTAAAAATTTGTTGCGAATTGTTAGCAATTAAAATCTTTTTTTCATCTGATGAAAAAGTATAACTATCAATTCCGTTTTTTAGTTCGCTAAAATCTTTTGTATCCAAAAGGGTTGCAACTTTTTTTAAGGTAGAAAAATCGTATAAATCAATTTGTTGTGAACGCGACGCTCGATCAAAATTTAAAACCGTGTATTGGTTTGTGTTTTTTAAGGATTGTAAATCGTCCATTCCTTTAGTTCGGAAAGCGCCTGTATAAATTTCTTCTACAGAAATTTTTTGTTGAGCAATTACTGTGCTATTAACGAATAAAACTAGCGCAAAAAGGGATAAGTATTTCATGTTTTAATAATAATTTCTAATCGACCCCAATTTTAGTGAAAAAATTACATATACTATATTTTTTAGGCATAAAGTTATTCATTTTAACACGAAATAAAATTGGTCTTCAAAATATAACAATAAAATCTAAAACGTATCTTTGTCCTTATGTTTTCAAAATTAAGCTAGTAATGAATAAGGAAGTTTCGGGTTTCTCCAAATTAAGCAAAGAAGATAAAATTAACTGGCTTGCCACAACTTATTTTTCGGATTCGGAAGCAGTAAAAAAAGTAATTTTAAATTATTGGAATACCGATAATAAATTGCAAAAGCTACACGACGAATTTATTGAAAATACGATTACCAACTTTTATTTACCTTTTGCTGTTGCTCCAAATTTTCTTATAAACGAGCATTATTATACCATCCCTATGGTTATTGAAGAAAGCTCAGTTGTGGCGGCTGCGGCAAATGCTGCCAAATTTTGGTCCAAGCGTGGAGGATTTAAAACTACGGTTTTAAACACAGAAAAAATTGGTCAAGTTCATTTTATTTTTAACGGAAGTTCAGAAAAGTTAAAATCTTTTTTCGATAAAATAAAAGCAGATCTTTTTGAAGAAACTAATTTTTTAACGGCCAACATGCAAAAACGTGGCGGCGGAATAAAAGATATTATCCTAAAAGATAAAACCGAAGAATTAGAAAATTACTACCAATTGCATGCTACTTTTGAGACTAAAGACAGTATGGGTGCAAATTTCATCAATTCTTGTTTAGAGCAATTTGCAAAAACTTTAAAGCAAAAAGCTTCCAATTATTATGATTTTACAGATTCTGAAATGAATATAGAAGTCGTAATGAGTATCCTTTCCAACTATGTACCTAATTGTTTGGTTCGCGCCGAAGTTAGTTGCAAAGTAGAAGAATTGACGGATAAGAATATTCCAAATCCTGTAGAGTTTGCAGAGAAATTTATTCGCGCCGTTCGTATTGCAGAAATCGAACCGCATCGTGCTGTAACCCATAACAAAGGAATAATGAATGGGATTGATGCAGTTGTTTTAGCAACCGGAAATGATTTTCGTGCGATAGAAGCCGGCGTTCATGCTTATGCATCTAGAAACGGACAGTATAGTAGTTTATCTCATGCTAGCTTGGAACAAGGGATTTTTAAATTTTGGATGGAAATTCCTCTTGCTGTAGGAACGGTTGGTGGATTAACTAATTTGCATCCGTTAGTAAAAATTGCTTTTCAAATTCTAGAAAATCCAAATGCCACGGGTTTAATGCAAATTATGGCAGCAACTGGTTTAGCGCAAAATTTTGGTGCTTTACGTTCGCTAACTACTACCGGAATTCAAGAAGGTCACATGAAAATGCACTTGCATAATATTTTGAATCAGATGCAAACCAATTCGGAGGAAAATAAATTAGTAGAAGATCATTTTCAGAAAAACAGTATTTCACACGCTGCTGTAGTACAATTTGTAGACTCGTTACGAAACTAATTTATTCTTTTTAGAAGTCTAATATCATGATAAAAGAATTTTATAGCAATGGAAAGTTATTAATTACTGCAGAATATTTGGTTTTGGATGGAGCCAAATCTTTGGCTTTACCGACTAAGTTTGGGCAAAGTTTATCTTTAGAAATTACTAATAAACCAGCTATAATTTCTTGGCAAAGTTTCGATGCAAACGGCGATTGTTGGTTTGAAACCGAAATAAATTTTCAATCTATTATCGACTTTCCAAACGAATCCAAGGCAGAATCTATCGAAAACACTTTGTTACGAATTTTAATAGAAGCTTTTAAGTTGAATCCAAAATTTCTCGAAAATGCAACTATTGGTTACCATATCACAACAAAATTGACTTTCCCAAGAAATTGGGGATTGGGTACATCGAGCACGTTAATTAATAATATCGCACAATGGGTAGAAGTGGATTCTTTCGAATTATTGAATAAAAGTTTTGGGGGTAGTGGTTATGATATAGCTTGTGCTCAAAATAATACGGCAATTACCTACGAATTACAAAACGAAATGCCAATTGTAAAACCAATAGAATTTCAGCCAAAATTTAAAGATTGTATTTATTTTGTATATCTCAACAGAAAGCAAAACAGTAATACGGCGATAGAAAACTACCGTAGTAAAAAGTTGCATTTGCAGTCTGAAATTTTAGAAATTTCTGGCATAACAGAATCAGTAATAAAAGGCGATTTATCTTTAGAGTATTTTCAGAATAAATTAATTCGTCACGAAGTAATTTTGTCTCAAATTTTAGAAACTCCGACAATCCAACAAACTTATTTTAATGATTTTAATGGCGTAATTAAAAGTCTTGGCGCATGGGGTGGCGATTTTGTTATGATAATTTCAGAGAATAATCCAAAGTCCTATTTTAAAGCTAAAGGGTATGAAACGATTTTGACTTATAATGAAATGATACTGGTGTAGATAATAATTTGGGATATAAAAAAAACCATTCTAAATTTAGAATGGTTTTTTTGTTTTCTTTATTTTAAATTCTAGTAGAAAATTACTCTTGAATCTTCAATGTCTGCTTTTTCTTTTAATGCTGGTAATACACGACCTGCACTTTGAGATGAATTTTGCTGAAGTTTGGTAACATATTCGTTGTATTTTGCAATTTTTGGTGCTTTAACAACACTAACTTTTTTTACTACGAATACTCCGGTATTTCCTTCTATAGGTGCTGATACTTTGTTTAGTGCAGTTCCAAAAGCCGCTCCAATCACTTTACCTTCATTTCCTGCATTTGGAATATTTGGATTTTCAATTGTAACATCTGCTACAGTTTGAACGGTAGTTTTATTTGCTTTTGCAATTGCATTTAAATCAGAACCTTTAATGCTAGCTATAATTTTTTCTGCTTTCTTTTGGTTTTTGATAACATTTTCAACCATTGGTCTTGCATCTTCAACAGACATTAAACCTTTTTTGTTGATCTTTTTTAATGTAACTACTACGTTTCCTACGTTTACAACTTCAAAACGTTTGATGTCACCAGCTTTTGTATCATTTTGGTAAGCCCATTTTACGATTTGTCTTTGGCTACCTAATGTTCCAACGTTTTCGTCCATAGGTTTTGCACTAAAAGATGGCATAACAGTTAATCCTTGCTTTTTAGCTGCAGCAGCAAAATCTTTGTTTTCTGACTCCATCTCAAACTTAGTTGCTTTAGTGTAAGCTTCGTTTGATGTAGCTTCTGAAGCATCAATTTTTTGTGAAACTGTCGCTAATTTAACTGCATCTTGCTTATCGGTTACATTGATAATGTGAAAACCATATTCTGTCTCTACTAAACCAATTTTTCCAACCGGATTTGAAAACACAAAGTCATTGAATGGTTTAACCATTTGATTTGGTCCAAAATATCCTAAATCTCCGCCTTGTTGTGAAGATGAATCATCAGAATTTGTTAAAGCCAACATCATAAAACTTGAAGGGTTAGCTTGTGCTTGTGCTAACAAACTTTCTGCTTTAACTTTAGCTTCTTCTTTTGTTCTTTTTTCTTTTTTATTAGGAACTTGTGTTCCTTCATAACTAATTAAGATATGGCTAGCTTTTGCTTTTGCATTTGCTTTTTTCCCCATTGACTTTGAAATACTATAGTATTTTCCGTTTACATATGGACCATAAATGTCTCCTGCAGGCAAATTGTAAAGTGCATCTGCAAATTCTGCTGGTAGATCTTGTTTAGTTACACAAATAGAATCGTATGGAGTATCTGAATTTGCAGCAATAAATTCGGCAACATTACTAGAATTTCTGAAACTTGGTAAGGTATCGTTTTTACCTGTTTGAGAATTGTAAACAATACTTCCTGCTAATAGCGCGTCCATCTTAGCTTTTATTTCTGCTTGGTCTTCTTTAGAAGGAGCATCTTCAATAATTACATATTCTATTTCTCTTGTCCCATCTGATTTGAAACGCTTTTCGTTCTTTTGGATATAAGCAGTAATGTCTTCATCTGATACTTTTATATCGCTATCTTTAATAGTAGAATATGGAATTGAAACGTACTCAAAATTTACTTTGTTGGTTTCCATTTCGTATTTAAATTTGGCTTCTGTCGTTGTAGTAAACATACCACCACGAATTAAAGCGCTATAAATTTGAAATTTAGAATTTATAATAGCATCTTTTTCACGTTCTGCTAAACCGTCTTTTAAAGAAGGGTTAGAATTGAAGTATTCATTAAATTTATTGTAGTCAAATTTTCCTAGTTCATTTAAAAAAGTTGGATTTTGTCCGATGTTTGGATCTTTTTTAAAGGTTTCAATAATGTGGTTTTGACCGGTACGAATACCTGCATTTTCAAACTGAGTGCTTAAAAGTGCTAAGGCAATTTCTTGACTCCAAACTTGCTCTACTGCTTGAATATTAGTAATGTTTTGGCCTTGCTGACGTGCATTTTGTTCTGTATTACTAACTTTTAGTCTAAAATCGTCAAACGGAATGTCTTTTCCATTAATCGAACCTACATCTGTAGACTGTGACCGAAATCCGTTAGAAAATAAATCTTGCACGATAAACGCCAATAAAGCGAATGCAATTATTCCTATCAATAAAACGGATCTTTGTCTAATTTTTGATAAAACTGCCATTGGTATAGTTGTTAATTTTTAATTCAGTTTGCGAAAATACAATTATCTGCGAAATAATTATAGTTTCTACTCGATTTTTACGTTAAAAATCTAATTTAAAGTTATCTCAATCTAAAATAGTTAATTTTACTACATCTATTTTGTTATTGGTAGCTTCTACAATTGTTATATAAAAAGAATCCATAGTGATATTATCTCCTTTTTGAGGAATTTCCGTTGTAAAATCTACTATAAATCCTCCTAAAGTTCCATAGGAATCGCCTTCAGGAATTTGAAGTTTGTATTCTTGGTTAATATATTCTACATCTAAACGTGCAGAAAATAGAAAGGATTTATCGTCTAATTGTTTTTCAATTAATGCTTCGTCACTATCGTGTTCGTCTTCTATTTCCCCAAAAAGTTCTTCTACTATATCTTCGACGGTAATTATTCCTGATGTTCCACCATATTCGTCTAAAATTACTGCAATACTTTTACGCTTTTTGGTAAGAAGATTCAAAATATCTTTTATAAATACAGTTTCTGGAACAAACTCAACCGAAATAGTAATCGATTTTATAGTCTCTGGTTTTTTGAATAAATCAAACGAATGTACATAACCTATTATATCATCAAAAGTATTTTGGTAAACTAAAACTTTGGAATAACCTGTTTTTACAAATAGTTCTTTTAATTCGGATACAGAATCGTACAAATCAATCGCAACTAATTCTGTTCTTGGCGTCATGATTTCGCGCGCTTTTACGCCTGCAAATTCAAGAGCATTCTGAAAAATTTGAATTTCTGTATCTATATCTTCTTGATCGTCTAAAGTACTCATTTGTTCAGAAATATAATTTCCTAATTCGGATTTGCTAAAGAAAGAAGGAGCAAAGTCACCTTCGGTTTGAAATATTTTTTTTAAAATAAAATCAGAGATCCAAATGATAAATGTAGATAAGAAAAAGAATAGCTGGTAAAAGAAGTAGGAAGGGATTGCGAAAATCTTCATCAAACTGTTGGCGTAAATCTGAAAAAACACTTTCGGTAAAAACTCTGCTGTTATCAGAACTATTAATGTAGAAATAACGGTTTGTATAAGTAAACTAGACCAATGCGAAAATGTATAATCTAACATTGTTAACCAATTCATAATTACGTCACCCATAAAAAAGCCATAAACCACCAAAGAAATATTGTTCCCAACTAGCATGGTAGCAATAAATTTTGAGGGTTTTTCTGTGAGTTTTGTCAAAATGCCTGACAAAAAGTTATCTTGTTTTTTTTCTATTTCAAGATAAATTTTATTGGAGGAAATAAAAGCTATTTCCATACCTGAAAAAAAGGCACACAAAACTAAGCAAATAAGTATTACTGCTAAACTCATTATTTTTTGGTGCTGTTATCCGAATCGTATTTTTCGAATTTTTTACCAAATTTATTTCTAAAGAAAAACATAAAGATAGCTAAAGCAGCTAAAAATACATTTAACCAAGGTTTGGCATTAGGATTGCTGTTCCAGTTGATGCCGGCATCAATTAATAAGATTATTCCTATTACTAAGTATACGTATTTTGTTATTTTTAAATAATTCATTTTATTCGTTATTTTCTATTTCACCAGATATTCTCTGAGAATTAATTATTTTAAAATCTTTACTAAAATCTACTCCTTCTCCATAAGAAATGCCTTTTGGATCTGTAAATTTATATTTTTGTTCGGTATAAAACCATTCATTTTTTTGATCAAAAAACAGTTGTTCTGTTTCAAACAGTTGCCCGTCTTCATTTGTAATTTTCACATTTCTTTGCAAATCAATTAGATCTGTGTTCTTATAAGTAACCGCGTATTTAGAAGTAATAAATGTTTTTTTGCCTTTATTATCAAACAAAGTTACGTTAATTCCTTTTGGAAATTCAGTAAACGGAAATTCTACAGTTGCATAATCCAACATTTTTGGACTAATTAAAATAGATTTTACTTTTCCAGAATCGGTATATTTTAAATTGATAGAATCGGCTTCACCAGAAGGTGAAAATTCTGCAAATGTCGATTTTTGTACTTCTTTAAAATTGCTATCGCAAGACGACAATAAAATTATTGATAGTACAGTAATACAAAATACAAAATAGTTTGTGATTTTAAAACGCATAATCGTTGGTTAAAATGCCAATGGTTAAAATGAAACTTTTTTGTTAATAAAGCAGTCTAAAGTTATTGTCTTTTTCTTGGATATTTTAAAAGAGTTCGCCTTTTTTAAATAAATTTCTGCTTTACTTTCTGCCATCTTTTTAGCGTTGGAATCTGCTTCGGCAGCTTTTAAAACAGTTTGATAAGCGAGTTGATTCAATGCTGCCTTTTGTTCCTCTGTAGTTGCGCATTCTTTGCTTGCATTACTATAAAGTTCTGCTTGAAATACATAATATTTTGCATTTGTAGGATCGTTTGCAATAGCCAATTCAATCATTTCATTTGCCGTTTTTCTATTAGACAAATTGGTTAAAATTGCAATTACGTAGGCTGTTGCTGCTTTTTCTTGCTTTAATTTAGATAACTCAATGGCTTTTTCAAAATACGATATTGCCTTGGCTTGTTCGTTTTTATTTAAATAATAATCTCCTAAATAATAAGCTGGTTTTGAATTAGCATTTAATTCTAGCCATTTTAGGGATAATATTTCCACCATGCTACTCGTTTTGCAATTTTCATGCAAAATTGTAGTTGTATTTTCTATCCAGGAAATGTTTGAAAGATTGTCTTGGTATTTTGTAGTGGCAAAATTATTCCAGTTTTCACAGGTTAAAACAGAACTCAAGATTTGTTTGCTGTTTGTTATTACATTAAGGTATTCTGATTTTCTTTCCGGAAACTTTTCTGCATTCAAATAGCACAATGCTACTACATCATTGTATCTATTAATTAAATCAAACGTCGAAATATTTGATTTCTCTTTTTTCGATTCTTTAAAATAAATGTTTAAGTATTCAAATAATAATTGTCCGTTAGTAAATTGTTTGGGTTGTAAAGAAAAGGCTTTGTTTAAATTTTCTAAGATAATTTGATCTGTACTAATTTTGGAATTGTATAAAATTAATGCCTTTTTTTGGTGCGATGCAAGTTGGTTTTCTGGGAAGTTTTTATCTAATAAATTTAACCAATTTATGTATTCTTGTAAATTTTGTTCTAATTTAGATTCTGTACTTAAATCAATAAAATGATGTAAAACAACTTCTCCCATTGCATACATTTTCTCAGAATGGTTTTGGCAGTTTAATTTTATATCTAAATAAAATTTATTTGCACTTTCGAAATCGTTGTCAGAAATAGCATTACTAATTTTAGATTCCAATTCGTTACAAATTGCTTTTTTTTGAGAAAACCCAATGAAAAGAGTTAGAAATAAAATTGTGGTAAAAAAGGTTTTCATAAGAAAATTAATTTTTCACAAGTTAATCAATTTTTCTTCTTCTAAACCAAACATCATTAAAAGAAAGACCTACAGAAATATTAAAATAGTTGTCTTGAACTAATCCGTAGCTAGTTTTTCCACGCTTTCCATATTCCAGACCGATATTTAAATTGGAACCCATATTTGCATTCATAGGTAATCCAAACCCAAGTGTTATTGCTTGGTCTTCTACAGATTGGTTGTTAATTACAAGTCCGGTTTTTTCATAGCGAAGTCCTAAACGATAATTAATACGATATAAATAGTTATCAAAAGAATTGTATTTAGGAATATAATAACCCCCTACAATATATCTTGTTGAATTTTCAAAGCTTGATTGGGAACCAGAATCTACAAAGCGATTACTATAGGTATTCGAGTTTCTTTGGGTAATTTCACTACCAACACTCCATTTTTTTTGCTCACCAATGGCGACAGAAAAAGAAGTAGTTTGAGGTAATTTGATAGTTGTATCTGGCACATTAACTTCACCGTTTGCTGCATCTATAGTTGAAAAGCCTCCCGCAGAAAATATTTGAACTAAGTTTATTTTTCGTTGGTTAGTAAATTTTAATTTACTTTCTGGTGCAAAGGTTGCAGAGGTAAAGAAGGTTAGTTTTTTAGTAATCTTTGTAAAATAGGAAACTCCTGTGTTCATAGAAATACCTGCGCCGTTGGATATGTTTGATTCTAAAGTGCTTAGTTCAATTCCAGAAATACTTGATAAACTTGTGGTTTCAATCTTTCCGAAGTTGTATTGCATGTCAATACCTATACTTAAATTTTTATATATTTCTGTTCCAACTGCAATAAATGCTTTGTTAATACCACCAACGCCATTAAATCTTGTAGTTTCTGGATTGGTTTCTGTCGCGACATTTTCAATTTTATATCCAACAGCAGAATAGGGGATAAGACCGAAACTTAAACCTGCTTTTCCTAAAGGCAATCCTACTGCTAAATAATCTAAAGCAGTCCTAGCTGTGTTGCTTGAATTGGTTTCTGTCTTTAATTTTGATCTGTATGAAGTGGCAGAAATTGAAAATGTTGTTGTTTTTAAAGAGGCTAACAATGCTGGATTTTGCAAATTTAAGTGAATACTATCCGGGAAAACGGAAAGTCCACCCATACTGCGAGTATCCGTTGTTCCTCTGAAACGAATATCACCAATTCCGTAAAACGAATATGGCGAAGAGGTACCTTCTTGTGCAACAGACATTAAGGAGAAAAGTAAACCAATACTTAAAATAAAATTTTTGATCATTTTTGCTGAAATTGATATAAATGGTACAAACTTTCTAACAGAAAATTTGAATTGGCAAATATGGTATTTTTTAATCGTTTAGCCAAAAAAACTGCATCACCACCAGTTAAAATTATGATAAAGTTTTTTTTATTAGCGCTGAAAGCTGTGATATGATTTTCAATTTCATATAAAATACCATTGATTACACCAGAATGAATTGCGTTTTTAGTACTCCTACCAATTTGATTATTCGGCATTTCTGGTTCTAGCAATGGTAATTTTGCAGTATAATCATGTAACGATTTGTATCTTAGTTGTATTCCGGGTGAAATAGCACCACCCAAATAATTACCTGAACTCGTTATAAAGTCATATGTGATGCAAGTACCAGCGTCAATTATTAAACAGTCTTGTTTTGGATATTTAAGTACTGCACCTGCTGCTAAAACCATTCTGTCTATTCCTAGAGTTTCTGGAGTTTCATAATTATTAATGAAAGGGAAGTGGGATTGTGAAGAAATAAAATGAATTTTATATTCTTTTAAAAAAGCCAATTCTTCCAATTGAAGACGATTTACCACGCTACAAGCGACAATATTTTTTATTTTTGGATATTTTTGAAAAATATTTTGCAATTCTTTTTCCCAGTTCGAATAGTCCGCTACTTTTTTAAAAAAGAGTTTATCTAATTCAAAAACAGCTATTTTAACAAAGGTGTTGCCAAGGTCTATAAC
>JBLIJW010000073.1:0-12505 GCA_047636155.1 Flavobacterium sp. | reverse complement strand
GGGAGCTTTTAAAGCCTAGCAGAAATGTTAGGCTTTTTTTGTTTCCATATGTAACAAATTTAAAATTTGATGTACTAATCTTTCTCTATTTAATCTTATAAAATATTATGAAAAAAGTATTATTATTCATTTGCGCAATTTCTTTACTTGCTTGTAACGATAAAAAACCAGAAATATCAGGAATTATTAAGTCTAACATGGATACTTTAGTTCTACCTGGAGATAATTTTGAAGAATTTGTTAATGGCAGTTGGTTAAAGGCAAATGCCATTCCTGCCGATAAATCTTCTTTCGGTTCATTTGATCTTTTATATGATCAATCTCAAAAGGATGTAAGAGAAATAATTGAAAATGCTGCAAAACAAAATACAACAGAAGGAAGCGAGGAACAGAAAATAGGAGATTTTTATGCTTCCTATGTTAACCGAAAGATGAGAAATGAAAAAGGAATTAACCCAATAATACCTTATTTAAAACAGATTGATTCTATACAAAATTACACCGATTTGGCAGGTTATTTTGGAAAAGCAAATAGACTAGGAATAGCTACACCATTTAGCATATCTGTAACCGAAGATTTTAAAAATCCAAATAAAAATGTCTTAATGACTTGGCAAGGTGGATTAGGTTTGCCAGAAAGAGATTACTACTTGAGTGAAGATGCTAAAATGAAGGACATCCGAAATAAATATGTTCAACATGTCCAAAAAATGCTAACGTTAAGCAACGTTCAAGATGCAAGTGCTAAGGCTTCAGAAGTTATGAGCTTGGAAACTAAGTTAGCTTCAATTCAAATGAAAAAGGAAGAAACGCGAGATGCTACAAAACTTTATAATGTCTATAAATTTTCTGATTTAAATAAATTGATGCCTAATTTTGATTGGAATGTAATGTTAAATAATGCAGGATTTGGTGATCAAAAAGCAGTAGTAGTTTCTCAAGTAGAATACACCAAAAAATTGAATGATTTAATTCAAAAGACTCCTATATCATCATGGAAAATTTTTTTGAAATGGAAAGTTATTGATAATGCTTCCACTTACTTATCAGATGATTTAGACGCTCAAAACTTTGAATTTTACGGCAAAGTACTATCGGGAAAAGAAAAACAAGAAGAAGATTGGAAACGCGGCGTAAGTGCTGTTAACGGTTCCTTGGGAGAGTTAGTAGGTAAAGTTTATGTCAAAAAACATTTTTCGCCAAAGGCAAAGGAAAAAATGGTTGCAATGGTAAACAATCTATTAGATGCTTATGCAGAAAGCATAAAAAAATTAGATTGGATGAGTGAGAACACCAAAAAACAGGCTTTAGATAAAGTGAAAAAATTTACTGTTAAAATTGGATATCCTGACAAGTGGAAAGACTATTCAAATCTTAAAATTAATAAAATCGATTTATTCGGTAATATTGAACGATCTACTTTAGTCGAATATAACAGAATGCTGGAAAAGTTAGATAAGCCAGTGGATAGAGCAGAATGGGGAATGACGCCGCAAACAGTAAATGCTTATTACAACCCTACTTTAAATGAAATTGTTTTTCCTGCGGCAATATTACAACCTCCATTTTTTAATTTAAAAGCAGATGATGCTGTGAATTATGGTGGAATTGGAGCAGTAATTGGTCATGAAATAGGTCACGGTTTTGATGACCAAGGAAGTGGTTTTGATGGAGATGGTGTTATGCGTAATTGGTGGACAAAAGAAGATTTAACTAAATTTAAAAATAAAACCAACACGTTAGTAGGACAATATTCTGGTTTTAAGCCCTTTGACGATTTAAATTTAAATGGAGAATTTACTCTTGGTGAAAATATCGGTGATTTAGGTGGTTTAAGTATTGCAATTAAAGCATACAAAAAAAGTTTAAATGGAAAAGAAGCTCTTGTTTTAGACGGATATACAGGCCTGCAAAGGGTTTTTATAGGATGGGGACAAGTTTGGTTAGAAAATGTTAGAGAAGAATCACTTAGAAGTCAAATAGCATCTGATCCGCATTCTCCTGCTAAATATCGAATTAATGGGGTGGTTCGTAATATTCCTGAATTTTATGAAGCTTTCAAAATTAAACCATCAGATTCTTTATATTTAGCTCCTAAAGATCGAGTTAAAATTTGGTAATGACTTTTTATATAAATAAAAGTAAAGCCGTAACTAATTTTAGTTACGGCTTTTATATTTTGTAATAATGATAAAATTCTATTTTCCTTTTTGAGAAGCTTCTAAATTTTTCTCTATTTTGTGTGCTGGTCTTGTCCATTTTGGTTTTTCGCCTAATGAAGCAAATTCAGAATCTGCTGCTTCTATTGTTTTAGGTTGTGAAACTTTTGTAAATGGTTTTTGCGGTATTAACCCCAAAGTTTCAAACATTTTCATGTCTTCGTTCACATCCGGATTAGGAGTTGTTAATAATTTATCTCCTGCAAAAATAGAATTCGCTCCTGCGAAAAAACACATTGCCTGACCTTCGCGAGACATATTTGTTCTTCCTGCAGACAAGCGAACCTGCGTTTCTGGCATAATAATTCGGGTGGTTGCAACCATACGAATCATTTCCCAAATTTCAATTGGTTTTTCGTCTGCCATTGGCGTGCCTTCTACAGCTACCAATGCATTAATTGGCACAGATTCTGGCTGGGGATTTAAAGAAGCCAATGCTACTAACATTCCGGCACGATCGTCTAAACTTTCTCCCATTCCTATAATTCCACCACTACAAACGGTAACGTTAGTTTTTCTAACGTTTTCAATAGTCTGTAATCGGTCTTCAAAGCCACGAGTTGAAATCACTTCTTTATAATAATCTTCTGAAGTGTCTAAATTGTGATTGTAAGCATATAATCCAGCTTCTGCTAATCTTTTTGCTTGATTTTCGGTAATCATTCCTAAAGTGCAACAAACCTCCATGTCTAGTTTATTTATGGTGCGAACCATTTCTAAAACCTGATCAAATTCTTCACCATCCTTAACATTTCTCCAGGCTGCACCCATGCAAACTCTTGATGAACCGCTAGATTTGGCTCTTAGCGCTTGTGCTTTTACTTGCGAAACAGACATTAAATCGTTTCCTTCTACACCTGTATGGTATCTTGCTGCTTGCGGACAATATCCGCAATCTTCAGGACAACCACCAGTTTTGATAGATAATAAGGTAGATACTTGAACCGTGTTTGGATCATGATTTACTCTATGAACAGAAGCTGCTTCAAAAAGCAAATCCATCATAGGTTTGTTATAAATAGAAATTATTTCTTCTCTTGTCCAATTGTGTTTTGCTATACTCATAAGAATTCTAATATTGGCTCAAAAGTAGTTATTTTGTTTGTAAGTAAAAAGTATTTCACCCTTGTACTATGCTTCTTCTCTAAAAACTTCTTTTGTTCTCCAATACTGCATGTTTATAAAAACAACCATCACAACAGAAGCAATACCTTCAATAAATAATCCTAAACAGTACGTTCCTAAATCTGGGTTTCCTCCAAATAGAAATGCTTTGGACAACTTATTCATATACGCTTGACCACCTTGTATATCTAAATAAACGGCTAAACCTACTATTCCTAAAGCAATACCTATTATTCCTGTTAGTGCAGAACTAATAAGATTTTGCATGTAACCAGTTTTGCCTTCTTTTAGATTTGATTTTACAGATAAATTTAAGCCGTAAATTATGATAAGTACATTAAATATTCGTAGAATATAATATTTTGATAATCCTAATGCTTCCATAATAAGAAAATATATTCCTATTCCTAAAAACATAATAAAACCATTTACAACTTCTTTAGATATTTTCATAATTCTGCATAATTTTTAGTAGATTTCCTCAAATTTAAGAAATTATATTTACAAAATTGGCAGACTAAATTTAAAAAATATAATCTTGTAAATTACCGCGAAAATTATGAAAATAAGACAAAGCAAATTCTTTGTCTTTCTCTAATTGGCTTTTTAAATTTTCCAAAGAATCAAATTTTTCCTCTTCTCTTATAAAATCTAAAATACAAACGGTAACGTTTTGATCATATAAATCATCAGAAAAGTTGAGAACATGTACTTCAATTCTTTTTGAATTACCATTAACAGTAGGTTGGTTTCCTATATTCATTATACCGGGACAAACAATTGATTTTATTTTAATCGCAACTACAAATACTCCAGATTCTGGAATTAGTTTATAGCTTTCTTTTATTTCAATGTTTGCGGTAGGAAATCCAATTGTCCTTCCTATTTGTTTACCTTTCACTACATTTCCTGAAAAAAAATAGGAGTAACCCAAATAAGAATTTGCTTTTTTAATAGCACCATTTTTTACCGCTTCTCTAATTTTAGTGGAGCTAATTGAAATTTCATTTATTTCTTTAACAGAAATTTGTTCAACTTCAAATCCATATTTTATTCCAAACTCTTGTAAATCTGCAATTCCAGCAGTTCTGTTTTTCCCAAATCTATGGTCATAGCCGATAATAATTTTTGCTACAGACAACTGTTTGACTAAATATTCTTTTACAAATTCTTCAGCTGAAAGTTCGGAAAATTCTTGATCAAAAGGATGTACAATCAAATTTTGAATGCCATTTTTTTCTAATAAAACCTTTTTCTCTTCTAAAGTATTTAATAATTGAAGATTGGAGTTTTGCTGTAAAACCATTCTTGGATGAGGAAAAAAAGAAATAAGGGCAGTTTCTAAATTACTTGTTAATCCTTCAGAGATCATTTTTTTTAAAATTTTTTGATGACCTAAATGCACACCATCATAAGTACCAATGGTAAGAATTGTTTTTTTAGAACTTTTAAAATCGGATATAGAGAAAAAGGTAGTCACAATTATTTTGATAAAACGCAAATTTAATGTTTTTAATTGCTTTGAGTGGATAACAAACTGAAAATATTTAACTTAAATTCACCTTGTATTAATATAAATTTTACATTTGAGAAACTATTAATTAGTCAATTATGAAAAAACTACAATTAATGTTGCTCGTTTCTGTTTTTTTTGTGAATCTTGGATTTTCGCAAAACAATAGATATTGGACGCAACATACAAATGATGAAAAAAAAATCACTACAGATAAAGGTGTTGCAAGGCTATCTTTTCCAAAAGAATTTAAATTATTTGATTTAAATACCGAAGGGATAAGACAAGAATTATTTTCTATCGTAGGCAGTAATTCTCAAAAGCATTCCACGATTATTTCTTTACCAAATGCAGATGGCAACCTAGAACAGTTTCAGGTTTGTGAAGCATCTAATTTTGAAGCCGATTTACAAATGCAATTTCCTGAAATCAGAGCTTTTTCTGGTAAAGGAGTTACAGATAAATATGCATCTTTAAAAATTAGTATTTCCCCACAAGGAATTCAAACAATGATTTTTAGATCAGATAAAGAAACTGAGTTTATTGAACCATATTCTCAAGATCATACAATTTATGCCGTTTTTAAATCTCAAAGACAAAAAGGAGTATTAGCTTGGACTTGTTCTACAGATGAAAAAGCAATGGCGACAGATATTTCTCAAAAGATTTCTGCTAACAAGTCAGCATTGATTAACACAGGCGAATTAAGAACAATGCGTTTAGCGCAATCTTGTAATGCAGAATATTCCAATTATTTTGGAGCAACAAGTGAAACACAAGTAGGCTTGGTTTTAGCAGCATACAATGCAACATTAACCCGCTGCAATGGTGTTTATGAAAAAGATTTGGCATTGCACCTTAATTTGGTTGCTAGTTCAACGAATGTTATTTATTACGATCCAGCAACCGATCCATATACAACTTTAGGCCAGTGGAATACCCAGTTACAGAAAGCCTTAAATACGACTTTAACTGGACCAGGAACTACTTTAGCTGCAAACAATGGGGCTTACGATATTGGACACTTGTTTGGAGCTTCTGGCGGCGGAGGAAATGCCGGCTGTATTGGATGTGTTTGTGTAAACGGAACAACTGCTGGAACTGGAGCTACCAAAGGAAGAGGAATTACCTCTCCTTCTGACGGAATTCCTCAAGGAGATAATTTTGATATTGATTATGTTGTTCATGAAATTGGCCATCAACTTGGAGGAACGCATACTTTTTCAAACTCTAATGAAGGATCTGGGACTAACAAAGAAGTTGGTTCAGGAATTACAATAATGGGTTATGCAGGAATTACAGGTCAAGATGTAGCACCACATTCCATTGATATTTATCATGCAACAACTATTGAACAAATACAAAGTAATTTAATAGGTAGATCTTGTATTGTCTTAACTTCTTTAGCAGGTACAAATGCAACACCTGTAGTAAATCCAATGAGTAATTTTACAATTCCTGTAAGTACTCCTTTTGTGCTTACTGGTTCTGCATCGGATGAAAATTCTGCTGATGCTTTAACTTATTGCTGGGAACAAAATGATGATGGTGCATCATCAATCGGAGCAAGTAGTAGTGCAAGTACAACCAAAGTAATAGGTCCAAATTTTATTTCATTTTTGCCGTCTGCATCACCTTCAAGATATTTCCCAAGACTATCTAGCATTATTGCAAATTCTAATACTACCGCTGCAACTGGTAATGATGTAGGTATTTTGTCAGAAGCATTGAGTTCTGTTTCAAGAGTTTTAAATTTTAGACTAACAGTAAGAGACAATGTATTATATAGTTCTGTAGCACCAATCAAAGTTGGACAAACCAATTTTGCAGATATGGTAGTTACTGTAAATGCCACTGCTGGACCATTTTTGGTAACGCTACCAAATACAGGATCAGAATCTTGGAGTGTAGGTTCTAACCAAAATATTACTTGGGATGTTGCCGGAACAACTGCAAACAACATTAACGCAGAATTTGTAGATATTTTTTTATCAACAGACGGGGGTTTGACTTATCCTATACAATTAGCTAGTAAAGTTCCTAATGATGGATCAGAAACTATAACAGTTCCTAATTCAGTTGGAGTTAATAATCGAATTATGGTGAAGGGATACAAACACATATTTTTCGATATTTCTAATTCCAATTTTGCAATAACGACGGCAACAAATAACTTTGCGATTGCTTATAATGGAGTTGCAGATCAGCAAAACAAAGAAACTTGTGCTGGTGCAACGCAAATCGTATATAATTTTCCTTATACCACATACAATGGATTTTCTGGTGTAACTAACTTTACGGTTTCTGGTTTGCCAACAAATGCAGTAGGTACATTTTCTCAAACATCGGCAACAGCAAATGCATCAATTTCTTTATCTGTTACTACAAACAATGTTGCTGCGGGATTTTATTCTCTTCTAGTTAGTGCAACATCTGGCAATACTATAGTTACCACTCCATTTTATCTAAGAGTTTATAGTGCTAATTTCGCAGTTGTGAGTTTAACGTCTCCAGCAAATTTGGCTGTTACACAGCCAACCAGCTTAAATTTAACTTGGCAGGCAGTTGCTAATGCTATCAGTTACGAAGTTCAGTTATCAACAGATCAAAATTTTATAAACAATGTGCTAAGTGCTGTGGTTACAGGAACTTCATATCCCGTTAGTAATTTGTTAGAGGTAACTAATTTTTATTGGAGAATCAAACCTAAAAACCCATCATGTTCTGGAGCTTTTGGAAACAGTTTTAACTTTTCTACCGGAATGGTAGTTTGTAACACAATTGTTGCTACCAACGTTCCTGTTACAATCCTAACAACTTTAAATGTAACGTCCAACTCTACTTTAAATATTGCGGATACTTCAGTAATATCTGATTTAAATGTAAGTATAAACGTTCAACATACTTGGGTAAATGACATGACCATTACCTTAATTAGTCCTGCCGGAACAGAAGTTCAGTTGGTTAATAGACCTTGTGCGAGTGCAGCATTAAATGATGTCATTGCTACTTTTGATGATTCTGGAATTGCTTTAACCTGTGCAAACAATCCAGCAGTTTCAGGAACAATAAAACCAACGCAGTTACTTTCCGCTTTTAACGGTCAAAGTGCCAATGGAGTTTGGACATTGCGTGTTTTTGATGCATTTAATGGCGATGGTGGAGCAATTAATGGTTGGTCTCTTAATATTTGTAAAACAGAAGCTGCTTTGGGAGTTTCTTCCTCTGGTTTTGTTAATTTATCGGTATTTCCAAATCCAAGTAAAGATCAGGTTACGGTGCAGTTTCAGCCACAATCTTCTGAGCCAATTGCCATAACAATTTATGACTTAAGAGGAAGACAAATTAGTACAAATAACTATTCGAACTCAGGAAATTTTACTGAAACATTATCTCTTTCAAATTTCACATCTGGAGTATATTTATTGAAAATAAAAGATGGAGAATCCGTTGTCACTAAAAAAATTATAAAAAAATAATAATTTAATATAAAATTAAAAACCGCGCTAGTCGCGGTTTTTTTATGAAAATAATTTGTTTTATTGTAATCTAGTAAATCAAAAAAAGGAAGTATAAGCTATTGGCTGTAATGACAAAATAGCGCTTTAAAATTATTTAAACTTAAATTCAATTGTTATTACCAATTTATTACACATAATATAACCGGTTAGGGATTCCTTTCTTAAGATATTCATTGATGTTTGATTATCAGTAAATATTTACGTTACTAAGTAAAATAATTTTACATCTAATTTGAATTAAATACTTTGTCTTAATAAGCCGAAAATATTTAAAAACGTTCTCTAATACAAGGATTATTAATTATCTTTTATGATTTAAATACAAAGCATAAAAAAAGCGGATTGAAATTTCAATCCGCTTTTAATTTACCATTTTAAAGATTTATTTTTTAACAAATCGTAATGTTTTAGAATCACTTTCATTGCTAACAGTAATTAAATAAATGCCTTGACTAAAAGAACTAGTGTTTACATATAAATCATCAGTAGATGTAACCTTTTTAGTATTCATTACTTGTCCTAAACTATTATAAATAACTAATTTGTTTGGTAACTCCACTCCGTTAGGAACAGAAATATTCAAAATGCTTGCAGAAGGATTTGGATAAACATATACTTCATTTAAAGAATTAAAATCGTTTGTTCCTAAGAGATTATTAGAAAATGCTTTAAATTCAGTAGTTGTGAATGCACCGCCGCTAGCAACAGTAGTAGCATCTGAATTGGTTTTAATTGTGTAAGAACCCAAACCATATGTTGTACTGTTTATTCCGTCGCCAAAACTGTCATTAATTGTAAACGTATAACATCCATTAGCTGGTAAAGTCCAAGCTTGGTTAGTAACTAAAGGTTGTGTGCCTGATGCAGGTAAATTAGTATATGGTCCGCCACTATATAAAGTGGTATCAGCATTATTTTTCAAAGTCCAAGTAGTTTCCGCACCATACTGATCGCCTACTAGAGTAAAATTGTAAGTTGTAAAAGCGAAATTTGCTAAAGAGGATGCAGCGCCGCCTGAAAATGTTTTGGTTGCGGTGTTATTAGTAGCTCTTTGGTCTGCACCACCATTTACAGCAGTAATCGTAACATTTAAGGTTCCGTTAACTGCAGTGTTTGGCAAAGTTACATACTCAAACCTATTTGTAGCCAAAGATCCTGTCCAGTTACTAGTAAATTGAGTTCCACCATTAATATTATAACTAATCGTAGCTGATGTTAAGTTAGAAAGTCCTCTATTGTATAAAGAAATAACTTTTGCTGATAATGGTGGGTTTGGAACAGCACATGTAGGAGTAGCACTACTACTACAACTATTTTCAATTTTTACTTCTGCATCATTAGCAAACAATGTAATTGCAATATCTTTAGTAGAGGTTCTTAAACTTGCACGTCTAGGGGAGTTTGTCATTACTGCAGCGATTCTGTCTCTTTGAACTTGTGTAAAAATATTCATGCATAAATCATCTGTATAATCCATATAATTTTCAATCATGTCATTACCCGGAACTGAAGTACAAGAATCGGTATTCGCTACACAACCATAGTTTGGAGTTCCTACTCCAGGAGTGTCGGAACAATAATCTCCACTAAAATTAGTATTTCCTGTTCCACATCCTCCTTGAAAAGTATGCAGTAAACCTAAAAAGTGACCAACTTCGTGTGTCATGGTTCTTCCTCTGTCATATGGTGCTTGAAAATTTCCAGTAGATAAGGCAGAACTTCCAAAGAAAGAGAAACCTGCAACAACTCCATCAGTTGTAGCCGAACCACCGTTTGCATTTAATCCTCCAAGTCCAGAAGCACTAGGAAATTGAGCATAACCTAATAATGTTGCATCTGTAAACGTCACACTCCACATATTCATATATAATGTTGGATCCCAAATTGTAGTTGGTTTAACTATGGTATTAATATCTGTAGTACTCCAAGATGCTTGGCATAGGTTTACTCTATCGATTCCGTTAGTTGGGTTACCATTAGGATCAACTTTTGCTAAAACAAATTCAATTTGTGTATCTGCTCCAACAGCATTATTATTGAATCCTGGACTACCAGCCATTCTTCTAAAATCTTGCGTCATTACAGTCATTTGGGACTGAACTTGCTCATCTGTAATGTTTTCACTTGCGCCATAGGCATCACCATTATGTATAACATGCACAACTACTGGGATATAAATTATTCCACCACTTTCAGAGCTCAATGCTTGTTGCTCTTTATACTTTACTATTAGTGGTTGAAGCCAATTTTCAAATTCTTGACTTGTGGCTCTTTTAGGATCGTTTTCTTGTAGATATTGTTCGTATTCATCTGTAGCGCAACGAATAAATCCATCAGGTGTAACGTGCTGAACTGTTTTTCCAAAGACGGTTTTTTGTTTCGTATTTTGGCTAAAACCAGAAAAGCTTAAAGCAACCAAAAGGAAGCTTAATAGTGTAAAGTTTTTCATAAATAATTTTTTTAAAATTGAATAGCTGACAAAGCTAATAAAAAAAAGTTTTTTTTATGTTAATATTTTTATTTTGTCAATTATTTTCCGTTGAAATTGTTCATTGTTTCGTTTAAACCAGATAAAATAAATGATTTTATAATTTCTAAGCCAATTTTATAGCGTTCTGCTAATTGTATTCTTTCTTCTTCACTCCATTCTCCGAGAACGTAATCAATTTGTTGTCCTTTTTTAAAGGCATCGCTAATTCCGAATCGAAATCTAGGATATTCAGAAGTGTTTAATAATAATTGAGTGTTTTTTAAACCATTATGTCCGCCATCTGTTCCTTTGGCTTTTATACGTATTGTTCCAAAAGATAAATTTAGATCGTCTGTAATTACTAGCAAATTTTCAATGGGAATTTTTTCGGAATCTAGATGGTATTTTACGGCTTTACCGCTCAGGTTCATGTAGGTATTTGGTTTTAATAAAATGGCAGTTCGGCCTTTTATTTTGTATTCGCAAGTTTGTCCTAATTTTGCAGTTTTAAATTCAAGATTTTCTGTAGCAGCAAAATGGTCTAAAATTTTAAATCCAATATTGTGTCTGGTATTTACATATTCGCCGCCAATATTACCTAGTCCTACAATTAAAAATTTTTTCATGCTTGTTTTTGATTCTTCCTTTGGTTTTGAAAATATATTTTGTATCCAGTTCATTTTTCAAAAATACTACAAATTTGTAAAAATTAAAATGATTTATTAGTAACCCCAATGGAAATGAAAATTTTGGTTTTTGCTAAAAAACCAAGATTGTAATGCACAGCGGGAATTACATTTATAAAGTTGCCCAAGCAATTCTGTTTCTAAAAAAAAGCATCTCACTTTTGAGTGAGATGCTTTTACTTTATAGAATTTTAGAAATATTATTTCTTTTTCTTTGCTCCACCTTTTTCTGATTTTGCAGCTTCTTGAGCAGCTTTCATAGCAGCTCGAGAAATCTTAACTTGTGCAACAACTGTGTTGTCTGGGTGCATAAGTTTGTAGTTTTCTTGTGCTAATTTTGTAACATATAATTTGTTACCCATTTGTAACTCAGAAATGTTTGCTTCTACAAAATCTGGAAGATTTTTTGGTAATGCTTTTACTTTTAAACGACGTTGGTTTAAGTTCAAAACTCCACCTAAAAGCACACCTGGTGATGTTCCTATGATTTTAACTGGAACTTCCATAACGATTTCTTTGTCGTCACTTAGTTGGAAGAAGTCAATGTGCAAAATGGCATCAGATACTGGATGAAACTGAATGTCTTGTAAAATTGCATCGTAAGATTTACCATCCAAATCAATCACAACTGTGTGCGCGTTTGGAGTGTAAACCAAGCTTTTGAAAGCTTTGCTTTCTGCTGTAAAATGTACTGGTTGACTTCCTCCGTAAATTACGCAAGGAACCATTCCAGCATCACGTACGGCTTTAGTTGCCTTTTTGCCTACGTTTTCTCTTTCTGATCCTTTAATCGAAATTGATTTCATTGTAAATATATATAGTTAATAATTATAAAAATTCTTTTTTTTTGGGCGTTTCCCTTCGGGACGGGCTTTCGGTCGCACGCGGTGCTTTCCTAAAATCCCTAACGCAAATAGCAAATTACATCAAAAATTTACTGCTTATGGAGTTGTTGTGGTGAACCATATGCA
>JBLIJW010000072.1:0-12615 GCA_047636155.1 Flavobacterium sp. | reverse complement strand
TTATACTTAAAAAAGGTTTTTTTTGTAAATGGCCATTCCCAAGCTGCATCACTTTGAAACGGCCTATAAATCAGACGAATAATCTTTATTGGCAAACTTGTTTCTAGTGGATCGTAACTTACTATAATTCCGTTTGTTGTTAATTTTTCGTTCAATTTGCTTATTAAAATATCGACATTCGCAAAATGATGCAAAACGCCATAAGCATAAATTATATCAAAATCCTTGTCATGAAAATCTTCAGATAAGAAATCGGCAGCAATAGCCTTTGCTGAAGGTATGTCTTTTAATCTTTCATTAAGTTTAGTTATTGCAACATCACTCAAATCTAATCCAATGTACTCTTTTGAGTTTTCTGCTAAATACAGAGATAAATTATTTCCAGCATAACAACCTAAATCTAAAACTTTTTTATTCGATAAATCACCAAACCACTTAGCATGCAATGCATAGGATTCGTCGAGAATACCAATATTTTTTCGGATTTTTTTAAGTGTTTTTTCTCGCAAAGAAGACCATATTTTTGTGGCTACATTTTTCTTTTTGGTATTATAAAACTCTTTTTGCTTTAAATTTATTTGAATAATATCTTCTATTGTCTTCATTTTTTAATCTAATCGTATTAGCTAAGCCAAAAATAATGTTATTTGATAATAAAATATTGAAAAGAAATTAATTTTTAGAAATAAATTTGTTTATTGAAAAATATTCTTTGAATATTCTAAAAAAAATCAAATTCGTATTGAATTTTAAAATTGATGTTTTTAAATGTACACAAAGATAAATATGCGCTATAAATAGTAAAATCAAAATGGTTAATGGTAATTATTTTAATGCTTTGTAAGGTTTTTTTTTAATTGAAGCCAACTTAATACTGTTTTTGAAAACAAACTATTTTTGAATTTAAATAACTAAATAATATTAACTCACCTTTTACAAATAATTTAAACTTTATATTATTAATCATTCTTTAAATTTATTTTTTAAATAATTAGCCCAATAAACACTTAGTTTCCATTGTTTTTTCATGTTATTAAAATAACTAAATGGATTTAATTTTTTTTGTTCCGAATACGTTTTTAAAAATAATCGCAATTTATATCCTTTAATCTGTTCATCAGTTTTATGCAATAATGCAAATAACATAATAGTTGGACTCGGTTTAGGTTGCATACTTTCTGAATCCCATGCTAAAACTGGCTTTGTTCTAAAACCACCAATTGGTGCTTTTAAATGCAGAATATTAGGATCAGGTAAATATATAATATCAACTCCTTTGTTTCGCAACTGCATTCCAAAATCGGTATCTTCACCATAACCAAATTCCAATCGTAAATCAAATTGCATCGTTTTAAGATATTTTCTTTTTACAAAACTATTTCCAGCACCAAAAGTTGGCCATTGTAGTACTTTATTTAATACTTGTTTTTCATTCTTTTGCAGGTACGAGGTTGTTACTGAATTGCAACCAAATTTTTTAATATTTTTAAAAATTTTAGTTATCAAATTTGGTTCAAATCTATTATCATCATCTGCTAAAAAAACCCAATTACTAGTTGTTTTTGTAAGTGCAATGTTCCTTGCATTGCAAGCACCAATTTGGTGTGTGAAAATAAGTACTATTTCAAATGGCCAACTTTCTTCATAAATATATTGCAACTCTGAAATTGAATTTTGCAACTGATTTTGTTCTACAATAATAATTTTTTTGGGAAGAAGGGTTTGATTAGAAAAATCTTTTAAAACATTATGCAAATAATTTTTACGTCCTATAGTGGGAATAATAACGTCTAAATCAAAAACAGATTCTATTGCAAGAGTAGATTGAACTTTAACAGAGTCAAAAACTCCACACTCAAATTTTCTTTTTTTAGACAAAAATGAAAATAGAAATGAAAAAAATAGAAATTCCCTTTTATGAACGATAAAATTTAACAATAAAAAAAATGTCCATTTTATATGTTGATGTTGCTTTACAAATTTAAACAACTCATAATTAGAAGCCTGATTAATTACGATGCTGGCCTTTGCCTTTAACAAATTAGGTTCACTGTAACAAAACAAACTTTCATTATACATTCCTAACAAAGCAATTGAATGCAAAAAATAATTAAAACTATCTTTTTTGTAAATAAAATAATCCAATTTGCTAATAATTTCAGAATGAATTCCACCAACTGTTGAAGTAATGAACCAAGTAGCATAACTAACTTTTTTATTGATATTAACATTAGGACTAGAATCATGTACAAAACCGACCTCTTTTTTTAAATAATCATTTTCAGAAAAAGAGGCTACAATTTTTTTGTGATGAAATATGGTGCTTAGCTGAGACAGATTTAGATTGGATTCTTCCCTTTGATGCACCCAAATTATAAAGTCATTATATTCATTAGATAATTGAAAAATAGTTTCTATTACAGAACTACTTTTAACAACAATTGGTTCATTATTAAGTAATTTTTTAATTGAAACAACTGTATCATCATTATGAACTAAAACTATCATTTAAAGTGGGTTAAATATTTTGAATAATATTGGATGTTTTTATCCGCTATTTGACGAATATCGAAATGCCTTTGTACAAATTCTCGAGCATTTTTGCCCAATTCTAGCGCCAAACTTTTATCTTCTAAAATAGAAATTATTTTAGAAGCAAATAAATCATGTTCTTTTGGATGCACTAAAAATCCGCTTTTCCCATCTTCTAGCAACTCTTTTGCCCAACCAATATTTGTATTGACAACAGCCTTTTGCATTGCCATACTCTCTATAGTAACCATTCCTAAGGTTTCTGCAAAAGAAGGAAAAATACAAACATTGGCTTTCTGAATATGCTGTTGAACTTCAGAATATGGCAATTTCCCTAAATAGCTAACTTGGAGTTTTTCCTTTTCGGTAAACAAAGTATCTACCATTTTCCAAGTAGATTTAGAATTGGTGATTTTATCTACGGAATCTGTTCCTATTAAAACTAATTTAGCATTTGGAATAGATTGCAAGACTTTTCGAAATATTTCCGGAATTTCTAATACTCCTTTTTTCCGGATGATGGTTCCAATATACAAAATGGTGTTTTCTTCAAAAACGGTTGGCGCAGTATTATTAAATTTCTGTAATTCTAATCCGTAAAAAATCTTTTCAATTTTATTTTTTGAAATCGAAAACAGCTTTGCGCTAAAATCGCCTGCAAATTGTGTTGGAGCAATAAATCCGGCTGCCTTATTAATAGCCAATTTTTCTAAAAGGTAATTCTTAAATTTTTGTTTTCTATCTTCTAATTTGCAAAAATAGGTATCACTACCATGAAAACGAATTAATACCGGAATTTTAAATCGCATGAAACTAGTAATTCCTGTCCAATCTGCTGCTTCTAAAATATCAATATTTTGTTCAGAAATAACTTTATTTACGGTTTTTTCAATGTCCTTTTTTTGAAAATACCAATTTAAAAAAGCGCACTTTTTAAACGGAATGATATAGAAATTTATACCGTTTTCTTGAAAATTCTCTTCTTGATTTTGTCCGTATAAAAAAACCGTAACTTTTATCGATTTTGCTATTAAAGCTTGACTTAAATTTTGAATGCTTGTGCCTAATCCGCCAGAATGGGGATATTTTTTTAGTGGAAATTCTGGAGTTAAAAAGGCAATATGCATTTATATAATTTTATCAACAACTTCCCAAATTTTTTCGGAAGCTTTAGTTGGTTCTTTTCCTACAATTTTTTCAAACCATAGCATACCTTCTTTTACATTAGAAATTTCGTTATCTACAATTTTACGAACTACATCTGTTAATTCCGATTTGGAAGTACACCATAAAACAGCATTTCTAGAAGGCATAGAACGAAAGTGAATATAATGGTAATTCTGACCAATATCCCGAATTTCTTTTTTTAATTGCGGTTGCTCATAATCAAAAAACAGACAGGATTTATCATGTGCTACAAAGTCAAACACCATAGACGATGCAACATTGGCCACAAATAAAGTGTGTTCGCAAATAGTGGCTTGCAGAGCAAAATCTTCTTTCATTGGCATTATTTCATCCCAATTCTTCCCGACTGGTCGCCATAAAGGAGCAATAGAAACGACAACATCTTTATATTTTTCTAAAATCGAATCGTACCTATCGGTAAAGTCAACCGGACATTTTCGATAAATTATTCCTAAATTGTAACCTATAGCATTTAATTCTCTAACGGATTTTGCTAAATCTTCAACATAAAATTGATCCAAAGGAGAAGTGACAATATCGTCTCCAGAATAACAAATGTATTGCTTAGATAAATCTAAATTATATTGATTGTAGAATTTTTCTTTCGATTGAATTAAACTAGCATCAAAGTGACTTTGAAATTGTGGTGTTCCAGTTACAAAAATAGTTTCCTCTGCAACATATGGGCAATATTTTAAAACTTCTTCCTTCATATGATTACTCCATACAAAATAGTAATCGGTTTCTACCAAAGTAGTTGCTTTTGGTAAATTATCCCAAGAAAAAATGAAAGCCGCCGTTGGAATTTTTAAATCTTGCGCAGCCAAAATTGGTGCAATTGCTTGACTTGGTCTTTGGTTCGTGCAAAAAATAAAATCGGGTTTGTGTTCTTGTAATTGTATTTTGGCCTGCTGGTATTTAGCACTTTTTCGTTCTAACCTTTTAATTTGATTCCGAATAAAATCAATCCCTTTTTTATTAGAACACATTGCAACTAAAACATCTACAGAAGAGCTTTTTATAAAATTAATTATTCCTTTATAAGATTGCGGAAAATTGTAAGTATTATAAACGGTTTCATTAAATTTTTGATCAAAATAATTCAATTCGGCACGTTTTCTCGCACGTGTAAAAATAGTCGTGAATGGATGAATTTTTTGCGATTGCATTTTTACTTCTGCAAATCCTAATTCTGTATTTAGTTCAAATGGCGTATTATTCCAATAAGTAATTTGGAAATCTTTATTTTCTCCAATTTCTTTAAAATCAGTGAAAGCAAAATTTCGAAGTCCAACACCATCTGGTAAAAAGATAAATACTTTTTTAGACATAAATTAAACTTTCTTATTCTTCAATTTATCTCTTTGTACTTGTTCAATTGGTAAAATATCTTGTGATTTAAAAGTAAGTGCTTTATGAACGGCTTTTAAATCTCTCGCCAATTTTCGCATTCCTTCTGGTTCTATAGATGCGGCATGATCGGTACCTTTCCAAGTTCTGTCCAAGGTATAATGACGTTCTACAATGTTGGCGCCAAGAGTATATGCGGCAACATCTACAGCTATTCCTAAATGATGCCCAGAAAATCCAATATGTTTTACTTTATCGCCAAATTTTTGCATTAATAAATTAATATCCAGCAAGCATACATCTTCAAACGGAACAGGATAACCTGATGTACAATTATATAAAACCAAATCTTGGTTTCTATTTTTTGATTCAAAAAAAGCTACTAATTCATCGGTTTCGTTTTTAGTAGTCATTCCGGTCGAAACATGAATTTCACCCTGGTAATTCTCGCACAACCATGCAAGCATATCAAAATTATTGTTGCAAGCGGACGGAATTTTAATAAAAGTAGGATTTAAAGACGCTATTTCTTTCGCAGAAGTTACATCCCAAACGGAAGTAGAATATTCGATACCAATTTCTTCACAATATTTTTTTAATTCGGCATGTTGGTCAAGGTCAAATTCCAAAAATTCACGGTGTTCACCATAGGTTGATCCATAAGAATTATTCGGATTTGGATGTGGTGCATGGCATTGCTCATCCGTAAGCAATTCAATATTATTACGTTTCTGAAATTTAACTGCATCCGCATTACAAAAAATCTTTGCCCGTTTTATAAGTTCTTTGGCAATGTCCATATCGCCTTTGTGGTTGCAACCAATTTCGGCAATCAAATAAGGATTTTTATATTTCATATCTTTTGTTATACTTCATAATTATTTCGCAAACTTCTCGAATTGCGCCATTTGCAGAATCTTTAGAAATTACGAAATCGGCATGATTTTTTATAATTTCAATAGCATTATTTGGCGCAAAAGACCAACCAACACTACATATATTTGCCAAATCATTTACATCATCACCAACGTAAGCAACCGACCCAAAACTACTATTTTTATCTTTAAGGAATTGTTGTAAAAACGAATATTTATCTTTAACACCCAAAAAGGTATTTTGAATTTGTAATTTTTTCATTCGTTTGGCAACCAATTCAGAATTTTCTGATGTTACCACTACTACTTCTACCCTATTTTGTCTAAGAATTTCTAATCCCATGCCGTCGCGCATGTCAAACTTTTTGGCCATTTCTCCATTAGCATTATAATAAACGCAACCATCAGTAAAAACGCCATCAACATCTAGAACCAAATAATCAATTTTTTGTTGTGTTTTCTGCTTTTTTAAATTTTCGGCCAACAACGTTTCGCAAACCAACCAATCGGTGGTCGAATCAATTTCAGTTAGGCTATATTCTGGCATTTCAACCGTGCAAATTTTTCCGCTTACGCGATTTTTGGAATCTTGAAATGCTTTTTTGGAGGTAGAATAAATAGCGCCATTTTCAATCAATAAACCATCAAAATCTTGTCTTCTTGGTCGGTCGTATACATCATAATTTTGAGGTTTTCCATCAAAACTCCATGTAAAACGATGGGTTTTTACTACAGAAACAACCGAATCAATATCGGGATTTTCAAGTAATTCTAACGCTAAATTAATATCTTTAGCTTTGGTGAATGGCGACGTGGCTTGCAATAAAGTGAAGGTATCGAAATCATAATTTAATAATTCCCCCATTTCTACCATCGCCAATTCGGTAGATGCCGTATCGGTTGCAGAAGCATCCGAACGCAAAATAGTTTGTATTTTATTGGTCCAAGTATATTCTTTTTCTACAAAATCAATAATGTCTTGATCGTCTGTAAAAATATAAAGCACATCCAAATTAGAAAAAATTGCTTCGGCCGCAACCCAGCTAAATAAAGGTCTACCAACCAATTTCTTTTTGTTTTTTCCGGGAATTCCTTTGGAGTTTTTGCGAAGAGGAAGAATGGCAATATGTTTCATTTAAATTCTACAATAGCGCCTATAAAAGGCATGTTTATAATGATTAAAACAAAGATACAATTTTGATAGATTTTTTACCTAAACTATAAAAAGTAAATTATTCATAGTTTTATTTCTTGTATAATTTGCTTGGTGTAAACAATAGCGCCTTTTTTATTCAAATGTGCGTGGTCTGAAAATAAATTTGAATTATTAAAAACGGTATCTTTTTGGTACAGCAGTTTGGTTTCCTTAGCTACAACCAATTGTCTTATTCTAGTAATAAAAACCGAATTTTGCTCTCCAAAATTTGGAGGAATTAAAAGGTATAATTGAATTTTTTTCTTTTTACAAATAGTTTGAAACTCAGTAAAAGCGTATAAACGTTCCGACAATTCGTTTTTAATATCATATTTTTTTGATTTAAAATAAATTTTATCAAATTGAGGTAAATCTGAATCCAATAAAACCGTTCCTTTTGGTGTCCAGATATCGTAGATTGTAGGTAACTTTGGTTTGGTAAATTGATTCCATCCAATTCTAGCGGAATAAAAACCAACTGCAAACGGGGAAAGTTCTTTATGTTTTATTAAGTCGTTGGTAATTTCTTGGCATCCTACTAATGGATATAATTTATCATAACGAAAATGTAAAGAGGTTTCCAAAAAAAACTCTCTATCGTCATCTAAAGTTAGTAGTATTTTTTTGGGCGCTTTGTTATGTAAAAGTACTTTTTTTAATAGATATAGTTGAAAATTAATACTCGCTGCACGATATCCCAAGTTGTAGGTTTTTAGGTGTAAATTTTCCTCAATAAGATCAGAATATACATTATGCTGCGCTCGAGATGAACCAAATATCAAAATTTCTTGGTTCATTTTTCCTAAAATTATAGATTCCAATCGCTTGTCATATTCCCTTTCTGGTAAGGATTGCATTTTTAAGTACAACACTTTATCTGCAATAAAAAAAAGGCATCCGAAAAATAATAGTGTAATTAAAAACTTTTTCATCTTTTTAAAATTGAAAGTAAATAAATTGTTGTTCTTCTCTTCCGAAAATAAAAATTAAAAGCAGCAGAAGCATTATAAAAGACCAACGAAAAATACGATTCCCAAAACCTGCAAATTTATCTAATGCATAATTTCCGTCTCTACCAATCCATTCTATAACTATAAAAAATACAAGTAAAACCGATAAAAAAGTTGGTCGTACTTCGGGCAATTGAAAAAGTGATTTACTAAAAATTCCTTGAATATAATGTATGGCGTGAGAAACGGAATTAGCTCTAAAAAATATCCAAGCAAAAACAGTTAAGGCAAAAGTCGTTAGTATTTGAAGTGTTTCTTTTCCGTTTGGCAGCAACCTGTTTTTGGCAACAATCTCTAGGTTTACACGATTTTTATTCGTTAATAATAAAGGTAAAAAGTAAAGCGCATTCAGAAATCCCCAAATAATAAACGTCCAGTTTGCACCGTGCCAAAATCCACTAACTATAAATATGATAAAGATGTTTCTTATTTGCATCAGTTTTCCTCCTTTGCTTCCACCAAGCGGAATATATAAATAATCCTTGAACCAAGAAGAAAGAGAAATATGCCAACGCCGCCAAAACTCGGCAATATCTCTGGAGAAATAAGGGAAATTAAAATTTTTGAGTAATTCAATTCCAAACAATCGTGACGATCCTAAAGCGATATCCGAATAGCCACTAAAATCGCCATAAATTTGAAAAGTAAAAAATAGCGCACCAATTACTAAAGTACTTCCGCCATAGGTTTCGGAATTATTAAAAATATCGTTGGCAAATGTGGCGCAATTGTCTGCAATCACAACTTTTTTGAACAAACCCCAAAGAATTTGATACAAACCAGAGATTGCTTGTTGGTAGTTAAAATTCCGTTTTACCTTAATTTGTGGTAATAAATGGGTGGCACGTTCAATCGGACCGGCAACCAATAAAGGGAAATACGACACAAAAACAGCATAATCTACAAAACTCTTTTCGGGCGTTATTCTTTTTTTATAAACATCAATAACATAGGAAAGTCCGTGAAAGGTATAAAAAGAAATTCCAACTGGAAGAATAATATTTAAAGTAAAAATATCTACGGAAATACCAATTCTTTGCAACACTTCTTGAAAAGATAACGCGAAAAAATCGTAGTATTTAAAAACACCTAAAAAGGCCAAATTGATTCCTATACTAGAATAAAACCAAGCCTTTCGAGTTTTGAGATTATCCGTTTTTTGAATTTCTAAACCCGAAACATAATCTAAAGTCGTAGAAAAAAGCAGTAAAAACAAAAAGCGCCAATCCCAACAAGAGTAAAAAAAATAACTCGCAACCAACAATAGCGCATTTTGCCTCTTATAGGTTTTGTTACAAACAAACCAATAGATAAAAAATACTATTGGAGCAAAAAGCGCGAAAGAAACAGAATTAAAAAGCATACTAGTACGAAATTCTTTTTAGGTATTTAAGTTTATTAACTGTTTTGGTTGTCATTTTGTTTCTTCGACTTAAAAGCATTGGGAAATTTAAAATCATATTACCAATAGCTTTAAAATACAATTTAAAATAAGTTGCATCCGTTACGGCATATTTATTAAAGTTGTGCCAAAACAAACGAATAATTTTAAGAAATGGATTTCGATAATAGACAATAAAAATTCGAAAAGAATTTTGAAATTGTTTTTCAAATCGAAAATAATTTGTCCCTTCCAGTTTTCTTTTAGTACCATCTACTCTATGATTAACGGCAACTTGATTGGTATACAAAATGTCAAAATCCAAATCCAAAACTTCTATGGACAAACAAGGTTCTTCCCCATAAATATCAATCCAAGTCGGGAAACCATTTGTTTTTTCGTACACACTTTTTCGGATTGCAAAACCGCATCCTATAAAATCAGTAGTCAAGAAAGATTCTTTTCCTAAAGTATTTAATTCGTTTACCGGATTTTCAAACAACCCTTTTAACTCGTAAAAAGCTAAAATACCTAGGTTTTGATTTTGTTGAAAAAAGTGTTGTATGGTTTCAATTGGTTTTTCAGAAATTAAATGCGCATCATCATCCAAACCAATAAATATAGAACCTACTGCTTTGGAATACAAAAAATTTCTTGCTGGCGAAGCAGAAATACTTTTATCAGATACAAACCATTTAACCCAATCAAATTGATTTTGTAATTTTTCTGTTCCTTTGCAACCGTCAATAAAAACTAAAACCTCGTGATTGTTTATATCTAAAATTCCTTGCAATTGGTTTAGTGTAAATTGCAGTTCTTCCGGACGATTTTTAGTAACTATTAAAAAGGATATATGCATTGGATTATTTACGAAATTTCTTGATTGGCAAATATAAATTATAAAATTTTAATCAAGTCAATAATACTTTCGAGCATTTTTTATTACTACAGTATATAATCAGTGGCTATTGTCTTTATTATATTTGAAATGACTAGCATTTCTGCATTCTGCATATTCTTGAATTTTTTCAAAATTGTTTTCTATTAAAGCTTGTTTTTTTACTTTAATCCATTTTTTCAATTGTTTCTCAAAGAAAATAGCCACTGTTGGTTCTGTGAAATTTTGGAAATAAACCAATTCAACTGGCCTTCGCTTGAAAGTATAGGCATTAGAATATTTGCCTGAATTGTGTTCTTCTAAACGTCTTTCTAAATTAGAAGTTACTCCAACGTAAAGAGATTTATCGTTGCAAAGTAAAATATAAACATAATAAAATTTCATTATTGCAGTATGAAGTCTATTAAAGATAATTAAATAAAGCATCTCAACTCCGCTCGATGTGACAAAATTTTACAAATAATCGTTTTCTTTGTCAGGTCGAGCGCAGTTGAGACCAACGTGATCGAACTTTAGGTTTTGAGATAATTCACTTTTTCTGAAAAAAACTATGCTAATTACAATTAAAGCATCTCGACTGCGCTCGATGTGACAGAACCGTTCTAAAAAATTAATAGTCTTAATGAATAAAAATAAAGCATCTCGACTTCATTTCATCTTCAATCAAGATAATCGCGTAATGTACTCGAATTTTCTAATTCCATACGAATGTGAAAATAAAGATGATTTTCTTTGTCAGGTCGAGCGCAGTCGAGACCAATGTGATGTTACTTTATTTTTTAAACTAATTCGATTATGCTAAAATGTTGTTATAAATAGAAATAATTTTATCCCTTAAAATTTTACGATTGTAATTATCTTCTATGAATTTGGTGTTATAAGCCTTGGCATTTTCTAATAAATTGGTATTGGATAAGACATTTTGAATGTGATTCGCTATTTCTAAACTATCGTCTGGGTTTTGGATTAGATATCCATTTATCCCGTTATAAATCACCTCTTCCGTTGCGTTTCCTGGATTAGATTGGATTGGAAAAACACCCATTCCCATTGCTTCTAGCAAGGAATTTGGCATTCCATCAGAACTACTATTTCCAATATACAAGAGGCAATTACCAAACTTTTTCAATAAGGATTTATTTGGTAAGAACGATTTTCGAGAAATTATTTCCACCTTTTTAAATCTAAAATATTCCGAATTTCCAACAAACTGTTCTACTTCTTCGTCTGCACTAAAAATTAAAAAATCTAGTTCGTTATCCAAAACTAACGATTCTATCGATTTCAATATTTGTATTGCTTTACCTACACCATCTTCATAGCCTTTAATACAAATAGTTTTTCGGTTTTTTAATGGCTGAATAGTATCGTTTTCAATTTCAATTCCGCCATTCCCTGGGAAAATTCCTAGAAAAGTATTTCTAAATCCGATGTTTTTAGCAATATTAAAATCGCGTTGGCAATCAGTTATTAAGTAATCGACTCGCTTTAAAAAGAAGGCTGTTTCTGTTTTTATAACTCCTAAATTCTGGTAATCATACAAATCACTTCCCCAAGAAGAATATATAAAAGGAATTGCATTATTTTTCATTACAGATAAAATCGGCAAACCTGCCAATTGCATTTCGAAACAATGCACAACATCTGGTTGAATCTTTGTTAGTACATTTTTAAATACAACCTCCGTTTTATTAATTGTGATTTTTTCTAAAAAATAATGCAACTTAGGAAAGTTCTTTTTGATTTTGTATCGAAACGGATAGTTCCATTTTAATTTCCACCCATTGAATTGCGTAATCCAATTTATTCTTTCTACAAATCCAGCTCCATCGGTAATGTCAAACCAAAAAACTTCATGACCGCTATCTTTCAATTGGTTTGCCCATTGAAAAAAGTGGTGATTTGGAATAGCTGCTAGTAGAATTTTCATGAAAGATTAAAAAATAAATTTTGATAGGATGCATTAAAATTTTCTATACCAAAATTGCTATCGGCATAGTTTTTTGCATTTTTTGAAAGAGTTTGCCTTTGTAATTCGTTATTTATTACATTCAAAATTTGAACTGAAATTGCATTTACAATGTCTGACTCTGATTTCTCATTTATAAGAATTCCATTAATGTTGTTTTTAATATGTTCCTTAATTCCGCCAACATCTGTTGTTATTGGAATTACTCCAAAAGTCA
>JBLIJW010000071.1:0-12635 GCA_047636155.1 Flavobacterium sp. | reverse complement strand
TTTTTAAAAATGTAGATTTTCCTGCACCATTTGCGCCAATTACACCATAGCAATTGCCTTGTGTGAAGGTAGTATTGACTTCATCAAATAAAATTCTTTTTCCGAATTGAACCGATAAATTAGAAACTGAAAGCATTTATATATTTTTAAATTAAATTTCGTGCAAAAATACGTAAAACTATCGGAATATAAAGTCTCTAAATACAATTAAAATGGCGTTTCTCTCCGATGATTTTAGATAATTATTTTTTTCTGATGACTGTATTGAAGAAATAATTTTAGGCTTATTTGTAAGAATTACAAATTGTACTTTAACTAATGGTTAACAAAAATTGTGATTTCATATAAATATATTTGTTTGTAATAGAAAATATAATATACTTGTCTAAATTCAATTTTTATTCTCTTTGGATTGTTCCACTTTTTTTGGTTCTTTCCTGCAACAAAATCTCCAATGATGATGAGTTCAGTGCTTATTTTGGAGGCGAAATTGTAAATCCGCTAGAAAACTATGTTCTGTTATTGAAGGATAATAAAATTGTAGATACTATTTACTTAACTAAAAATAATACCTTTTTCAAAAAGTTTGATTCCTTAACTCCGGGCATGTATACTTTTAAACACGAGCCAGAATACCAATATATTTATTTCGACAAAAACGACAGCATAAATGTTTATTTAGATGCTAAGAATTTTGACGAATCTGTATTTTTTTCTGGGAAAGGAAGTGAAAAAAACAATTTCTTGATAGACATGTATCTTCGAAATGAGAAAGATTTAAATGCTATGTTCGAAGTATTTGACTATAATTTTAAACGTTTTACAGAAACTATAGATCAAACTAATCAAGAAAATATCACATTTTACAATAAAGAAAAAAACAGAATTGGTTGGAGTGAAGAGTTCGATATATATGCTAATGCGTTATATCAATTTCCTTATTATACCAAAAAAGAGATTTACCCAGTAATACATGAAATTAGGACTGGTAAAGATGTGGTTGACAGTTTGCCAAAAAAATATTATGATTTTAGAACAGGCATTGATTATGGCAATCAAAAATTAACAGATTTTTCCCCTTTTGCTTTGTATCTTAATCACATGCTTAATAATGTTGCTGCCATAAAATACCACAATCATTATTCTGAGTTTGATTTATCTTTAAAAACTAATATCAATAAATTAGTTATAGCCGATAGTTTGATTGAAAATAAAAAAGTGAAAAATATTGTTTTAAATAATATTGCTTTTCAGTATTTATTAGAAGACCAAAATATGGTTAATAATAAAGAATTTTTAGATACCTATCACCAATTATCTACAGATAAAAGTAAACGTAATGAGATAATAGAATTAGGTTCTGCCATTCAAAATTTAGTTCCGGGAAAACAGCTTCCTGTTGTTAATTTTTATGATAAAGAAGGTAAACCAGTAACTTCGGATGAATTAATTACTACAAAAACGGTTTTCTTTTTTTGGTCAGAAAAGTTAAATTCTCACTTTATTTTATCCCATAAAAAAGTTTTAGAGTTTCAAAAAGAGTTTCCTGATTATAATTTTGTTGCTGTTAATTTAGACGGAAATCAGGAGTTATTTAAGCAAACTTTATCTAAATACAAGCTGTATAATATAAAAGAAGTTTGCTGCAAGAACTTTGAAGATTTAAAATTAAAATGGGCAATTACTAAAGTACACAGAACTATTGTGGTAGATGAAAATGGTAAAATAACGAACGGATTTACCAATATTTTTGATTCGAAATTTACCGATAATTTAAAATAAAAAAAGCGATTTCAAATGAAATCGCTTTTTTTAGGTCAAGTAGAAAATAATAATTACTTGTTTCCTTTTTCAAAATCAGCAATAAATTGAGCCAAACCACTATCTGTTAAAGGATGTTTTACTAATCCTAAAATTGCAGATAACGGACCAGTCATTACATCTGCACCAATTTTTGCGCAATTTATAATATGCATGGTATGGCGAACAGAAGCTGCCAAAATTTGTGTTTCGAAAGAATAATTATCATAAATTTCTCTAATTTCTTGAATTAGTGCCAAACCATCTGTAGAAATATCGTCTAATCTACCTACAAAAGGAGAAACAAAAGTTGCACCGGCTTTTGCTGCTAACAAAGCTTGACCTGCAGAGAACACAAGAGTTACGTTAGTCTTAATTCCTTTATCTGAAAAATATTTACATGCTTTAATTCCGTCTTTTGTCATAGGAAGTTTTACAACAATTTGCTCGTGCAAATCTGCTAATTCTTCGCCTTCTTTGATCATTCCGTCATAATCAATTGCATTTACTTCTGCGCTTACTTCTCCGTCAGAAATATTGCAAATGTCAACATAGTGTTTTAAGATGTTATTTTTTCCGGTAATTCCTTCTTTTGCCATTAGTGAAGGATTGGTAGTTACACCATCCAAAATACCTAAGGATTGTGCTTCTTTAATTTCGTTAAGATTTGCTGTGTCAATAAAAAATTTCATATAATTAATTTAAGTTGTGTTTGTATTTTTGGTAAAATTACGAATTCAATTTTAAAAGTTCCTTCTTAAACGCAGTATTCCTTTTCTATCTGAATTATTTTATTTCAATAACTACAATTTATAATGTTTTATAAGTAAATATTCGTAAAAATTATCTGGTAAAATTCGTTTTAAAACAATAGAAAACTTTTGGATAAAAGCGCCTACCTTATAGTGAATTTTAGGATTCGGATTTTGGATAATTTTATAAATAGCGTGCGCCATTTCATTTGGATTACTTCCGCTATCAACATGCTCGTCCATCATTTTTAAAGTATTTCCGTATGGAATTTTGTAATCTGAAGTGGACAAAATAGGGGCATGATAACGTCCTGATGCAATATTTGTGGCAAAATCACCTGGAGCAACATTTACGACATTAACACCGAAACCTTTCACTTCCATACGAACAGATTCTGTAATTATTTCTAAAGCAGATTTTGATGCAGAATATACGCCGCGATATGGCAAACCCATATAACCTGCTATTGAAGTAATATTTATTATTAAACCTGATTTTTGCTTGCGCATTTGTGGCAAAGAAGCTTTCATAACTTCTATTGGTCCAAAAAAGTTGGTGTCAAATGCTTTCTTAATTTCTTCTGTCGGCGTTTCTTCAATTGGACCTGTAATTCCGATGCCTGCATTATTAATAACAACATCTATCTTACCTTCTAATTGCATAACTTTTTGAAAAAACCCTTGAATACTTACCGCGTTTGTCACCTCCATTTGCAGTAACGAAAATTTGGAGTCTAAAATACGTTCCGGACTTCTACTTGTGCCATAAACAACAAAACCTTTATTTGTTAAAAATTCACCTACAGATTTACCAATTCCAGAAGAACCGCCAGTAATTACTACAACTTTACTCATTTTATAGTTTTAGGAAATTCAAATTATTTGCTTCAATTTCTCGATACAAATTTAATCTAAATTAATTCAATTCCCAATCCTGGTTTTTGAGAAATTTCAATTTTTCCGTTTTCTACAAAACTGCCAATTGCCAAATCGTTTGCAATTAAGTTGGCGCCATCTAAATCTGCAAAATCGCAAAGCGGACTTAAAACAACCGCTGCAGAAATACCAATAGTAGATTCGGTCATGCAACCTATCATAACTTTAAATCCCATTTTTTTAGCAGATTTTATAATTTGAATAGCTGGTGTAATACCGCCACATTTTAATAGTTTAATATTAATGCTTTTATAATATGATTTTAAATCAAATAAATTGGTATCGTATTGAAAGTCTTCATCTGCCATCCAATTAGAAGTATCCAAATTAGATAATTTTTTATAATTTTGGCTACCTACTTTTAAAGGTTGTTCGATATATTTAAAAGGATTAGATGCGTTTACTTGATTTAATTCTTCACAATCTGAAAATGTAAAACTAGCATTAGCATCAATAGCAATTGGAACTTTTAATTGCTGTAACTGAAGTAAATCCTTTTTATTAAACGTTTGACACTTAACTTTATAAGAAGACCAATTTAATTTTTCAATTTCTGCAAGTTGCTCTTTTATTGGAGCAACACTTATAGTAATTGAAGAATTTGGAGTGGATGCAAGATTTAAATTGGTTAATTCAAAAAAGTTTTTATTAAATAACTTTCCATATAAATCCCAATAAGCACAATCTAAAGCAGAACATAAAAAGGTAGATATATTTAGCATTTTTAGGAAAATATAAAAATCTTGAGGCGTAGTAATTTGGCTATTTTCAATTTGGTTTTGAATAGAACTAATTTGAAAAAGCAGCATTTCATCAGAAATATTATAGTAGTCTATAATTGTACATTCGCCAAAACCTTTAAAATTTTTATGTTCTAAAGTTAGAATCATTGCCTTTCTAAACGGATAACTTCCGTAGGAAATTGTAAAGTTATTTTTAAAATTTAACCGAATTATTTGCCAAGTCAATTTCATTGAGAAATTTTTTATTCTTTTTTTGTTTGACAAAGATAAAAAAGAATTCGACTGATTTTTTTCTAATCAGATAAGTTAGTACGATAAAAAAGAATAATTGAAATCGATTTAAGACTATATTATTATTCCAAAAGAAATATAAATTCAAAAGAAAATAATATCCCAAAATAATAAATAAAAAAGTCCTCCATAATAGGAAGACAAAATCATAAGATTTAAAAAAAATGGCAAGCTACCTACATCGCACCGCTACAACCACATACCTTTGCTATGTTCCCATCCTGGAGGATTTTGCAGGAGCTGGTCGTGTAGGACTTGCCGGTGCAAAGATACAATCTTTTTGTATTTTTGCAAGAATTTAATAACTTAATAATACATTTGTAAAATCAATTTTTAAATTACTTTCAATGAAAAATCTTAATGGCTTCTATTTCATTTTCTTAGCCTTATTTTTAACTAACTGTACAGATACTAAAAAATCCTTTAGCATTGATCAATCAAAACTAAAAGCACAATATACTTTAGAAAATAGTTTGAAAATTTCTATTTTAAATCCAGAAAATAAACAAATTGATAGTGTAGAATATTTGGTAAATGATAAAAAAATAGGAAGCTCTAAAAAATCAAATGATTTTACTTTCAACTTTACTAATTCAAAATTAGGCTATCAAAATTTAGTTGCTACCATTTACTCTGATGGAAATACAGAAAACGATTCTGTAAGAGTAGAGCTGGTTTCTAATGTAACACCAAAATTATTATCCTATAAAATTGTCAATACATTTCCTCACGACATAGAAGCATATACACAAGGTTTAGAATTTTATAAAGACACTTTATACGAAGGAACCGGAAATGGAGCTGGAAATGGAACAGGTAGAAAAGGGATTTCTAGTTTAAGAAAAACAGATTATAAAACTGGAAAAGTATTCAAAAAAACAGAGTTAGAATCAAAATATTTCGGAGAAGGTATTACTATTTTAAACGATAAAATTTACCAACTTACTTGGCAAAATAATGAAGGTTTTATTTATGACGTCAACACATTTAAAAAATTAAAAACTTTTAATTACTTCAAAAACATGGAGGGTTGGGGTTTAACCAACGATGGACAAAACCTTTATGCATCTGATGGTACAGAAAAGATTTACATATTAAATCCTAAGAACTTAGAAGAAATAGATTACTTCAACGTATACTCTACTACAAATAAAGTCAAAGAAATAAATGAATTAGAGTGGGTAAATGGTAAAATTTTCGCTAATATTTATCAAAATAGCGCAATAGCAGTAATTAACCCAAAAAACGGAATTGTAGAAGCAATTGTAAATTTTGGAGAATTAGAAAAACAAATTACAAAGTTACCAGATACAGATGTATTAAATGGTATCGCATACAATCCTAAAACTAAAACTTTTTTTGTGACAGGTAAAAACTGGAACAAAATGTTTGAAATTAAAATTGAAGGTTTTTAAAAAACCATTTTTAGGATATTGAATAAAAAAAAGAGTTGAAATTTATGAACAAACATAAAACTTCAACTCTTTTTTATTTGGTAATAATTAGCAGAAATTACTTTCTTTTTACATCTACAAATTTGGCTTCACTTGCCTTAAAAACCCATTTATTTTCTTGTGTCTTATTTTTTTGCGTGATACTACCATCTGGATTTAAAATAAATTCAAAACCTTCTCGACGTATTTTCTGTTGCGTTTCACTTGCATTTTTTAATTTATCTAAAAATACTTTTTCCGTTATGTGATTGGTTTTTTGATAATTCGAAAAAAGTATGGATTTAGTTTCTGGATTAATAACTTTACTATAAATAGTTTTAATTTCCTCTAATTTCAATTCTGATTTATTTGTGTTAATTTCTGTCCAATTTATCAAATATAATTTTGTGTTATCTGATGTGAAAGACTTTATTGTGGTTTCTTGTGGAGTATTGACAACTTTTTGATCGCTAAGTGTTATACTTTCTTGGTTTGGTTTTTCCTTAATCATGACATAAACCATATTATCTTTTGCATCAACTACTAAATTGTCTAAAGCTGCTAATCCGGCAACTTTGGAACTTACTTTTGGAATTGCTTTCGTTTTCTGAGAAAATGATACGCTAGAAGATAAAATGGAAATTAAAAACAAATAGAAAATCTTTTTCATAAGTGAATATTTTTTAAAATAAAACTGTCTACAATATACAGAATAATATTTAAAAAAAAAGCACCTTTCCTAATATTGGAAAGATGCTTTTATTAACAAATAAACTAAATTATACTAATTCTTTTGTTGTAGATGATTTCATTGCAAGGGTATAAATTACCAAACCGAATCCGATTTTGTTAATTGCATCTGCAATATTGTAAACAACGTCAATACTTGCTTTTCCTAAAAAGCTAGTGTACCATCCGTCAGTTCCCCACATATATCCTAAAGGATAAATTGCCCAACCTACTAATACAAACCAACATAAGATTTTGTGAGCTTTTTCTACATCTCCACCAGCTGCTTTTGCAAGTTTTGCTGCACTTCCTAACCAAATTTCGTAAACAATTACAAAATAAGCTACCCCAGAGAAAAATCCCCATAAAGCTGCAGAATCTGTGAAAATAACTTCTCCTAAGTAACCTGTTACCAACATTACTAAAGAAAGAATAATCAATTTCCATAGTAATCCTGTTTTAGCACCAGCTACTTTTAAAATTAAATAAAACTCAACTGCCATTAATGGAACGGTTAGTACCCAATCCACATAACGGAAAAATGTAGGTGATTCACCGAATTCTCCCCAATAATCACGCATGTAGAAATAATGAACAGCGGCGATGAATGTAATTAGACCAGAAACTAATACAGAAGTTCTCCATTTTCTATCAAATTGGCTTAGAGATAGAAAAAAGAATGCCGAGGCAGCCATCATGGCCATGCAACCAACAAAAAAGGTAAAGCCCACATAATCGTCTGGCAACATTCTTTTCACAGAATCTTGAATAAACATAAAATTTGTCATAATATAAAATTAAAAAGGTTATTGTTTAATCAAAGTTAATGAAGACTAAACAAAAATAAAAAATAATGTTTGTTTATTTTTTAATTAACTTTAAAAAAAATTAAGTCCTAATGCAAAAAATATCCATAATATCTAGTTTTATCTGCCTTTGGGTAACCGGTTTTTTAAATGAAAGCAGTCAAAATTTTGTAGGTTTTTTCCTAATTTTTTCAATTGGAATACTACATGGTGCAAATGATTTGCAAATTTATACCCACTTGAATTATGAAAAAGATAGAAAAGGTTTGGGTAAATTATTAATTTACTATTTAGCAATAGTATTAACTGGAGTGTTACTTTTTGCGTTTATTCCAACAATTGCCTTAGTATTATTTATTATTGCAAGTTCCTATCACTTTGGAGAACAACATTGGAACTTTTTGGATAGTTCTTTAAAAATTTTAAAAACACCAATTTTCTATTTCGTTTACGGACTTTTTGTACTACAACTTTTATTTTACTTTAATATTCCAGAAGTTCAAGTGGTAATTAAATCCATAACGGGCAGATTTGTTCCAGATGCTTTTTTTATATATCCTTTTCTAATAAATGGATTATTGGTTTTAATGTTTTTCTTATTCTTTTGTATTTATAATAATACTTTAATAAAACTAATTGTTGAACAAGTTTTTCTTCTTTTAGTAATGGCTGTTTTATTTAAGCTTGCGAGCCTAATTTGGGGATTTGCGATTTATTTTATTTTCTGGCACAGCATTCCTTCTTTATATGAACAAATAGTATACTTATATAAAGAGTTCAATTTTAAAAATTTGTTAGCCTATTTTAAATCTTCCTTTTTTTATTGGATTATTTCTCTTATCGGAATTTATCTTCTAAAGTTTTTACTTCAAGATACGGTAATTTTTGAAGCCGTATTTTTTTCGTTTCTTGCAGCAATAACTTTTCCGCATACTATTTTAATGCAAAAAATGTTTTCTGCCAAAACAGAAAAAACCGAATAATTACTTATTCGGTTTTTTAGAAAATTTATTTAATTTTTTAGAAAATACCTACACCAACTTCTGCAACCTTATGGTCATTTTCTCCTTTACTTTCGATTACTTTTATTACTCCAATAACATCTTCAGTTTTATTTTTAATCGGAATTCCTCTTGGAAAAAACATTAATCCTCATTTTAGAATGTTCAATTCCAAATAAAGAACCACCTAGTTGCAATAAGATGCCTCTAATTCCTAATGGCATATCCAAAAAACGTGCTGTTTTTGCTTTTTTTAGTAAAATACCTACAAAACCTAATCATGTACCATTTGTTCGTGCAAATGAAACAAGATTTGCTCCTACATCTATAATTGATATATTCACTAAAGTATTTAATTCAACCGCACTTGCTTTTGCTTCATCAATCGCTTTTTTTGCTTGTGCCAGTGTACTATTTATTTTAACTTTTTTTATTTTTGACTAAATTGACTAAAATCGAATGCAAGCAAAATTCGATTTAATAAAATTAAAAGTTTTTTTTCAGATTTTTGCATACTTGTATATTAGCTTTTAAGAAAAAAAAAACCGAGTAATTTCTTACTCGGTTTTTTTTCTTTATTTAAAATCTTAATACTAAATACTAAAATCCAAATATTATTTAACTTCTTCGAAGTCTACATCTTGAGTTTGATCTCCAGCTGCATCACCTTGTGGTTGTGCATCTTGAGCTTGAGCTGCATCGCCTTGAGCGTAGATAGCTTCTGTAGCTGTTTTCCAAGCTGCATTTACATTGTCTAAACCTTTTTGAATAGCTTCAACATCTTGAGATTGGTGTGCCATTCTTAATTCGGTTAATGCGTATTCAATTGCAGTTTTGTGATCGTCAGAAATTTTATCTGCTAATTCTTTTAATTGACTTTCTGTTTGAAAAATCAAACTATCCGCTTCATTAATTTTTTCTGCTTTTTCTCTTGCTAATTTATCTGAATCTGCATTTGCTTCCGCATCTTTTTTCATTCTTTCGATTTCTTCAGCCGTTAAGCCAGATGAAGCTTCGATACGAATATCGTGTGATTTTCCTGTACCTTTGTCTGTTGCAGAAACTTTGATAATTCCGTTTGCATCAATATCAAAAGTTACTTCAATTTGAGGAACTCCTCTTGGTGCTGGTGGAATACCATCTAAGTTAAAACGACCGATTGTTTTATTATCTACTGCCATTGCTCTTGCACCTTGTAAAACGTGTAATTCTACAGTTGGTTGTGAATCTGCTGCAGTTGAGAAAATTTGAGATTTTTTAGTAGGAATCGTAGTATTTGATTCAATTAGCGTTGTCATAACTCCACCCATTGTTTCAATTCCTAAAGATAAAGGTGTAACGTCTAATAACAATACATCTTTAACATCTCCAGATAAAACTCCACCTTGAATAGCTGCTCCAATTGCAACAACTTCATCGGGATTAACTCCTTTAGATGCTTTTTTACCAAAGAATTTTTCTACTTCATCTGCAATTCTTGGCATTCTTGTAGAACCACCAACTAAAATTACCTCATCAATATCTGATTTAGATAAACCAGCATCTTTTAAAGCTTTAGCAACTGGATCCATAGATCTTTTTACTAAAGTATCTGTTAATTGTTCGAATTTTGCACGAGACAATTTTTTAACTAAGTGTTTTGGTCCAGTAGCAGTAGCAGTAACGTATGGTAAATTAATTTCTGTTTCTGCAGAAGACGATAATTCAATTTTTGCTTTTTCAGCAGCTTCTTTAATACGTTGTAATGACATTGGATCTTGACGTAAATCAATTCCTTCTTCTGATTTAAATTCTTCAGCTATCCAATCAATTATAGCTTGGTCAAAATCATCACCACCTAAATGGGTATCTCCGTTTGTAGACAATACTTCAAAAACTCCATCTCCTAATTCAAGGATGGAAATATCAAATGTACCACCACCTAAATCGTATACCGCAATTTTTTGATCAATTCCTTTTTTATCTAGACCATATGCCAAAGCTGCAGCAGTTGGTTCGTTAATTATACGCATTACCTTTAAACCTGCAATTTCACCAGCTTCTTTAGTAGCTTGGCGTTGTGCATCGTTAAAATAAGCAGGAACAGTAATAACTGCTTCTGTAACCGTTTGACCTAAATAGTCTTCGGCTGTTTTTTTCATTTTTTGCAAAGTCATAGCAGATAATTCTTGGGCAGTATATAAACGTCCGTCAATATCCACACGAGGTGTATCATTATCTCCTTTAACCACTTTGTAAGCAACGGTAGATGCTTCTTTAGCGCTTTCAGTAAATTTATTACCCATAAAACGTTTGATAGAAGCAACCGTTTTCGTTGGGTTAGTTACTGCTTGTCTTTTTGCAGGATCACCCACTTTAATTTCTCCACCTTCTACAAAAGCAATTACAGACGGCGTGGTTCTTTTTCCTTCCGAGTTAGGAATTACAACTGCCTCTTGTCCTTCCATTACTGAAACACATGAATTGGTCGTACCTAAGTCAATTCCAATTATTTTTCCCATTTTATATTTATTTAATTTTTAGAAAATTTGTTTTTTAAACTTAACAGTCGAAAAGCAATCTTTATGCCAATACTAAAAACTCTTGCAAATGACAGAAATGACATTAAACTAGCTGACAAACTGACATTTTTACTTTTTTCTGTAGCTAATCCGGCTATACGTTCCAACATTTTTGCCACAAAGCTTTTTTTGCAACGCCAAAAACGTGCTTCCTTTAGTCGCAGTTTTCCTACTACAAAAATAGTTTTCTGTCTGCAAAAATTTCCACTGCTATCCGGGCTAAATGAAGGTCTATTTCAAAATACTAAACCTTTCCAAAAAAATCAAAATTAAAAATCCTAAAAAATACATGGCAATATCTTCCCAAGAAAAAAACGTGCCTGTAATAATCTTAACCTATTTATTGTCTGCAAAACTAGAAACTTCTCCAAGTTTAAAAATTTGAATAAATTCTACCAAACAACAAAACAAGAAACTACTAACCGCAACAGTATACTTTGGTGTTTTCAGAAAAATTTTAACAAAACAATAAACCAAAATAACAACTAAAAAATCCCCAAAATAAGGACTTATAAAACTATCTTTTACGAAAATAGCAATACCAACTTCAATTAAAAACAAAACTATAAAAGCCAAAAAATAATTTTTATTCCAATTCAATTTCATGTTGCAATACCAATAAATAAATTTTCAATAGTTAAATTGCTTGTTATTAATTAATTTCGCATTAAAAACAAATTGGGTATGAAATCTAAAATTTTAATTATTGGCGCAGGAATTTCTGGTTTAACCGCAGCCTATTATTTATATAAAAGCGGGCACGAAGTTCAAATTATAGAAGCGTCTGATAGTTCTGGTGGTCGCATAAAAACAGATTTTTTTAACGGCTTTTTACTCGACCATGGTTTTCAAGTTTTTCTAACTGAATATTCTGAAGCAAAAAAAATCCTTAATTACGATACCTTAAACCTAAAACCGTTTTTACCTGGAGCAATCGTTTTGCACGATGGTGGAACTTTTGAAATTGCAGATCCGTTTCGTCGTCCATCGGCTTTATTTCCAACCATTTTTGCGCCAGTTGGTAGTTTGCTTGATAAATGGAAAACATTTACACTTAAAAATCATTTAGTTAGTCAATCTTTTTCTAAACTTTTTTCGCAGTCTGAGAAAACAACATTGCAACGTTTAGAAGATTATGGTTTTAGTAAAAAAATGATTCGCCTTTTTTACCAACCTTTTTTCTCGGGTATTTTTTTAGAAAACAATTTAAAAACTTCTAACAGAATGTTTGATTTTGTACTTAAATGTTTCTCTCAAGGAAATGCAGTTATTCCAGAAAACGGCATGCACGAAATTCCAAAACAAATTGCCAGTCATTTGCCAAAAAATACTATTCTATTTAATAAACGAATTGAAAAAATTGAAAACGGAATTGCTTATGACCAAAACAATACCGAATACAAAGCAGACAAAATTATTATCGCAACAGAAGCAACAAGTTTGCTAGCCAATTATAAAAAAGATGCGAACCAAAAATTCCAATCGGTTACCAATATTTATTTTGAAACGGATATTGCACCTTCCAAAAAACCAATTGTTATCTTGAATGCATCTACTAATAAAAAATGGGTGAACAATTTGGT
>JBLIJW010000070.1:0-13657 GCA_047636155.1 Flavobacterium sp. | reverse complement strand
GTATCTATTGCAGTTAAAGTAACTGGAGTTGGTATTGCAGAACATTCTACGGTTAGGTCTGTTGGAAGTGTTTCCACAAAAGTTGGAGCAGTTGTATCTTGTACTGTTACCGTTTGGGAGTGAGTTGTAGTTAATCCGCAAAGATCTGTTGCAATCCAAGTATTTGTTATTATATAATTTCCTAGACAATTTTCTGCAGCAGTAGTCGAAGTAAACGTAACAGTTGCACTTCCGCAAGAATCCGTTGCAGTTAAAACTGGAGCAACAGGTACATCCGAGCATTCTAGAGTGCTATTTAAAGGTAATGTTTCTACAAAAACAGGAGGTGCTGTATCTATTATTGTTATTGTTAGAACTGCAGTATCACATAAGTTTACTTCTGTCGTACTACAAATTTTATACGTGATAGAATAAGTTCCGACAGGTACATTATCTAATAGTGAAACTTGACCATTTGGTGCGATTACAAAATTAGAATTACTATTAGAAATTACAGTAAGTAGGACTTGCGAATCCATAGTTGAATTAACAGCAGTATTACCAATTAAATCATTAGTTAATACATTCCCAATTATGCCTAGTTGATTACATGGCGTTTGTGAAATAGTATCATCAACTGCATTTATAATTATTGTGATAGTACAATTAGGACAAGTAGGATCAATAGGACAAGTAGTACAAGGAGTTGGATCAGTAGAAGTTCCAGTTACCGGCGTTCCAATTGGAGGCGTTCCGATAGCTGTAGCTAAGTTGTAAACAAAACCAGCATTAATATCATTTTGGGTGATAGTATGTACTGCAGTAAAAGTAGTAGAGTTAGAGGCGCCGACTGCAAGAGTTGGGATTGGACCACCAGTTACTGTAGCGTTAATATCTGTAATCGTGATGTTAGTAAGGGTTACATTACCAGTATTAGTTACTTTAAAAGTATAGGTTACTGTATCACCGATATTAGAAATACCATCGTTATTATTATCCACGTAAGTACCATCTTTGATAACTGCGATGCTTGGAGATTGAACAAACATTGTTACAATAGCTGTATCACAGTTTGAAGGATTTAGAACTTCACAAATTTGATATGTTAAAGTATATGTTCCTCCTGGAGTATTTGGCAGGATATCTACACTTCCTGTTGTTGTGTTTAATACTATTCCTGGATTTGACGTATTTATTAATGTTATAATAACTTGGCTTAAAGATGGTTCAACACCATTTAGTGTGTCATTAGTTAGAATGCTAACTAAAGATTGTCCACCAACCCCAGTTAAAATAGGATTACCTATATCGTTAACTGCATCAATCACAGCGGCAGCAACTGGAACAGTAACTACAGCAGTATCGCAATTAATAGGATTTAATTTTTGACAAATTTGGTAGGTTATAGTATAAATTCCAGCCGGAGTATTAGCAGGAATAGAAATCACCCCAGTTGTAGTATTCACAGAAGGCACCGGACCATTATTGATAGCAACTGCAGGAGTTACCACCGCCATATTGATTTGACCGATAGTTACTGGCGTACCATTTAAAGTATCTGGACCATTACCGTTAGCGTTTAGAACAATACCAAGATTAGTATTACCAACTAGACCAATAGTGGAAGCCATTGTATCGTTAACTGCATCAATCACAGCGGCAGCAATTGGAACAGTAACTACAGCAGTATCGCAATTAGCAGGATTTAATTTTTCACAAATTTGGTAGGTTATAGTATAAATTCCAGCTGGCGTTCCAGCAGGAACAGACACTTGACCAGTTGTAAGATTCAATACCGGAATCGAAGCATCAGTTACCACAGGAGTTGCTGCACTTACCAAAGTTAAGTTAACGGTTGTTAAAAGTGCAGGATTACAATTTAAAAGATCATTAGATAATACGTTGTTTAATGAAATTCCACCGGTACTTCCATTTACAAGAATTCCTATATCATTAAAAGCATCAATAAGATTAGTTACGTTTACCACTACGCTATCTGTTGAAGAACAACCATTAGCAGCAGTTACAGTAACTGTATAGGTTGTAGTAGTTGCTGGAGAAGCAATAGGGTTGGCAATATTAGTTGCGCTTAATCCTATTGCTGGATTCCATGAGTAAGTAATTCCACCTGAGGCAGATAAAATTGTGCTTGTAGTACAATTGATTGTTGCATCAGAACCAGCGTAAGCAATTGGCGATGCAGGTTGCGTATTGATTGTTAAAAATGTTGGTAACGAAGTACAACTGGCAGCATTTGTAGTGGTTACGTTATATTGACCATATGCTAAATTTGTAAAAACTCCAGTAAAATTCGTTACAGCCGCTACTACTGGATTTGTACCAGTTATTGTATATGTAATATTAGTTCCGTTTGCTGGAAATGTTACAGTAATTATACCTGTTGCTACTGCACAAGTTGTTTGAGCAGTCACGCTAGCCGTTGGCGCTGCAGGTGTTATAGGTTGGGTGTTTATTGTTAAAAATGTTGGTAGCGAAGTACAACCGGCATCATTTGTAGTGGTTATGTTATATTGACCAGATGCTAAATTTGTAAAAACTCCAGTAGAATTCGTTACAGCCGCCACAACTGGATTTGTAAAAGTTATTGTATATGTAATATTAGTTCCATTACCCGGAGATGTTATAGTAATTTTACCTGTTGCTACTGCACAAGTTGGTTGAGCAGTCACGCTAGCCGCTGGCGCTGAAGGTGTTATAGGTTGGGTGTTTATTGTTAAAAATGTTGGTAGCGAAGTACAACCGGCATCATTTGTAGTGGTTACGTTATATCGACCAGATGCTAAATTTGTAAAAACTCCAGTAGAATTCGTTACAGCCGCTACTACTGGATTTGTACCAGTTATTGTATATGTAATATTAGTTCCGTTTGCCGGAGATGTTATAGTAACTCGACCTGTCGGTAAGGTACAAATTGGCTGTACTATATTTATTGTTGGTGCAGCAGGCTTTGGGTTAATGGTTACTAAGATAGTTGTAGTTCGTAAATCAGGACATATGCCAGTGGTGTAGGTATAAGTAACCGTATAAGTTCCAGGAAGACTTGTTGCAAGATTTAATTCTCCTGTTGTTCCGTTTATGCCTAAACCGGTAGGTGATGCTGAGTAAGTTCCACCGGTAACGCCTGATGCTGTAACAGGAGCTGTTCCTATTTGACAGAATGGGCTCGCATAACTAATAGAAGCTGTACCAAAATCAATATTAAACTGAATTGGTTCAACAAAATCATCCAAAGCTGCAGTAAGTGCATCAGAAGATTTTGTTTTAACCACAACTGTCTTTATTTTCGTTCCTTGACAAACATTAATTCCTTGAAAAAATGCCGTCAGATTAAATGCAATTTCAACGAATTGATTTGTCACATATGTATTACTTCCGAATGCACCAAAAGGAACATTTATATTTCCAATATTTGAAAACCCTGAGTAACCAGTTAAATTATTTGGTTGCAAAACATATGACCAATTGGGATTTGCAGTTGTTCCTATATTTTTCCATAAATAAAGTAAAACATTTACATTTGATCCACCATTTGAATATCCTATGGATATTACAATGTCATTTTCAGTCCTACCACCATTTGGTCCTGCAGAAGTAAATTGATTGTTAGTTGTATTTCTGGTTAAAGTGTTTTGAAGAAATTCAAAATCAATGTAACTTGTACCATTTGTTTCTTTTCTGTCTCCGGCCAAAAATAACCATTGTTGATTAGTGGAAACATTTGTTGCAATGTGAAACAAAACATTATTAATATCTCCTTTACCACCTGCATCGCTAGCAGACCAAGCCCATCCATTTGGATTGTTATTAAATTTACTTCCTTGGGTAAGTATTAAATCTTGCGGGCCAGCCTTGTAACCATCTGTTACTCGAAAAGAAGTGGCAGGATTAACCCCTACTCCTGCATTATTTAAAACAAATCCACCACCAGCATCTTGTACCCAATCGCCTGCAGTAGATCCAGCAGTTAAACTTCCATTAATGTTAAATCCTCCTGTTGGATTATCTACAGCAACGGTTTGCTGGGCAGATGAAGCTAAACAGAAAAACATGATCGATAATATGGTTAAGTACTTAACCGTATTTCGTGAACTCCCAGTTACAAATTTTAAATCCATTATATGTAAGTGTATATGTTAACAAAAAACTCTTAAGAGTTTAAAGAATATATTTTAAATTCAATTTCAAATGTTTTAAAAAATAGTATAAATGTTTTAAAATTTAATCAATAAATATGCAATACTGGATTACAAAGTTTTATTAATAAATAGAAATCTTAATAATAACATTTTTAACATTTAGTAAATTTAACTTTAAATTTAAGCTTACTACTATTTTATCTGTGAACAACGTTAAAAATCGTTAAAAGTAATAATTTTGCTATAGAGACTATTTTTAAGATATCAACAGTAGTAAGGGTTTTTACGTAGTTTTTATAAAACTAAGTAGTTTTACCTACTTTTAATTCAAAATATTTTATAACAAATACGTACTTTTGTTTAACTTAGTTCGAAAATAATATTTTTCTTATTGCAAAATTAATAATATATCGATAAAGTGCATTGTTATGCTGATAATGTGTATTTTTTACATTTAAATTATGTAATTTCCTATAAAAAATATCTTATGAAATCTTTATATTTTATCCGTCATGCAAAATCTTCTTGGGAAAATTACACAGTTGATTTTAATCGCGATTTAATTCCGATAGGAATTTTAAATTCACAACTAATGGCTCTAAAAACAAAAAGTTTGATTCCTAATGATGTAGTAATTTGGTCAAGCAATTCAAATAGAGCAAAAAAAACTTGTATTATTTTTACTGAAATATGGAACCATAACCAAAAATTGATATATTTTTCTGATGAATTGTATACCTTCGACGCTTTCAAATTGGCTAATATTATTAAAAATTGCCCTAATTCTGTCGAAAATTTAATAATTTTTGGACATAATCCCGCAATTACAGATTTTGTTAATAAATTTGGCGATAGATTAATTGATAATGTACCGACCTCGGGCTTTGTGAAATTAAATTTCCCAGTTTCCGATTGGAACTTTATAAAAACAGCCAACACAGAATACTTTATCACACCACGACAATTAAGAAATGAATAACGACAATAATTTTTTTTATATAGACCGAGAAAAAAGCTGGTTAGCCTTCAATGCAAGAGTTTTACAAGAAGCAGCAGATGATTCCGTTCCTCTATTAGATAGATTGCGATTTCTAGGAATTTTCTCTAATAATCTTGATGAATATTTTAGAGTTCGATACGCCGCAATTAGAAGGTTAAGCTTATCTGGAGTTTCTGGCGAAAAATATCTTGGAGGAATTTCATCCGAAAAATTAATTAAAGAAATTACTAGCATTGTAATCAATCAACAAGATGAAAGTTTAAAGATTTTAGGAAATATTCAAAACAGGCTAAAAACCGAAAATATATTTGTTTTAAACGAAAAGGAATTAAACAAAAATCAACAACAATTTGTACATAATTTTTATGTACAAACAGTTAGTCCTGCGTTGGTTACTGTTATACTAAATGATTTAGCAGAATTTCCTTTACTAAAAGATACTTCTGGTTATTTAGTTGTAAAAATGGTTCTAAAAAGAGAAGAAAAATCTACAATTTTAAAACGCATCAAGGCCAAAGAAGAATCACGTTATGCCGTTATAGAAATTCCAAAATCAATTAATAGATTTGTTGAAATCCCTGCAGACAACGACAAAAAATATCTTATCCTTCTTGACGATGTTATCCGATTTAATTTAGATAGTATATTTAACATTTTTGATTACGAATCTATTTCTGCACACATGATCAAAATTACACGAGATGCACAATTAGATATTGATACCGATATGAGTAAAAGCATGCTCGAAAAAATTGCATCTTCTGTAAAAGGCCGGAGAATTGGTGAACCAGTGCGATTTGTATACGACCAAAGTATTGACAAAGACACACTACAATATTTTCTTACCAACATGGGAATCGATCAATCCGACTCAATAATCCCCGGCGGGAGATACCATAACAGACGCGATTACATGAACTTTCCTAGTCTAGGAAGATATGATTTATTATACCAGCAAAAAAAGGCACTTCCAGTAGAAGGTTTACCGCTTGACGGAAGAATGCTAGCAAAAATTGCAGAAAAAGATTATCTAGTTTCTGCACCTTACCAAACCTTTTCTTACATAATTAAATTCCTTCGAGAATCTGCATTAGATCCAAAAGTTATATCCATAAAGATTACCTTATATCGTTTGGCAAAAAACTCCCAAATTATTTCCAGTTTAATTAATGCAGCAAAAAATGGTAAAAAAGTAGTAGTTCAAATAGAACTGCAAGCAAGATTTGACGAAGCTAGCAATATATCCTATGCTGAGCAAATGCAAACCGAAGGCATCGAACTAATATTTGGGATAAAAGGATTAATAGTACACAGCAAAATATGCGTGGTCGAAAGAATTGAAGAAGGAAAAAATAAACGATATGGCTTTATTTCTACCGGAAACTTTAACGAATCTACCGCCAAAATTTATACAGATGTTACCTTGTTTACTTCCCATGCACAGATTTTAAAAGATACTTCTAAAATATTTGATTTTTTTAATGTAAATTATAGAGTAAACAGATACAAACATCTCATTGTTTCTCCGCATTATTCACGTTCCAGATTCACTAAATTGATAGAACGAGAAATTCTAAATGCCAAAACGCACAAACCAGCATTTATAAAATTAAAAATGAATAGCTTAGCAGATACAGGAATGATTGATAAATTGTACGAAGCAAGTAATGCCGGAGTCAAAATTCAGTTGCAAGTCCGCGGTATTTGTTCTTTGGTCCCGGGTATAAAAGGCATGTCAGAAAATATTGAAGCCATCAGCATTATCGATAATTATTTAGAACACGCACGAATTTTTATATTTGGGAACAATGGCGATACCGATGTTTACATTTCTTCGGCAGATTTTTTAGGAAGAAACATAGATCGTAGGGTAGAGGTAACCTGTCCAATTTATGACGAAACGATAAAAAAACAATTACTAGATAATTTTGAAATTGGTTGGCAAGGTAATGTAAAAGCCAGAATACATTCGCAAAAGTTAGACAATCAATACCGAATAAAGCAACCGGACGAGCCAATTTTTAGAGCGCAACACGAAACCTATTTATACTATAAAAACAGCCTTGAAGATTCCGATAATTAGAGCCAATTTTCAGCTTTTCTTGGCAAGTTTTTATCAAAACCACTGTTTTTTATTATTCCAAAAGTACTTCCTTCGGTCGCATTTTGTAAATCAAAAAACAAGTCATTTTATCAAAAAAGCTTCCTACTACAATCTGGGACAAAAAATAAAAATAAATGATTACAGTAAAAAAATATGCCGCAATAGATATTGGTTCTAATGCAATGCGATTGCTAATAACCAACGTAGTTGAGCAAGAAGGTAAACCAACACAATTTAATAAATCGGCATTAATTCGGGTACCAATTCGTTTAGGTCAAGACGCATTTACGGTAGGCGAAATTTGTCAAGAAAATATCGACCGAATGATAGATGCTATGAAGGCATTTAAACTATTAATGAAGGTTTATAAAGTGCAAGATTATCGTGCCTGCGCAACATCTGCAATGCGCGAAGCATATAATGGCAAAGAAGTTGCCGAGATAATAAAAGAACAATCTGACATTGAAATTGCAATAATTGAAGGCAAAGTTGAAGCTGCAATTATAGCAAACTCCGATTTCAATAGCCTTATGGCTACAGAAAATACCTATTTGTATGTAGATGTTGGCGGCGGAAGCACAGAGTTTTCTATTTTTCATTCTAAGAAATTAATAGTTTCTAAATCCTTTAAAAACGGAACAGTTAGACTATTAAATAATATGGTAAACGAAATCGTTTGGGTAGAAATAGAAAAATGGATAAAAACTAATTGCGAACCATACGAAAATATCACATTAATTGGATCGGGCGGGAATATTAATAAAATTTTTAAATTATCTGGCAAGCAACAAGACAAACCTTTGTCTTATATGTATCTTAATTCGCAATACCAATATCTATCATCACTCTCATATGAGCAACGAATTGCAGAAATGGGATTAAATACAGATCGTGCCGATGTAATTATTCCAGCAACTAGAATTTATTTAAACGCCATGAAATGGTCAAATGCTCGTCATATTTATGTGCCAAAAATAGGGTTGGCAGACGGTATTGTAAAAGCAATGTATCGAGGTACAATATAATTAAGTCTTTAAAAAAATGAAAAAAATCCTACTACTCTATTTTTTGTTATTTGCAACCCTAAGTTGTAAGAAAAAAGACCAAGATAATATCCAAATTAATTCAGTAAGTAAGCCAATTCAAAAAAAGGAGAATACTAAAACTGAAATTCCGGCCAAAGTTACTAATGCAACAAATAATTCTTTAAACTATAAATTATTACAAGGTAAATGGCAAAGTACTTTAGATGCAAAAAGCACAATAGAGTTTGTAAAGAATAAAAAAATAGATTCCTATAAAGGTGTTGGAGAAACATCTAACTCTAACTTTTTATTAAGCGATGAATGCACCATTATTGCAAATCCAAAAAAATGGAACCACATTGTATTAACAGAATCTCAGTTCTGTTATAAAATTGTAACTATTAATGCAAAAAATTTAGAAATTTCTTTTACAGTTTCAAATTCTACCTTAAAGTATAAAAAATAAAATAAAAAATTGGAAAGTCATATTTATAGGTTTATCTTGATAAAGGATATCAAAAATCCAAATCAAAAGTTTTGCGTAGTAATTCTAAGTTAGGATTAATCTCGTTTAGTCGGTTGTACTTGTCTTGCGCTGTAAATGCGACCTTACTTTTCATGGTTTCGTTTACAGTTACCAAAATAGTCAAATCGTGGTTGTGCAAATGACTTCTTAAAAAACTCAAAAGTGCCGGTTTGTCTTTTTCAAAATCTATTTTGGAACCTTCATTTGGCAATTGGTAACTAATTTCAAAACCATCTAGTTTTGGTGAACCAACCCTAAGTAAAGATTCCATAATCATTAAACCTTTATCCTTTAGTTTTTGCGCATACTTAAACCACTGTTCCAGCATTTGAGTTTCGGTAAAGTTTTCATTTGGCAAATATTCCTCCACCTTTACTTTACCTTTTTGTTTTTCTAACAATTCTTTCTTTGCCTTTATACTAGATAAAGAAAATGCAGAAACTTTTTTGCCAGAATTATTTTCTGCGACATTAGAAGTCGGAACAATTTTTTGCTCTACAATTTCCTCTATTTGATTTGTAAATTTGGATGAAATAGAAACGACTTCTGGAATTTTTACTTCCATTTTTTCATTTTCAATTACCGGAGTATTTACTGGTATTTTAACCTCTTGAATTGAAAAAGCCGAATTGCGATAATACGTAGGTGGAATTATAAAGTTACTTTTTTTTTTTCTCCATCAAAAAGAATGGAGCACAATTGCATTAAACACAACTCAACTAAAAGTCGTTGGTTTTGGGAAACTTTATATTTAAGTTCGCAGTCATTTGCAACTTCAATTGCTCGCAGTAAAAAACCAGTTGAACATTTTTTTGCTTGCTCGCCATACATTTGTTGCGCTTGTTCTCCAACTTCTAATAATTCAAGTGTAGCTGGATTTTTAGAAACTAATAAATCTCTAAAATGCGAAGCCAAACCAATTACAAAATGATGACTATCAAATCCCCTTTGAACGATTTGATCGTAAGCCATTAAAATTTCTGGAATTTTATTTTCTAAAACCAGATTGGTAATCAGAATATAAGTTTCAAAATCTAATACATTTAAATTTTCGGTAACTGCTTGTCGCGTTAAATTTTTTCCGCAAAAAGAAACTACCCTATCAAATATAGATAAAGCATCTCGCATTGCACCGTCGGCTTTTTGTGCGATAATGTGCAAAGCATCGTCTTCAAAAACCACACCTTGACTTGTGGCAACTTCTGCCAAATGATCTTTTGCATCTTTAACTGTTATTCTTTTGAAGTCAAAAATCTGACATCTGGACAAAATAGTCGGAATAATTTTATGTTTTTCTGTAGTTGCTAAAATAAAAATAGCATGTTTTGGTGGTTCTTCTAATGTTTTTAAAAAAGCATTAAAAGCGTTGGCGGACAGCATATGAACCTCGTCAATAATATACACTTTGTATTGACCGGTTTGTGGCGGAATCCGAACTTGATCTATCAAACTTCTAATATCATCTACAGAATTGTTAGAAGCAGCATCTAATTCAAAGACATTAAAGGTAAAATCTTCGTTTGGATCGTCGTAACCAGGTTGGTTTATTTTTCGAGCTAAAATTCTAGCGCAAGTTGTTTTTCCAACGCCACGCGGACCAGTAAATAGCAATGCGGAAGCCAAATGATTGGTTTCTATAGCATTTAGTAAAGTGTTTGTTATGGCTTGTTGACCAACTACATCCTTAAAAGTTTGTGGACGATATTTACGAGCCGATACTATAAACTGTTCCATGAAATAATTTTGGTAAACAAAGATATATTTTTAAATATCAATATCAAAAGCTTCAAAGCTTAAAAGGGTTTTTGAAGAGGGTCAAAGTTTAAATGTTTTATAAAAATCTGATTAATCCTTTAAATGTGGTTGCTAAGTTTTTTAAAAATAATAATTGTAAAACAAAAATCAACTATCAACTTCCGCGATCAAAAATCTGAAATTAAAAATCTGAAGTTAAAAATTGTTAATCATAAATCAACAATCAAATTCTGAAAATATCTAAATCCAAAATTAAAATAGTACTTTTGCTCCGCAGACCGCCTTATCGCTGTTCAGAAATGAAGAGAGGAAAGTCCGGACACCAAAGGGTAGCATAGCGGATAACATCCGTCGGTTCGTTTTAACGAATTAGGACAAGTGCAACAGAAAGTATGTACAGGTTAAGCTGTAGTGAAAACAGGTAAACTCTATGCGGTGAAATTTCAAGTATATCGACATTTAAGGATTACTCGTCCGTTGTCGAAGGGTAGAAAGATGGAACTTGTGAGTAATTGCAAGTCTAGATAAATGATAAGGTTCTGATTTTAATCAGAAACAGAATCCGGCTTATAGGTCTGCTTTTTTTAGAAATCTAAATAAATTTTGATTTACGATTGGTCGTCTAATTCTATAGGGTCTATTTCTTCTTCATTCTCTTCAAATTCAAAAAAAGAAAAAACTGATCCTCCATAATTTTTTTGAAAAGAAAAATTACTCAAATGATTTAATTTGGTGTGTTTAGAATGCTCTATAATCATCATTCCTTGCTCATCTAACAATTGTTTTTCAAAAACCAAGAGTACTAATTTTTCAAATTCTTTTTGGTCAATTCCGTATGGTGGATCGGCAAAAATCAAATCAAATGAACCTTTATGGCGTTCTAAAAATTTAAAAACATCACTTTTAATAGCAGTAATATCTAATTCAAATTCGGCTGCAGTTTGTTTAATAAACTTTACACATCCAAAATCTGCATCTACAGAAGTAATTGGAGTTGCACCGCGAGATCCAAATTCATAACTAATATTGCCTGTTCCAGAAAACAAGTCGAGTACATTTAATTCGTCAAAATCAAAATGGTTATTAATTACATTAAACAGCGCTTCTTTGCTCATATCGGTAGTTGGCCGAACAGGTAAATTCTTTGGTGCAGAAATTCTTCTCCCTTTATATTTTCCAGATATTATTCTCACGAGCTTAAAAGTATAAAATGTTGTCGAACTTCAGGTAAAGTTAAATTTAAATTATGGTTAGTTACTTCTAGAAAACAAACATTTCTAACGTACTGATAAGTTAAAAGGTATGCTTCGTCGTTTTCTGAAATTTTACCTAAAAATTCTAGAATAAAATTTTCTGGATTTAACTTTAATTGTTCTGCAGTAAACAGAATGTAATATAAAAAGTCTTCTGCAGTCTTGTATTCAAAACTGTTATAAAACAGTAATTTTTGATTTTGGTAAATTACTATTTCAAAATGACTATCGGCAACATGAACAGCCATTTTTTTATCTTCATTGTTTTTAGACAAACTTAAAATTTTAGCAACTAAAATACCACTTGCATGTTTGTAATCAAAACTTCCAAATTTGTCAATAAAATAATTGTTCATATTTACATATGGAATATAAACACAATGCATTTGAAATGGATTCAAAGAATCATAAGTAAAAAAATCGGTCTCAAAAACTTTGGTGTTATATTGTAAATAACTACCTAAATATTCTTCATCAAATAAGACATCTGGAACAAAAGTAGATAAGTTATTGCTGTGAATAACCTCAATAGTGTCGTATTTTTGGCTTAAATCAGGATGGTTTTCAAAAACTTTCTCAAATAAATCTTCTACTCGTGCCGATTTGTTTAAATTACCAAAAGGTATTTTATTTAGTTTGGTTACTTTTTTAGATAATATGTCAAAAATTGCATAAGATAATCCGTTTAAAGATACCTGAAGAACCATTTTTTTATAATTTTTATCTGTAACCAATGTTTGCATATACTATAATATTGGCAAACTTACGAATTTTAAAGTATTTAAAATGTCTAAATAGAGTATTGATTAAAATGATGAATAAAAAAAGTGCCTGCTACAGCAGGCACTTTTAAAAATTAGATTAAATTTTAATTACAAACTGGAACCAGCACCACCACTACTTGTAGATAAACAGTAATTAGAATAAGTTGCCCAGTTTGCGCCAGAGAATGGTTCAAGGCCTGCCCAACCAGTTTCTTGCCGTACAACGTTACCAGATGAATTGTATAACTTCATTTTTGAATGAGCAGCAACAATTATGCAGGCTTTAGTCAAATTAATACTACTAATTGGGATAACAAAAGAATAGGATGTAACAGGTGTTGAAAAAGTAATTTTGTTGTCAAATCTTCCAGGAATTGGATTTCCAGATCCCGTTGTTGGCGCTCCGATCAAATCACCAACATACAAATGCAATTCAGAAAATTTCCAATTTCCAGTTGCGAAATACTCTACCTCAAAATTGGTTCCATCGTTGCTTATTTCAACATAACCCGCATCGATATTTTGTCCAGCAAATATTGGCTGAACGAGATAAGAAGGACCAATTCTTGCGTGAGTTGTTGCTTCTTTTGTTTTAATTTGATCTGGTTCTTGATTAAACTGATCATTGCTACATCCAAACATAATTGCAGTAACTGCCAAAAATAGATTTTTTTTCATATTTTTAATTTTAAGTTCATATTTTAGTTAAATTAGGCATTATAAACTTATTAAAAATTAAGATTAAACACTAATTTAATCGATTAAATACACATGTTATAATTATTTATAAGAAAAATCTTATTTTATATATTTTATCAAGACATTGATAGTTTGTGTTTTTTTCTGTACTTTTGTGTTTAAGCTAAAATGTTGTGAATTCTAATAATTTCTATTCCATTCTTTCCAATAATTTTCCGTTTCAACCAACTACAAAACAGGATATTTTTTTTCAAAAAATTGCTATTTTTATCACCAACGGCAAAAACGACGAACTTTTTTTATTAAAAGGGTATGCAGGAACTGGAAAAACGACTGTAATTTCTACAATCGTAAATAATTTGATAGAAGTTCAAAAAAAATATGTTTTATTAGCG
>JBLIJW010000069.1:0-13751 GCA_047636155.1 Flavobacterium sp. | reverse complement strand
TTATTCATGAAGGCGCAGGACATGCTCCAATTATTGCTAATCCAGAATATGCAGAATATTTGCGGAGATTTGGAGAAATTGGATGTAAAGCAATTTCATCTAGCAAGGATTATGAAATGTATGAAGCAATTAGATTACTTTCAATATTAAAAGAAGCTGAAGGAATTTCGGAAGAAGAAATTACAAAAGCAGAACAACAAGTGGAATATTTGCAGAATAATATGGGGGAAACTTCTGAAATGGCACAAATTCGGAATTTGCATTGGTGGACAGTTGAATATGGTTTGATAGGAAGTTTAGAAAATCCAAAAATATATGGTGCAGGTTTACTATCTAGCATTGGCGAAAGTGCTTGGTGCATGACAAACGAAGTCCAGAAAATACCTTATGATATTTCTGCTGCGAACCAAACGTTTGATATTACTAAGCCACAACCACAATTATATGTAACGCCAGATTTTGCTTATTTAAGTGAAGTTTTAGAAGAATTCGCAAATACAATGGCTCTTAGGAAAGGTGGTCCAAAATCGGTAAAAAAATTAATAGATTCTAATGCTTTAGGAACTATTGAATTGAGTACAGGGATACAAATTTCTGGTGTTTTTACCAATGTAATAGAACACGAAGGAAAATCAGTTTACATACAAACCACAGGTAAAACGGCACTTTCTTATAGAAACAAAGAATTAGTTGGACACGGAACCACTAATCATCTGGACGGTTTTGGTTCTCCTATCGGAATGTTAAAAGGCATTAATTTGGCTATTGAAGATATGAGTCCGCGTGATTTGAAAGCTTACGATATTTATGAATCGGAAATTGTGACTTTAGAATTTGAAGGTGGAATTACGGTTTCTGGAGAAATTGTTACAGGTTCACGCAATTTACAAGGGCAAATTATTTTGATCACTTTTAAGAATTGTACCGTTACTCATGGAGATTCGATATTATTTAGTCCAGAATGGGGCAATTATGATATGGCTGTTGGTAAAAAAATTGTGTCTGCATTTTCTGGACCTGCAGATGTTTCTAGTTTTGACTTAATTACGCACAACGTGAGCAGTCAAACTATAAAGGCTAGTAAAACAGAATTGAAATCCCAATTGGAATCTTGGTACCAAAAATTACGCGATTACAGAGAAAATAAAATAAATTCTTTGGATTTAATGCAGCTTTTAAAGGAATTAAAAACTACTTACCCAACAGATTGGCTTTTATCTTTAGAAATAGCAGAATTAGCTAAAAACAATAATGATATCCTTGCTTACAATAAAGCAGAAGAACATTTAATGTCCATACAGAATCAAAAACCTAAATTACACAAACTAATCAAAGACGGTTTATTATTAATTCAAGAACCAAGCTTAGTTTAAAAAGTTGTTCAAGTATGATTAATGAAAGTCACAATTACAATTGTGGCTTTTTTTGTGGCAATTATAAATATCCTTCAAAGTAAAATATAAAAAAGTAAAAAAAGAAATTTCTTATACCTTTATACAAAATGTCTAATTTAAAATTTGCAAAATGAACTTTGATCTCCAACCTTTTTAAAACGCATTTCAATATTCTTGGGATAATTTTATAGCTTTAATTCCAGCCATGTTTTCGACAATTATACTGTTGTCCTTAGTTAATTATTAATAAAGCAAATAACACTTATTTTAAAAAAATAATTCTATTAAAATCGGATAATCCTTTAATTGCAGATGTTATTTTGAGTTTAATTTATTTCGTTCTAACAGTTTTACTTTTAATAATTTGTATCGGATTTTTGGGCTTTAGTGAATTAATGAAATGCTTGCTGGCGAAGGTTTAATGACCTTTATAATAAGTTTTGCACTTAAAGATATTATAGAAAAAAATTTTGCCGTAATTTTAATGGCTTTTCACCAACCTTTTCATATAGTCGGTTTAATAGAAATTATTGGAATAAAAGGTAATGTATTCGAAATGAGCTAACGTTAAACTACAATTAAAATACCAGATGGTAAGGATGTTTTTATACCCAATGGTGCTATTTTAAAAAATCTGTTAAAGAACTTTACTATTGACGATTTGATGCTCAAAGAGTTTCTAATAAATATAAAATTTGATGAGAATATAGAACAAGTATTTCCCATTTTTGAAAAGATTCTAAACGGAACCAAATTGGTAATAAATGTCCCTAAATACAATTATTTTTTAAAGCGAATAGATAATGATTTAGTACATTTTACAATTTTATATTGGTATCGAACGGATATTGTGAAAGTGCCAGAAAATAATTTAAAATTTAGTTTATATTCAGCCACCTATGCAGCTTTTAAAAAAATTAATGTGCCAAATAACATACTTACCATTAAAAATGAGAATTATATAGAAATAATAAATTTCCATAACTTCCATTTAAACTTATTATTATGCTAATTTTAATGTAAATGTTACACTGTTCTAGTAAAATTTTAATGAAATTTCACTAATGACATGTGAATTGAAAAGTAGTTGAAAAACCTAATCTTGCAGTTTATTTTAATTGGTTGTTTAATTTAAATTACCTCTTGTAATTTAAATTAAACAAGATATTCAAGAAGCCATTCAAGAAGATTCTTTTATTATAGATGCTAATTGGCATTTATGTAAAGTTTCCGATTCTATTTTTGATTTAAATCAAATATCAGAAGGCAAGAAAGAATACCAACCTATTTTAATTTTTGATACACACCAAAGCAAAATTGGCGGCTATTCCGGATGTAACACACTTATTACAAATGCCGGTTTTGAAAATTCACAAATTCAAATACAAAATAATATTAATGCAACAAAAATAGTTTGCTATAAAAATTGGGAATCAGATTTTTTTTAATTAATAAAAAGTCTTAACAAATATAAAATTTCGTAATACACGCTTTACCTAAATGGTAAAGACCAAAAAAATAGTTTTATTAAAGGCAGATAAATTTGAACTTAACGAATATTGAAAATTAATTAAAAACAATTACTAAAAATACAAGCTTATTTAGAAACCTAAAGATTCCAATTATTACTGTAGACACGGACAAAGAATTAATTTATTATACTACCAAGGTTGACAAATTTAAATCATTTATGTCTCTTACACGATCTTCTTGGCATCAAAATGATAATAAGTTAAACAAAAAAGTAGCATACAAAATTATTTTAGAAGCAGAAATCTACAATACACTTTTAGCCGTTTCTCAAACCGCAATTTAAAATGATATTTTGGAAATTAAATCTAATGAAAATACAAATTTAGAATTTTCTAAAATCTTTTAATTTTATAATAGGTCAACTTAAAATTCAGGATACTAATATGATTTTAGATAAGACAATAAAAACATAGCTTGACTTAACGAAAATTTCATTTAGACTAACTATTTATAATATACAAAAACAATAACTGGTTTGATTTACCATTTCTTGCTGTATCTAATTTACCAATTAAAATAGTTATATTTGGATAATAGGTACAACATGAAGACCAGATACATGATATATATTCAAATTTTATCTTTTTTGCTGTTTTTTTCTTGTAAAAGTGATTCCGTTACGGAAATTTTAACAAAAAATCCTCACGAATTACCTTCTAATTTAAGGGAAGTTTCCGGTATGACCTACGTAGATGGTAAACTTTGGGTCATACAAGATTCGGGGAATTCTGAAGAACTATTTCAATTATCTAACGAAGGAAAAATTGTGAAAAAAATAAAATTAACTTCAATTAAAAATCACGATTGGGAAGCTATTACTCATGATGATGAAGGAAATTTATACATTGGTGATTTTGGAAACAACAACAACGCAAGAGAAAATTTAGCAATTTACAAGATTAATAAATCCGATTTAAATAAAAATTCAATCGATGCGGTAGAAACTATTTCTTTTAATTATGATGATCAAAAAGATTTTCCTCCCAAGAAAAAAGATCTTTTTTACGATTGCGAATCCTTTTTTTACAAAGATGGGTTTTTTTACTTATTCACTAAAAATAGAAGTAAAAATTTTGACGGCACTTCACACGTTTATAAATTAGAAAATAAACCAGGGAAACAAACAATAAAATTGCAGACAACTTTTATTACTTGCGATAAATTCAATAGCTGCTCAATAACTGATGCTGCAATAAGTCCTGATGGCAAAAAATTTGTTTTATTATCAAATAAAAGAATGTGGATTTACTCTGAATTTAAAGATTCCAAATCTGTTAAGACTGAAAGTAAAGAAATTAAATTCGCAACTTACACACAAAGAGAAAGTATAACTTTTAAAGATGACAACACACTTTTTATTAGCGATGAAAAAACTAAGAATGTTGGTGGTAATTTATACGAATATGATTTAAAATAGATTTAAAAAAAAGACTTCACTACATAAATAGTGGAGTCTCTTTTATACAAACAATAAGAACTTTAAAGAATAGAACTTATCTTATTTTTCTTGTTAAACAAATATAACTTTATATGTTATTATACAGTAGTTTCTTTTTTAAAATCCAAATAATACGGTAAACGACACGCGACCATTGTCAATTGGACTTTCAAAATAAGAGATTTTGGCTGTAATTAAATTCAATCCATTTATCCAAATAGAACCACCATAGGATGTGTGCCAAATGTTTGAATCTTCGCCAGTTAGCCAAACTCTACCGTAATCAAATCCTGCAATAACACCATATTCCATTGGCACAAATCCGCGTTTTATTTTTCCTATGGTATATCTCAAATCGGTACTTTGAGAAAAAGATTTGTTTCCTAAAAACCGTTGAAAACGATATGCTCGCAAATCTTCGTTTCCTCCTAAGGTTGCACCGTGATAAAAATCAAAATTAGAATTGGTAATTAATTTACCTCTAAAAATAGTTTCAAAAACTAAGTTTCCGCTTGAAATTATTTTATGGGAAAAATTGAACTTACTTTCTAAAGTTACAAAGTTATGTTTTGTATCATTAATATTACTTTTAAATTCTGCAGAAAGTGCAAATCCCATACCTAAAGTAGGTAAAGAAACCACATCATAATTCTCAAAACCATAAGATAATTTAGCACTTGCAAAGCGTTTATCATCAAAAACATTAGGATTAATTTGATTATTATTTTCAATGAATCTACCTAAAGTATTTTCTACTTCGATATCTTCGAAATTGGCTTGTAACATAATTTCACTTCCAAATTTCCCGACTTTTTTGATAGATGGAGCAACACTAATTATTTTGAACTTCACTCTATTGAAATCAAAATCTATATCTTGGTTTTCATCATCATAGGAAGCTGCATTACCAAAACCAAAAAAATTAATTGCAAAATTCGGACTCGTATAACGCGCATCTACATTAAAATCTAATTTGCCTAAAAGTTTGGGGAAATGTGCGGCGTAACCTAATTCAAAACCGTTGGTTGCGAAAAAATAATTCGGTTTAAAAGTGTGCTTACTAGTATATGGATTTTGGCGAAAACCGTAATTAATAAAAGTACTTACAATTCCTAATTTTACTCCATCGTCTGGATTAAATCCGCCACCAGGAATTGTGGAAGTTGTACTAAAACGCGCTTTTTTATAGTCGTATGTATTCATTTCATAATCGTCACTCAATCTTTTGGTAGTTCGCTTATCGATATCAAATTCGTTTTTCTTTGATTTATAGTCGTACAATTTTACGTTTCGTCCGTCTTCAACTTTATATTCGTCGTTGTTTTGACCACCTATAATTCGTAATTTAATTTTAGATCGAACCTTCCCTTTTACTGTAAACTTATCATCATCATCCAAACCATAAATCCAAATTTCATTGGTGTTTTTGGCATTAAATAAACGCTTGTTTATAAGTTGCATTTCGCCATCTTTTTTATTCCGATATTGGGTTATTTCGATTTGATTTTTATTTAATTTCTTGATTATAAAATCTTCTTTTTTATCGGTTCCAACGAGAATAACTCGCTTCTCTAATAATTTGTAATACTTTTTAGCATAGGTTACTAAATTATCTCGACGCGATTTTAAGTTTTTCTGTATTTTCTTACTTTCTTCATCTTGCACTTCTTTTGGCATAGTTGCGAATGCAGTTGCGATGAATTCATCTGTTAAATTATCTTGAATAAATTTGGCTTGCTCTAACCAATCTTCTTCTTTATTTTTTTGTAAAAAAGCACTATCCAAACGATAACCAACCATATTTAACCATTTTACACTAGAAATATCTTCTTTATACGTTTGCATGTTTTTAAAAGCAGGAACACGCAGTAAAAGCGCAAGAAGTACACCGTCATATTTAGGAAAAGCTTGATCTCTATCTTTAGGAATCGGCTGAAAAATCGTTTTTTTATCGCCTTCGTATTCTGCCCATTTCCATTGGTCTTCGTGTCTGTCCCAATCGCCTAAAAGCATATCAAACAAACGCGCTTTTATAAATGCTTTTTCATCAATAACATATTGCTCGTCTTTTCTTAATTTTTTAAAAACGTCGTTAGTACTTTCTATATTATCCGATTTTCCGAAAAACCATTTTTCTTTTTGACTATCCGATGGTCGTTCTTCTAGCATATATAATTCGCCTCCAAATTTCGAATTGTATTTTCCCAATGCTTGGTGTTTAGGCACATAATACAATTTCGGATTTGTAGTATTAATTTCTAATTTACGAGCTAAATTATCTATTACAAATGGAGTGAATGGATGCGAAGTAGTGTAAAAATCTGTCAGAAAATTATCTGCAAACGTTCCTTTAATATCTTGTTCTATGTATTGATCAGTAAAAACTGTAGTTTGAAAAAATTGTGAAGCACTTTTTTTCAAAGCACGTAAAACATATTCTTCTTTATTTTTGGTATACAGGCGCAAAGAAACAGATTGATGTCCGCCGCCAGATCTATCCGGTTTTAAACCGCCAACCAAAGTATCTATAGTTGCAACTTCTGCTTTAATTGGTTTAACATAATAATCCCGATAATGCTTTCCCCATAAAAAAGTATATAATTTAGATCGTTTGCCTTTTTTAGGATCGTAAATAGACACTGTTTCTGTTTTTGGAAACGTTACCGGATATTTTGCAGTTTCTATATTTTGTGGCGTAAGTATTTTTTGTTTGTATAAGATTTTTTCCTTACCGTTTTCTTGGGTAAAAAAGCTTAGAACAACACTGGCGTCTTTTAGAACTTGTAGAATTGCATAGCCATTTCTTCCGTAGGAAAAATCATTCGGATAGATGGCACGAGCTTCAGAAATTTTAGTTCCTGCGCCACTTACAACTTGTTTTACATTATCCTTTTCAATATATTCTAAACTATGTTCGTGTCCAGATACAACTACAATATTGTTTTCGGATTGAATCATTGCTCTAATACGTCGAGACAAATTATTATAACCTTTATTTAATGCATCTTGATCACTAATTCCAGATGTTTTGCGCAGTAAACCATAAAGCGCACCTAAAATTGGAACTTTAAAGTGTTCTTCTGTACTAATTAAAGATCGGCATAAGGAAAACTGACCACCATGACTACCGTTGGTTAATAACGGATGGTGTAATGATAAAATTATAGTTTTGTTTTCGTTTTTTGCAATAAGACTTTCTAACTCCAAAAAGAAATCTTCTCTACTTTTAATAGTACAATCGTCATTTATAGTAGGATGATCGTTCCAATCTTCAAAAAACCATTGACTGTTTATGGTAATCAAAGTTACTTTATCCGTAAGTTCAAAATCATCAATTCCACAACCGTCTTTTGGCGTGAAGACTTCCTTTTCTTTCATGTATTTATTAACAAAATCTTCTTGATTTTTCAATCCTTCAAATCCACTATACCAATCGTGATTGCCAGGAATAAGAAACGTTTTCCCTTTAAAATTTTTTGTTATTTTTAATTGATTTTCTAAAATTTGAGCAGCTTCTTTATACTCTTTACTATCTTTATCTGACGACATACCATAGGCGTATACATTATCACCAAGAAAAATTAAAGTGCTATTCTTAGAAGCTTTATCTAATTTATTTTCTAAAGGAACTAATGCTTGTTTAGCATTTTCTTCATTCGCATTTCCTGAATCTCCAATTAAGTAAAATGTATGTTCAATAGAAGATGTTACAATATTTATAGAGTCTACAGGGTTTTTAAGATTTTTACCTTTTTGCACATGGTAGGTAGCGCAAGAATTAAAAATGGTTAAAAAAAACAGTACGATAGAAATATTTAGTAATTTGGCGAAACAGATGTAATTATTATTCATAACGATAACGTGAAAAAAAGATAAAAATAAACTTCGATGAAATTAGATAAAATTGCAGAAAGACACGTTATAGAAATATTTAAAGTTTTACTACAATTTGAATACCAATTTCATAATTTAAACCACACCCAATCTGTAGTTCAAGCGGCCCAATTTCTTGCAGAAAAAGAAGATTGTACAAAAGAGGAAATAGAAAATATTTTAATTGCTGCTTGGTTTCACGATACTGGTTATACCATTTGCAAAGAAAATCATGAAGTAGAAAGTTGTAAATATGCAAGGCTTTTTTTAGAAGAACAAAACGTTCCGAATAAAAAAATTGAAGAAATAGAAAGTCTTATTATGGCTACAATTTTTAACTACGTGCCCAAAAATAAATTAGAGAAAATTGTTTGCGACGCCGATTACAATCATCTTGCAAAATTGGACTATTTTTCTATTTGTTCTAATTTAAGAAAAGAATGGAAAATAGGCGAATTAAAAGAATTTACCGATTTAGAGTGGGCAAATGAAAATTTATCCTTACTACAGAATAAACACAAGTACTATACGGAATTTGCTAAAGAAAATTGGAATCCGATAAAACTTAAAAATATACAAACCTTGAAAAAGCAAATAAAAATACTTGATAACGAAAATAAAGATATTACATCTTTAGTAGAGCCGAAGATTGAAAAATCGAAAGATGATAAATCGAAAAATAAAAAAAAGAAGAAAAAAACCAAACTTGGTCGTGGTGTTGAAACATTATTTCGCGTAACCATTAATAACCATACAAGATTAAGCGATATTGCAGATAGTAAGGCAAACATATTACTTTCTGTAAACGGAATTATTATTTCGGTTACACTATCTGTTTTAATTCCAAAATTAGATAGTCCAGGAAATGCCTATTTAACTTTACCTACGTTTGTACTTTTGTTCTTCAGTGTTTGTTGCATTATTGTTGCAATTTTAGCAACTAGACCAAAAGTTGACAACAGTAAATTTAGCCAAAATGAAATTGATGAAAGAAATGTGAATTTGTTGTTTTTTGGAAATTTTTATAAAATACCTTACCCCATTTTTGAAGAAGAAATAAATAAAATGATTATTGACGAACCTTATTTATATAATTCTTTAACTCGTGATTTGCATTTACTTGGTGTCGTTTTAGAGAAGAAATACCGTCTTTTAAGAATTACTTACAATATATTTATGGTAGGTATTTTAATCTCTGTATTTGCTTTTATCTATGCCTTTTATAATTCTTAATATAATTTAAGGTTTTACCGTAACTCGTAAGGCTTTTAAACCAGAAACGCCTTGCAAATCTTCTACATCCAGAAGTTCAATCTCTTCTTCTAAAATTCCTTTAGCAATTAAGTATTTTAGATACTTCATATATTCTAATTTTTCTGATGTTTGCGAATAAACTATTGTTACTTTATCGGCTTGGGTAATTCGTTCTTCAGAATTCTTGACAAAGGCTTTATCGATACGTTTTTTAATCACTTCGTATCGCGCGTTGTATGCACCATCCACATCAAACAATTTTTCATCCATTCGAAAACGAATAGTCAACGGCGTACTAAATGCCAAGATTAAGGTGGCAACTTCTAACGGAAAAGAAAGATTTCCTTTCCATGTTTGAAAACTATGTACCGTTTCGCAAAGTACTTTTAATTGCCATAGTCTAAGGTTATTAAAATAAATTTCGTTGAATTGTAATTTTGGATTTATAGATGCGCCAATATACAAGTTATGCTCAATTCCATCTGTTGCGTAACGCTCATAGAAATGAGGGAAAATTTGTTGTGCTTCTTTCTGATTTTCATCTAAATAAGAAGACATTCGTCTATTTAATTGCATAACCGATTGGTCATATGCCTTTCTTACTTGATAAACTACTTGCAATTTATCGTCTAAAAGTTCAAAATACTTTTCGATTCTTTCTCTTACAAGTTCAGAAAATCTCAATGATTTTAAGAAAGGATACACTTCGTTTAAAAGAAAAATTTTAAATTTTTCTTCAGTATTTGCTTGATAATTTTCGTTTATATCTGATTCAAATCTTTTTAATTCGAATATAGTTTGTTCTATAATTAAGATTTTATTTTCTTGAAATGCTTGAGTTACTAACTCCAACAAAATACTTAATTGCTTTGAAATATCTTTTTTAGTAGCTTCTTCTCTATTTTTAGACGAATTTTTAATATCAATCTGTCCATATAGTCCAAATACATCTGGAAAAACAATATCTTTAAAATTAAAGTCTTTTAGCGATTTACTAGATTGTAAAAAAGCATTGGCTTGTTGTCTAAATTTCCAGTAAACACTTGGATGAATAGATGTGTATTCGGTTTGAATCACTGCATCTATTTTATTAACATTATCGTCAACAAAACGTTTAATCGTATTGACAACTATGGGCAAAATTAAATTTAACCTAGATAATACTCGTTTTTTTAGTGCATATTTTTGGCTACTAACAAACTCGATATAGCCTAAAAATCGTTTTCCACTAACAATTGGAGCTATTAAAAAACTATCAATTTCTTGTTCAATAAAACTTTTTAATATTACAGAATCTTGGTTGCCAAAACCATAAATTTCAACGTCTTGAACAATCAATACCTGATTTTCTGTAAATGATTTCTGAAAGACACTATCATTCAAGATCCAATCAATACCCATATTATCTCGGTGAAATAGCAAAAAGCTATCTATATTTAAGTTGTTGTATTTTGATTTATACAATTGCTCTTCGTCTGGGTTAAATAATGTAATTCCCACTTTTAAATCGTTGACGTTAAAAATAGATCTAAAGATGTTTTTAAACGAAACATCCAAAAAAGTATCTAATGACGTTGAGTTTAGTAAATTGGTTTTAAGTTCGGTTATCGCATTTTCTAAAGTATTATCTGCAAAAGAAAGGATACTAAAACCCCAAACGGTCCAAGAATTTGGAGGAAAAAGTTCCATCCATAAGTCTAAATCATCAAAATTATCTAAAATAGAATTAATTTGATCACTAGTAGGAAATGTAAATCCTTTTTTTGGTTTTGCAGTAATAAATTCCGATGTATTGATTAGAGAAAAATTCCTAATAATTTCATTTGAATCTGTTATTTTTATGGATAATTTTTTATCTATTTTAATTGGTTGATCTAAATTATAATTAAGAATCAACAAGCATTTTAATCGATATAATTCGGCATTATTAGTAATGTTATAAACTAATTCTTTTGAATTGTCTGACATTACCGAACCAATTTGTGAATCAAATAAATTAGACGTGAAAATTGCTTCGTTATCAAACGGTAAGGAAACAATTTTGATTTCTGAATTAGATTGGTATCGAGGAATTAAAATCGAAAGAAAATCTTCGAAAATAATTCTATTTTCTTGAATTATTTTTTCTGTTATTGTATCCTTTTCTATTAGATAATTAACATCTTTAAATACTTTTTCATAAAATATTCCTAACTGTTCATTCGATCCATAGTCAAAGTTTTCTAAAAAATTGTTAATAGAAAATTTGGCTTCAAAAGGGCTAAGTTTTTGATTATTAATCAATTTACATTATTCTTTAATTGGAGGTAAATATAGTGCAATGTTCTTAATAAGTATTATACAATACTATTTGTTGTTTATAAAATTAAGCAGGGAAACACGAGATATACAACTTAAAAAAACAAACTCTAAAATTTAATTTTTTAGGTTAAATTCTAATTCTTTTTCTATTTGATTTCCGTTATATTCCAATTTCCAACCCATTGCATTTGTAGTTATTAAAATACGAGAAAGCTCTGTTAACAATCTGTTTTGTGCATTTGTTTTTAAAGACGATTGTTCCATCTTTTTTTTTAAGTTTCCTCGTGCAATTTTATTTATTTTATTGCAATCTTCACCATTAATTAAAATTACTGCTTTAAGAATCAAAGTATTTGTAGTCTGGACTGATTTTTATCTCTTCTTTTGGAAGATTTGTGATAGAAACAGTTTTGGTTTCTTTATTAATATCATAAGTTATTATAGACAAATCAAAAGAAACGATTAAATAAGCATTGACAACAATTAAAAGTTTTTAAAAAAGCCAAATTTCAAAAATATTTTTTAATTTCTTTATAATTTCAAACCTTAAAGAAATGTCTTTCTGTTACAACTAAATTATTTACATTTTTTAGTTACTTGCAAATTATATTAGTTTCTGATTCTAAGATAGAAGTAAATTTACTTCTTGTAAAATATTTATATCCAAGAAATAAAACCAAAATTATTAAAGCCAAAACAACACATTTTCTTGTTTCTAAAAATAAATCAACACCTTTTTTGAAGTAACGTTTTATTTTTGGGATTTGCCTTGATTTTAGTTTTCTTTTTGCATAAGTATAAAAGTTAAATTAAAAAAAATAACAGTAAAGCGGATTTATTAAGCAAAACCGTTTGAAATATTAATCTGCATTAGCTTTTATTGCATTAAAAATGTTTTCATAATTAACAAAAATATTTAACATTATAATTTTTATTTACGGAAATTTACTTTTCACTGCAGAAGTAGCATTAATATCATTCATCACAGGCATTTTTGTATCCATCTAATCTAAAGGCTTATTTTCAATTAAATTGGCTGTTAATTCTTCACCACCATTTTCTGTATATTTTAATTCTAAATCCAAAAAAAGACGATTTTTCTTCAAGAAATTATTATAATTTCTTAGGGATATTTTCGTGAGTAAAATTTAAAAGTAATTTACAACAAATATGGTTCTAGTTAAACTAAAATACAAAGTTGAAATTATAATAAATTTTAAAAATAGTACAATTGCCATATTTTTTTGCCATCCTGTTTTAAAAATTAATGGCTTCAATAAAAATTAGTATCTATTGTTTTTACTGCCTTATTAATTTGCCTTGACTTTACATTGCCTAAGTACTTTGATATTTTGCGTTTCTTTGTAGATTTTGACCAATTTCAATCCAATAAAAATTGATATTTGTTCGCATAGTAACTGATAAAAGTGAAGCAATTACTCTTAATTTGGATTGAAAAAAATAGAAAAAAAATAAGGTTTAATAAAATAAATTTCTACAGAATTAGAATTGTATTTTTTTCTTGATAAGTCCATAAGATAAATCAACGAAATAATTTAAAATAAGAAATACAATCGCAAGCTACAAATCCATCTAAATTTAAAATAACAGCAAAATTATAAGCTTTTAAAGAAGCACAAGACCATGTATCATTAATAGCAAAAGCGATATACAAAAACAAACTTTGAATTGGCACAAAAACACCGAAATGACCAATAAAAGAAACAATCAAAAAATAATTAATACTTTTGATTTTTAATTTTGTTTATTATATCGTGTTATAAAAATAGCTTAAACACATGGAAAAACTCCAATAATTACGGTTTCAAAAACATAGCCAAAAACCATAGCCATTTTATAAATTCATTCTGCTACTAATAAAAAGTTAAAAAAAGCATTAAAAATTAAAATTGACTTTGTATTGCATCGCTTTTTTTCAAAACAAAAAATTCATTTTT
>JBLIJW010000068.1:0-13764 GCA_047636155.1 Flavobacterium sp. | reverse complement strand
TGCAAGTTAGAATAAGTCCAAACGGAGCATCAACAGTTAATCCTTCTGGAGATACTGGTGTTGGTGGTTTTACTACCTTAGCTTTAGAAATTAATCCAACTTTAAGTACTACTGGGTATCCAACAACTTGGACATTATACACGTATACTGTTACAGGACTTCCAACAGCAACAAGTTGTAAAATTGCATTTAGATATTTTGTTACTTCTGGCGGTCCATCTGGGTCAAATTCTGATTACATTGGTTTGGATCAATTTTCTGTAGACAGAACTTTAGGAACTGCAGATTTCTTCAAATCTAACTTTACGATTTATCCAAATCCAAGTTCTGATGTAATTTCTATATCTAATAATAATTCTGTTGCAATTAATTCTATTGAAGTTTCCGATATCAACGGAAGAATAATTAAAAATGTGGAGGTAAACTCTACTACTTTTTCTGTAAGAGAATTAAATGCTGGTGTATATTTCTTAAAAGTTACGACTGCAGATGGAGTAGGAACAACAAAATTCATAAAGCAATAAGATATTATTTCGCTTTTTACTAAACCTCCGTGAAATCGGAAATTTTTTTATTTCATAACATTACGAATAACAGAATATTTTTCTATAAATTCTATTTTTTAAAGTAAAATAATCTAAAATTTTAAATTAAATTATTTTTAATAGAAAAAATTTCTGTTTTAATTTTTTATTTCTATATTTGTACCAATAAAAAAAAATAAAATGAATTTTATAATGTGTAATATGTGTTGTATGATGTGGAAGCCTCCGCAGAGAACTTATATTGCATAATTTTAAATTTTTAAAATATATCCAAATGAAACCTCTGCAAACCGCAGAGGTTTTTTTATTTAAATCAAGTTCAAAAAAAATCAGAATGAAAGTAATAGCAAAAAATATAATGATGTCTTGTATGATGATGCGCACGAAGTGTTGTATCGGCATCTACTATTACCATAATCGGAAAACATAAAAGAAATTCATATTTCTATTGTAAAAGTCCTTTTGGTAAGCCATCCAAAGGGACTTTTTTTATTTCAAAAAGAATAATCTAAATATCTAATAATCTAAATTTTAAAAAAATGAGTACACAAAAATTTGCGACCAACGCATTACATGCAGGACACGACGTTACTAAAAACGCAGGAACTAGAGCGGTTCCGATTTACCAAACATCGTCGTATGTTTTCAATAATTCCGATCATGCAGCCAATCTTTTTGGACTAGCCGAAGCCGGTTTTATTTATACCAGATTAAACAATCCAACCAACGACATTCTGGAACAACGATTAGCAAAACTAGAAGGTGGTATTGGAGCTGTAGTTACCGCATCTGGTACTGCGGCAATTGCAACAACTTTCTTAACATTGTTGAAAGCTGGCGATCATATTGTTGCATCTAACAGTTTGTATGGCGGCACATACAATTTACTAAAAGTAACCTTGCCAAGATTAGGTATCACAACAACTTTTGTTGATCCTTCAAATCCTGAAAACTTTAACAAAGCATCACAAGAAAATACAAGAGCTTATTTTGTAGAAAGTCTTGGAAATCCAAAATTAGATGTGCTGGATTTGGAGAGAATTTCTACAGAAGCAAAACTGTTTAAAGTCCCATTAATAGTTGACAATACGGTGGCAACACCTAATTTGTTAAACCCAATAAAATATGGTGCTGACATTGTAATTCATTCTCTTACAAAATACATTACAGGAAACGGAACTTCGCTTGGAGGCGTTATTATCGATGCTGGAAACTTCGATTGGAGTAACGGAAAATTTCCAGAATTCACAGAACCATCAGCGGGTTATCATGGACTGAAATACTACGAAGTACTTGGCGGAGCATCGTTTATCGCCAAAGTACGAATTGAAGGCTTGCGCGATTTTGGTGCTGCCCTAAGTCCGTTTAATGCTTTTCAAATCATTCAAGGTCTAGAAACTCTAGAAATCCGTATCAAAAAACATTCAGAAACCGCATTGGAATTAGCCAAATGGTTGCAAAATCAAAATGAAGTCGCTTGGGTAAATTATCCAGGTTTAGAAACTTCAAAATACAAAGAGCTTGCAGATAAATATTTACCACAAGGAAAAAGTGGCATCGTAACTTTTGGATTAAAAGGCGGATTTGAATCTGCAAAAAAAGTAGCTGATGGAACCAAATTATTCTCGCTTTTAGCCAATATCGGCGATACTAAATCTTTAATTATTCATCCTGCAAGTACAACGCACCAGCAATTATCCGATGCAGAACAAGAAACCGCGGGAGTTTCTAAAGATTTAATTCGTCTTTCTGTTGGTTTGGAAGATATCGAAGATTTGAAAGCCGATTTAAAAGAAGTATTTATAACCATTAACTTAACTCAAAAAATATAAATAGCATGAGCACAAAAATTGTAAACATCAAAGGATATTCTAAAAGTCAAGAACAGTTTGTAATTAAAACTGAAAATAGTGAAGTTCGAGTTAGTAAAAATAAAAATCATCCAGAGCTTGATGCGCCAAGTCCAATAGAATACATTTTAGCAGGTTATGCAGGTTGCATTAATGCAGTTGGCACCTTGGTGGCAAAAGAGTTAAATCTTAATTTAAAATCGCTTCAAGTTGAAATTTCAGGAGAAATTGATGTCGATAAATATTTAGGAAAACCAACATTAGAAAGAGCAGGTTTTAAGACTATTGAAGTAGTAGTGAAACCAAATGCCGATGCGACTACCGAAGAATTGCAAAATTGGCTTAACCTCGTAGAGAGTCGTTGCCCTGTTTATGATAATTTGAAAAATCCAACACCAATAAAAGTTAGTTTGATTAAAGTATTCGAAACTATTGAAGTGGCTTAGAATAAAAATTAGGTTTTTGTTTGTTTAGACTGTCTTTGGCTTAATGAAATTGGTCAAAGGCAGTTTTAAAAAATTAATTTACTATTCAAAAATTTAATGAAATTAGTGTAATCTGTGGGTAAAAAAACAGTTCAAAAAGATACAAAATGTTACTAAAAATAAACCTTTATAATTTTAAATTAGAAAACGGAAAGAACCTATCCTATCTGCCGTTGTTCTATCAAATTTTTGGGCAACCAATGGGAAATGCGCCAGTTGTAATAGTTAATCATGCACTTACCGGAAATTCAAAAGTTACTGGAGAAAACGGTTGGTGGAACGATTTAATCGGAGAAAATAAAATAATCGACACCAATTATTTTACAGTAATAGCTTTCAATATTCCAGGAAATGGTTTTGATGGAAACGTCGACAACCTAATTATAAATTATAAGGACTTTACCGCGAAAGACGTTGCTGAAATTTTTCTTAATGGAATTGACTTTCTTCAAATAAAAACTGTATTCGCCTTAATCGGTGGAAGTTTAGGTGGCGGAATCGCTTGGGAAATGGCAAATTTACAGCCAATTAAATTTCAAAATTTAATTCCAATTGCAACCGATTGGAAAGCTTCCGACTGGGTAATTGCAAATGTTTTGGTTCAGGATCAGATTCTAAATAATTCAGAAAATCCAATTGCAGATGCACGACTTCATGCGATGCTTTTATACCGAACACCACAATCATTAAAACAAAAATTTAACCGAAAAAAACAATCCGAAACTGCGAATTATCAAATAGAAAGTTGGCTTTTAAATCACGGAATCAAATTACAAAATCGTTTTAAATTATCTGCTTATAAACTTATGAATCATTTGTTAAAAACTTTGGATATCACCAGAGAGACTAAAGATTTAGAAATCTCCGCAGGTAAAATTTTAGGAAATATCCACATTGTCGCTGTCGATTCTGATTATTTTTTTATTCCAGATGAAAACCGCGAAACATTTGAAATATTAAAATCAATCAAACAAAATGTATTCTACCACGAAATAAAATCCATTCATGGTCACGACGCTTTCTTGATTGAATTTGATCAATTATCCCAAATTTTAGCTCCTATATTTAACAAACAAAAACAATACGATTATGTCAATACTTAGAATAAATATAATCCTTTTCGGAATCGGAAACGTGGGAAGTACATTAGTAAAACAAGTAATAGAAGGTCAAAAATTCTTTTTAGAAAAAAGAAATATCGATTTAAGATTCCCAATAATCACCAATTCAACCCTTGCTTTTTTCGAAAAAGATGGTGTAAAAAATGAATGGGAAGCTAATTTTACACAATCCGCAATTCCGTTCAGAATTGAAGATATTCTCGAATATGTACAAGAACAAGAATTAGAAAACCTGATTGCAGTTGATGCCACAGCAAGTTCCGAAATTGTAACAAGCTACATTCCATTAATTCAAAACGGATTTAATATTGTTACTGCTAATAAAAAAGCCAACACATTAGACTTAGATTTCTATCACGAACTAAGAAGAAATTTAAAAAATTTCAACAAAACTTTTCTTTATGAAACCAACGTTGGAGCTGGTTTGCCAGTAGTTCAAACTATCAATGATTTACATTATGCAGGAGAAAAAATCACAAAAATAAGAGGAGTTTTCTCAGGTTCATTAAGTTATATTTTCAACAGATTTTCATCTGAAGAGACTACTTTTTCTAAAATTCTAGCCGATGCCGAAAAAAACGGATATACCGAACCCGATTCTCGCGAAGATTTATCTGGAAATGATGTAGCAAGAAAATTACTTATCCTTGCAAGAGAAATCGAACAGAAATTTGAATTTTCAGACGTCAAAATTTCGTCACTGTTATTACCAGATTTAAACGAAAAACATTCTAAACCTCAATATGCAATTAACAAATCCTTATTCGATAATCCTTTTAATATTGCCAAAATTACACAAACAGCAAATCATGTTTTACGCTATGTTGGCGAACTTGATGTTGCAACGCAATTGCTAGAAGTTAAACTAATCTCTGTTCCAAAAACAACAGCTTTAGGTCAGTTAAAAGGTGCAGATAATCTGATAGAAATTTTCACAAAATCTTACGGCGAAATCCCAATTGTAATTCAAGGTGCAGGTGCAGGAAAAGAAGTTACAGCTCGTGGTGTATTAACTGATATTTTAAAAATTGCCGATAAAATAAAGATTAAAGAAGCGGTGTTTTCGTAATTTTAATCAATGGAATATTAATGTTTAAAAGAAAATAAATCTATTTAAAAAAATATATATAGAAAATAATTTTTTTATAATTTATATTTTGGCTAAAGTTTAGAAAATATTTCACCACTACGAAAATAATTCTATCTTTGTATTGTTCATAAAAATACTGATTGTTATCACGAAAGCTGGAGAGATTAGACTCAACGAAAGCTTGGCAACCTCTTATTTCATGAGAAAGGTGCTACATTCTATTCCGATTTAAAGGAAAAAGATAACTCAACGAAATTCTTTCCAATTTCTTGATGACAATTTTATAAGTAACTATATATGTCAAAAATTCAAGAAGCAATAAAAGAAAGAATTCTAGTTCTCGACGGAGCAATGGGTACTATGTTGCAGCGTAACAACTTCTCTGAAGAAGATTTCCGTGGCCATCGTTTCAAAGATTTTCCTCATCCATTAAAAGGAAACAACGATTTACTTTCCATCACACAACCCGAAGCAGTCAAGCAAGTGCACCGTTTGTATTTTCAAGCTGGAGCAGATATTGTAGAAACCAACACATTTTCTGGAACCACAATCGGAATGGCAGATTACCATCTTGAAGATTTGGTTTACGAACTCAATTACGAATCAGCCAAAATTGCACGCCAAGTTGCCGATGAATTCACCGACAAAATTCGTTTTGTTGCCGGTTCCATCGGGCCAACAAACAGAACAGCATCTATGTCACCAGATGTAAACGATCCAGGCTATCGCGCTGTAACTTTTGATGATTTAAGAATTGCCTATAAACAACAAGTAGAAGCACTGATTGATGGTGGTTGCGATGTTTTATTGGTAGAAACAATATTCGATACTTTAAACGCAAAAGCCGCACTTTTCGCAATCGAAGAAGTAAAAGAAGAACGTAATCTTGATATTCCGGTAATGGTTTCAGGAACCATTACAGATGCTTCAGGTAGAACTTTATCTGGACAAACTGTCGAAGCTTTTTTAATCTCAATTCAGCACATTGATTTGTTAAGTATCGGATTTAATTGCGCACTTGGTGCAGATCAGTTAAAACCCTATTTAAAAAGATTGGCGCACAACACACAACTAAATATTTCGGCACATCCAAATGCAGGTTTGCCAAATGCATTCGGTCAATACGACCAAACACCAGAGGAAATGCAAGCCTTAATAAAAGAATATTTACAAGATAATTTAATTAATATTATCGGAGGTTGTTGCGGCACAACACCAGAACACATAAAAGCAATTGCAGATGTTGCCGTAGAATTTAAGCCAAGAAAATAATAAAAATTACAACCCACTTAGGGTTAATGTACTTAAAATGTCAAGAACAAACAAAATAAATTTACAACTTTCTGGTTTAGAACCACTTTTCGTTACCGAAGAATCCATTTTCTTAAACGTAGGAGAACGGACAAATGTAACAGGGTCGCGTAAATTTCTAAGATTAATAAAAGAAGAAAAATACAACGAAGCACTTTCTGTAGCACGAGAACAGGTGGAAGGTGGCGCACAAATTATCGATGTAAATATGGATGAAGGAATGTTGGACGGCGTTTTTGCCATGACCAAATTCTTAAATTTAATTGCAGCCGAACCAGATATTGCTCGAGTTCCAGTAATGATTGATTCCTCCAAATGGGAAATCATCGAAGCCGGATTAAAAGTTGTACAAGGAAAAGCTGTTGTAAATTCCATTTCGCTCAAAGAAGGCGAAGAAACTTTTATTCATCACGCTAAGTTAATCAAACGATATGGCGCAGCAGTAATCGTGATGGCTTTTGATGAAGACGGTCAAGCCGATTCTTACGAAAGACGCATTGAAATTTGCAAAAGAAGTTATGATATTTTAGTAAATGTTGTAAAATTTTCTGCACAAGACATCATTTTTGATCCAAATATTTTTCCAGTTGCAACTGGAATGGACGAACATAAACTGAACGCATTAGATTTTTTTAGAGCCACAAAATGGATTCGTGAAAATCTTCCATATGCAAATATTTCTGGTGGCGTAAGTAACGTTTCTTTTTCCTTTAGAGGAAATGATACTGTTCGTGAAGCGATGCATTCGGCGTTTTTATATCATGCGATTCAAAATGGTATGACAATGGGAATTGTAAATCCGGAAATGTTGGAGATTTACGATGAAATTGACAAAACTCTTTTAGAACACGTTGAAGATGTACTTTTAAATAGAAGAGAAGATGCAACCGAACGACTTTTAGATTTAGCAGAAACCTTCAAAGGCGATTACAAAGCAAATGAAAAAGCAATTGCCGAATGGCGAAATGGTTCGGTTCAAGAACGATTAACTCATTCATTAGTAAGAGGAATCGATGAATTTATTGAATTGGATGTGGAAGAAGCTAGAGCAAATTCCGCGAAAGCGATAGAAGTTATCGAAGTCAATTTAATGGCAGGAATGAATGTTGTTGGCGATTTATTCGGAAGCGGAAAAATGTTTTTGCCTCAAGTTGTAAAATCAGCGCGCGTTATGAAAAAAGCAGTAGCTTATTTATTGCCGTTTATCGAAGCACAAAAAGATGGAAAATCGTCATCGGCAGGTAAAGTCTTGATGGCAACTGTAAAAGGCGATGTGCACGATATCGGTAAAAATATTGTTGCTGTTGTTTTGGGTTGTAATAATTTCGAAATTATCGATTTAGGAGTTATGGTTCCTCCAGAAAAAATCATCCAAGCAGCAATTGAACATAATGTAGATATTATAGGATTAAGCGGCTTGATTACTCCTTCATTAGATGAAATGGTTTATTTGGCTAAAGAAATGGACAAACTAAACATCAAAATTCCGATTATGATTGGCGGCGCAACAACGTCTCGAGCGCATACAGCTGTGAAAATTGCACCAGAATATAAGCAGACGGTTGTCCACGTAAACGATGCCTCGCGTGCCGTTACTGTTGCGAGTAATTTATTGCATGCCGAAACCAAAGAAGGCTACGTAAAGGCAATTAGAGAAGAATACGATAAATTACGTGATGGATATTTAAATAGAAGTCGCGATAAAAATTACCATACGATTGAAAGTGCAAGAAAAAATAAATTACAACTCGATTGGGATAATTTTACACCAGTAAAACCAAACTTCATCGGAACAAAAACTATTGAAGTGCAGCTTTCTGAATTGGTAGATTTTATAGATTGGACGCCATTTTTTAATTCATGGCAACTTTTTGGTAAATATCCAGCTATACTTACCGATGAAATTGTGGGCGAACAAGCAACCAATTTATTTGCTGATGCGCAAGAAATGTTACAAAAAATTGTTTCCGAAAAATGGCTGACTGCTAAAGGAATTCTGGGAATTTTTCCGGCAAATACTATCAACGATGATGATATCGAAGTAATTTCTGATTCATTAACCAGAAATTTTTTGACTTTAAGACAACAATCACAAAAAACTGTTGGTGCGCCAAATAGTGCGTTATCTGATTTTATTGCGCCAAAAGACTCAGGAAAACAAGATTATATTGGATGTTTTTGCACAACAACAGGATTTGGAGTGGATGAAAAAGCAACGGAATTTGAAAATGCGTTAGACGATTACAACTCCATCATGATTAAAGCTTTAGCAGACAGATTGGCGGAAGCTTTTGCGGAATATTTACACTTAAAAGTGCGGAAAGAAATTTGGGGTTATGCATCCAATGAAAATTTGTCTAACCAAAATTTAATCAAAGAAGAATATGAAGGAATTCGTCCTGCACCAGGTTATCCAGCTTGTCCAGATCATTTAGAAAAACCTACTATCTGGAAGTTATTAAATGTAGAACAAAATATAGGAGTAACCTTGACAGAAAGTATGGCAATGTGGCCAGCATCATCTGTTTCGGGTTATTATTTTGCCCATCCGCAAAGCAAGTATTTCGGACTCGGAAAAATAAAAGAAGATCAAGTAATAGATTACGCCAAACGTAGAGGAATTTCTACCGAAATGGCAACTAAATGGCTTGCGCCGAATATAGCAGATTAAATTAGTCATAAAGTCAAAAGTCAAAAGTCTTAAAAGGTTTTGACTTTCGACTTTCGACTTTCAAACTTTACGACTAAAATTATGAAAGTAACCCAGCATATTGAAAAAGCCGACGGAAAACCTTTATTTTCTTTTGAAATTCTTCCGCCTTTAAAAGGACAAAATATCCAATCTATTTTTGATAGTATTGATCCGTTAATGGAATTTAATCCGCCATTTATAGATGTAACCTACCACCGAGAAGAATATGAATTCAAGGAGTTGCCAAGCGGATTATTACAAAAGAAAATTGTAAAAAAACGTCCTGGAACGGTTGGAATTTGTGCTGGAATTCAGAATAAATACGATGTAGATGCTATTCCACACATTCTATGTGGCGGTTTTACAAAAGAAGATACCGAAAATTTATTGATTGATTTAGATTTTTTGGGAATCAATAATGTAGTGGCGATGCGTGGCGATGCACTTAAAAACGAAACCTATTTCAAACCTGAAAAAGAAGGAAATGAGTATGCTAGTGACTTAGTTTTCCAAGTAAATAATCTTAATAACGGAATTTATCTTGACGAAGATTTACAAAATTCGGCATGTACTAATTTTTGTATAGGCGTTACAGGTTATCCTGAAAAGCATATGGAAGCGCCAAGCTTAGACAGCGATATTCATTTTACAAAGTTGAAAATAAAAAATGGCGCCGATTACATTGTTACTCAAATGTTTTTTGACAACAAAAAGTTCTTTGATTATGTTACCAAATGTCGGGCAGCCGGAATTACAGTTCCAATAATTCCGGGATTAAAACCAATTGCAACAAAGAAACAGCTCAATTTAATTCCGCACAGATTTAGCTTAGAATTACCAGATGATTTAATAATGGCAGTCGTAAAAGCCAAAGATAACGATGCTGTAAAACAAATTGGGGTTGAATGGTGTATTGCTCAAAGTAAAGAATTAGTAGCTGCCGGAATTCCTTGTTTGCATTATTATAGCATGGGAAAAGCAGAGAATATAAAAGCTATTGCTAAAGAGATTTTTTAAAATTCTAAAAGGTATAGCCAAATCTCAAATGCAAATCAAGTGCTACATCACCAGATTCTTTTGTGTATTTTTGACTGTAAAAACCATATCCGACGCCGATGCCGGTTTCAAAAGTAAAATGTTTGCTATACGTTCTTTTAATTCCCCATTTTGGAATAAAAGCAATAGTACTAAAAACGTTACTATTTTTCTCGTTAGAAATTACGAATAAATCTGGATTGTAAACTACATTTAAACTTAAAGAGTTGCCGCTATTTTTTGATATATTTTTGCCTTTTGCCAAACGTTTGTCTAAATTGTAATACCATCTTGGTTCTAATTTTAAAGTTGGGATTAATCCAACCAGTATATTATTTGAATTTGCTCTAAAACCTGCATCCAAGCCGATTTCGCTTCGCAACACAAATTGGTTTGATAATCGGGCTTCGTTATGAACCCATAAACCAAGTAATCCGGTTTGAATTCCAAAGATTGACTTTTCAACGCTAGCTACTTCTTTTTCTTGCGAAAATGTGTTGGATTGTATCAAACAAATAAATAAAAACAATAAAATTCTTTTCATAAATTAAAACTCATTTAAATCTTTAAAAACTTCGGTATTTATTTCACTTATATAATTCAAAAGTGCTTCTTTTCCTGTCCCTTCAGAAGATGAGGTAACAAAATAAGGCGGCATTTCTTCCCAATTATTTGCATGCAATTGTTTTTTATATGCAGCAACATGCGAATCAATTTTAGACCTACTTATTTTGTCTGCTTTCGTAAATACTATGCAAAACGGAATTTCAGTTTCTCCTAAATAGGTAATAAATTCTAAGTCAATTTTTTGTGCTTCTAATCGAATATCAATTAAAACAAATGCACATACTAATTGTTCTCTGCTTTCAAAATAATCAGTAATAAATTCTTGAAAAACTTCTTTTGTTTTCTTAGAAACTCTCGCATAACCATAACCCGGTAAATCAACTAAAAACCAATTCAGATTTATTTTAAAGTGATTAATAAGTTGGGTTTTGCCTGGTTTTCCAGAAGTTTTTGCTAAATTTTTATGATTGGTAAGCATGTTTATCAGCGACGATTTACCTACATTCGATCTTCCGATAAAAGCATATTCAGGAAGTCTTTCTGTTGGACATTTCGTAACATCAGAATTGCTAATTATAAATTCGGCGCTTGTAATTTTCATTGTATTTTTTTTTTCGAGTATAAAAAGATAGATGCCTAAACATCTAATAATCAAAGTTATTTCTATAAATGGACTTCTTTAAGCCAATTTTCTAAAATAGAATTAAATTCTTGAGGATGTTCCATCATTGCAGCATGTCCGCATTTATCAATCCAATACAAATGCGAATTAGGAAGTAATTTATGAAATTCGTCTGCAACTTCTGGTGGAGTAACTTGGTCGTTTTTACCCCAAATAATGCAAGTAGGAACATGCATTTTTGGCAAATCTTTGGCCATATTATGTCTAATGGCACTTTTGGCAATAGTAAGCGTTTTTATCAATTTAATTCGATCGTTTGCCATCGCATAAACCTCGTCTACAATTTCTTTTGTAGCTATTTTTGGATCATAAAAAACGGCTTCTGCTTTTTTCTGAATGTAATCATAATCACCACGTCTTGGGTAACTGTCGCCCATTGCACTTTCGTACAAACCAGAACTACCAGTGATTACCAATCCTAGCATTTTTTCAGGATACATTTTGGTATGGTATAATGCAATATGTCCACCAAGCGAATTACCTAATAAAATAACGCGCTCAAAACCTTTGTAAGTAATAAAATCTTTTACATATCGCGAAAATGCTTTAACATTTGTTTTTAGTAAGCTTTGTGTGTAGATCGGTAATTCTGGAATTACGACTTTATATCCCTTATTGGGGAAATAATTAGCAACACCTTCAAAATTACTCAAACCACCCATCAAACCATGCAAAATAACTATTGGCGTTCCTTCACCAATTTCGATGTAATTGTATTTTCCCTCTTTCTTGTAATTAATTTCCATCTCTTTTGGCCTGTTTTCTAAAGTTACAAATATAGTTTTTTAAACAGATAAATCGTTGTGCAATTGGTATTTTTCATTTGCACTGCTTCAGCATTTTGTTGAAGATTTGATTTGATTTAACTAAGGAATTTAGGTATTGTAAAAGCGGTATATTTTAAACTTAAATAGCTCATATTTAGTAGTTATACCTTTTTCGTTATTTAAATGTCTTTAAATGTTAAAGTGGTAAAACTTATTAACAAAGTGGGAATTTGTGGTAATTTGTGGTAAAATATTTTATATTTTTGTTTCCATATAATAAAAACCAAATTGAATACACTAATCGGAACATACGAATGTAAAGTAGATGCCAAAGGAAGGATGCTTATTCCTGCGCCTTTTAAAAAGCAGCTTGCCCAAGGTTTGGAAGATGGTTTTGTTTTGAAGCGTTCTGTTTTTCAGAATTGTTTGGAGTTATATCCTATGAAAGAATGGGAAAAAATGATGGCAAAAATAAACGGTTTAAATCGATTTGTAAAGAGAAACAACGACTTTATAAGACGTTACACGGCTGGAGTTAAAGTAGTAGAAATAGATTCTTTAGGTAGGTTGTTGTTGCCTAAAGACTTAACCATTTTTGCACAAATCAGTAAAGATGTGGTTTTATCTTCTGCCGTTAGCATCATTGAAATTTGGGATAAAGAGTTATATGAAAGAGCAATTGACGATTCTATCGTTGATTTTGCAGAATTGGCAGAAGAAGTAATGGGAAATGTAAATGAAGAAGGCAATGGAATATCATAATCCAGTATTATTATTAGAAACAGTAAACGGACTAAATATAAAACCAGATGGTGTTTATGTAGATGTAACATTTGGCGGTGGCGGACATTCAAAAGAAATTTTAAAACATCTTGGTCCTAACGGAAAATTATTCGGATTTGATCAAGACGAAGATGCTTGGCAAAATACCTTGGCAGACGATAGATTTATGTTAATAAAAGAAAACTTTAGATTTATTAAAAGATTCTTACGTTTTCACGGAATTAAAGAAGTAGACGGAGTTTTGGCCGATTTAGGCGTTTCATCTCATCAATTTGATGTTCCCGAACGTGGTTTTTCTACTCGTTTTGACGCACAGTTAGACATGAGAATGAGCAAGAGGAATGATTTGAATGCGCATAAAATAATTAACCAATACGATGAGGCAAATTTAAAAAGAGTCTTTTTAGATTATGGAGAATTAAAAAATGCTCCTGCCATTTCAAGAGTAATTGTCGAAGCTCGGGAAGAAAAAACTATCGATACTACAGAGGAATTAAAAATTATTTTACAGCGTTTTTTGCCAGATCAATTTAAAAATAAAATTTTAGCGCAAATATACCAAGCTATCCGAATTGAGGTTAACCAAGAAATGGATGTTCTGAAAGAATTTTTAGAACAATCTTTAGAAATTTTAAAGCCCAACGGAAGACTTAGTGTTATTTCTTATCATTCATTAGAAGACAGATTAGTAAAACGCTTTATGAAAAATGGCATGTTTGAAGGCGAACCAGAACGTGATTTTTTCGGTAATTTCTCTGTTCCATTTAAGTTAATAGGAAAGTTAATCGTTCCCAATGACGAAGAAATTAAAATAAATAGCCGAGCAAGAAGTGCAA
>JBLIJW010000067.1:0-13904 GCA_047636155.1 Flavobacterium sp. | reverse complement strand
TGAAAAATTCATTCCTTAAATAACGATAAATTATTTTTAGGATAAAAAGATTTCAATGCGTTGTTTTTGAAAAAATTAACTAGCCAAAATATGAAAAGCAAAATAGAAACCAACACGCTAAAAAACACAATTATCGAATCATTAAAAATAGAACTACTGTAATTAGAGTTAGTTTCTGTAAAATCAACTCCACCTTGCGCAAATCCAATAACAAAAAATATTATATGAATTGCTAGAGCAAAAATGGTGATAGAAATAATTTTAGTATTCCAAAGTAACGGCTGCTTAATTAGTAAAGTATTTTGAATATTTTTGATCATAGTGAATTGAATTAAGAAACAAAAAATCGTCTGGTTGAGTTAGAAATATTCCTGAAATAAAGAACTTGTAATTGATTGGAAATACTAATTTGTAAAAATTGATAAATAGTAACTTTTCCTGGGAAAGTGGCAATAAAAGTTCCTCCATTAAATTGCAAACTAACCAAACCTAATTCTTGAAATAATTGTGTTAACTCGCCTTGTGATGCAGTACATTCAAACTCTAAAACCAAAGAAGCAATTTGTAATTCTTCATTTTCACTTGACGATTCTATGGTGTCATACAAGTTTTTCTGCTTTCCTTGCTTTAAAAAAATAACTTGATCAGATGTTTTTTCGACTTCATATAATTGTTGCGAACTCAAAATAATTCCGATTGGTCTAAACAAAGATTTTGCAATTGCTTTAAAATCTTCTAAAATAGTTTGCTGCGCCAAAATATCTAAATTGGCCAACGGTTCGTCAATTAATAATATTTTTGGTTTTCTTAAAAGCATTCTCGCTAGTTCAAAACGCATTTTATAACCAGATGATAAGTCGCGCCATTTGTATTTTCTGAATTTTCGTAATCCCAATCTTGCGATTATTAATTCAACTAATACTTCATTTTCATCGGCAGAATAACCATAACTTGAAGCCGTGAATTGCAAATTTTCAAACATTGAACCGTACCAAGTATCTGTTCGCTGCGGAATATAAACTAAGTTGGTTCTCAAATCAAACATATCGGTGGAAGCAAAATTATAATCTATTTGCCCTGAAGATGGATGCAATTCTCCGCAAAGCAATCGCAAAAGTGTTGTTTTTCCGTTACCGTTTTCTCCAACCAAACCCAAAATTTGACCTTGGTGTAAGTTTAAATCTATTGGTCCAAGTCCGAAACTTGCATGTTTGTATTGTTTAACCAATTTATTGGTTTGAATTAAATTTTTTGTTCTGCAATAGGTTTGCTTTCTAAATAGGAAATAAGTTCTTCTAATAAAGCGCCAAATTGTATCCTTTTAGATTCGTTATCGGTTTGGTTTGCATCAAGCCAAATAAGTAATTTATTGGTTTTATGGTAAAATTCTAAATTTTGCGTATCTAACGTTAAATCGATAATACGTTTTATCAAAATAGTATATTCATCAAATGCAAGAATGTCACGTAATTCTAGGCATTGTTTTGAAAATTCATTCATAGTTTGTATGCTTTACTAGGAAGATGTAATATAATTTTTTTTAAGTAGAGAATAGATCACAGTATCCCAAAATTTATTATCAAAATACAAGTTTTCAAGAATATGTGCTTCTTTTTTAAAGTATAATTTTTGCAATACCTTTTCAGATGCTGTATTCAAAGGATCGATTATCGCTTCAATAGAATGCAATAGAAGTTTATTAAATCCGAAATCTAAAATACTTTTTAAAGCTTCGGTAACATAACCCTGATTGCAAAATTGAGGCAAAATCATGTAACCAATTTCTGCTCTATAATTTTCTGGTTCTATTTTATAAAGTCCTAAAATTCCCATAAATTCATCAGAGTCTTTGGTTCTAACTACCCAATTTATACCTTCGTTTAATTCAATTTTAGAAAGTATCATTTCCATTTGAGCTTTGGTATCCTCTAAATTTTGATGCAAATTTCTAGGAATATACTTCATGTTTTCTGGATTAGATCTTAACTCAAAAAGACCTTGTAAATCGCATTCTTTTAAATTTCTGAGAATCAAACGTTCGGTTTGTAAAACAGGAAAAGGTGTAAAATTTATTTCTAACATAGTATTAAAAAATAGAAATTATCATAAAAGCCTGAAAATTATCTTCGGGTGAAAGTAAAGTAATTGCATCTTTATCCAAAATTTGTTGGTTAGCATTTATACTATCAGAATAACCTATCCAAGGTTCAATGCACAAAAAGGGTGCATTTCTTTTTGTCCAAATTCCCAAATTCTTAAAATTTTTCCATTCGACTTTTAAATAAGGATTTTGATTTTCAAGAAGGATAACCGAACTAGAATTTAATTCTTTAATTACCAAAGCATCTTTTTCAAAGAGTTTATAATTTAAATCTAATTTGTTTTCTTTTAATGGCAAAGAATACGATGTGTCTGATAATAAATTTTCTTCTAAAGGAGAATAATTCAAACTTGAATCTTCTTCAAATAAAAGTTGGTACTCTTCAAAATCATTTGGCAAACTAAATGCTGGATGCGCGCCAAGGGCAAATGGTAAGTCACTTTCTCCTAAATTCTCAACTACATATTGAATTTCTAATTTATTGGTAAACAATTGATAAATAACCGAAAGTTTAAAATCAAAAGGATATTGCAATTTAGTTTCTTCCGAGGCATCTAATTCAAATTTTATGTAAGTTTTAGAAGAATCTTTGACAGAAAAAACACAATCTCTTGCAAAACCGTGTCTGGATAAATTATATTTTTTCTCCTTATAATAATAGGTGTCGTTTTTTAAAGTTCCAACAATCGGAAATAAAATAGGAGAGTGCTTACCCCAAAAATTGGGATTTCCGTTCCAGATATAATTTTTATTATTATGTTTATTTTCTAATGCAATTAACTCTGCACCTTTAGCAGTAAAACTAGCTTTGAATATTTCGTTTTCTATGCTATACATTTTTTTAAATAAGATTGGTGAAGTAAATGTATTTGTATTTTCTGTAAATAAAAAAGAAATTTAACTATTTGTAATTGGGTTAATTATTTTTTAAACATAATGTAACATTAATTAGAATACATCGTCTAAAGTTATATCCAATTTTAGCAGAACTTGACTTTTTTGGTTTAATTTGCTATTTAAAATTACTTTTTATGAAACACTTTTTATTAAATGTATTGCTAGTCGTTAGCGTGGTATGTACTTCAACCTCTGTTTCTTTTGCACAAACAGAAAAACCTAGTAGCAAATACAATTACAATGACGCATTTGCTAATAACTTTTATTCTAAAAACGGAACAGAAACTCGTTCTGCAAGCGGAAAACCAGGTTATAAATATTGGCAAAATCGTGCCGATTATTCTTTAACAGCTTCATTGAATGAAGTTACAAACGAAATTATTGGTTCAGAATTATTGACTTACACCAATAACAGTCCAGACAAATTAGATTTTTTATGGATGCACCTTGATCAGAATTTATTTAAAAAAGATTCTAGAGGAAATGCAATAATTCCGGTTAAAGGAAGTAGAAATGGAGCAAAAGGTCAAGATTTTGACGGTGGTTTTAAATTCAAATCCATAAAAATCGTTTCAATTGTTGCAGGAAAAACTACAGAACAAGAAGCAAAATATTCTGTTATTGATACCCGATTAAAATTAAATTTACCTTCTGGATTAGCAGCAAATGGAGCGACAATTAAAGTAAAAATCGAATTCGCCTATGTTTCTCCGGTATACGGTTCAGACAGAACGGGTGTTTTAGATACTAAAAACGGAAAAGTATTTACTATTGCGCAATGGTATCCAAGAATGTGTGTTTATGATGATGTTCGCGGTTGGAATACCAATCCATACCTTGGCGCAGGAGAATTTTATTTAGAATATGGTGATTTTGATATTGCCATAACTTCTCCAGCAAGTCATATCGTAGTTTGTTCTGGAGAATTACAAAATCCGACAGAAGTTTATACTGCAGAACAATTAAAGCGTTGGGATGAAGCTAAAAAAAGCGACAAAACAGTAATGATTCGTTCAGAAGCAGAAGTTACAAGCGCAACTAGTAGACCAACAGGAAAGAGTAATCTTACTTGGAAATTTAAAATAAAAAATGCACGCGATGCTTCTTGGGCTTCTTCTGCAGCGTTTATTTTAGATGCAGCTCGTATTAATTTGCCTAGCGGAAAAAAATCACTAGCAATTTCTGCTTATCCAACAGAAAGTAATGGTAATAATGGTTGGGAACGATCTACAGAATATACTAAATCCTCAATCGAAAATTATTCTAAAAGATGGTTTGAATATCCTTATCCTGCAGCAACTAATGTAGCAGGTAATGAAGGCGGAATGGAATATCCTGGAATAGTTTTTTGTGGATATGAATCTCGTGGAGAAAGTCTTTGGGGAGTTACAGATCACGAATTCGGACATATCTGGTTTCCTATGATTGTTGGTTCAAACGAACGATTATTTGCATGGATGGATGAAGGATTTAATACATTTATTAACGGTTTAAGCTCGTACGATTTTAATAACGGCGAATACAAACAACCAAAACCAAACATGCACCAATCTGCAGAAATGCTGACAAATCCAGAAATGGAACCAATTTTTGCTGCACCAGATAATTTAAAAGAAGCTAATTTAGGAATTTTAGCTTATTTCAAACCAGGTTCTGGATTGGATATGTTGCGTAACGAAATTTTAGGAGCAGAACGTTTTGATTTGGCTCTTAAAACTTATGTTGATCGTTGGGCATACAAACACCCAATGCCAGACGACTTTTTTAGAACTATAGAAAACGTTGCTGGAGAAGATTTAGGTTGGTTTTGGAGAAGTTGGTTTGTGAACAATTGGCGTTTAGATCAGAGTATAAACTCGGTTAAATATATAAAAAATGATGCTAAAAACGGAGCAATAGTTACTATTGAAAACTTAGATAAAATGCCAATGCCGGTAACTATGCAAGTGAAAACTAAAAGTGGTATTATTAGTATTAAGAAACTTCCGGTTGAAATTTGGGAACGCAATAAAGAATGGTCTTTCACATTAGATACAAACGAAGAATTAGAGTCAATTACTTTAGATCCAGAAAATGTTTTGCCAGATTATAATAGCGAGAATAATGTGTGGACTTTGGCTAAAAATGGTGTTGTAGTTTCTCCAAGCTATAAGGAATATGTTGGAAAATTTTCTAGCAAACAAATTCCGATTAAAGTAGAATTTACTTCAGAAGATGATGCTTTGACTTTAAACGCTACAGGACAACAAAGTATTGATTTAGAAGATGCAGGAAATGGTAAATTTACTTTTGATCAAGCAGGTTTAGTAATTCAGTTCGGAAAAGATAAAAAAGAATTCACTTTAGAAGTAAGTGGTCAAAAATTCACATTTACCAAAGATTAAGTTAAAAAGTCTAACTACTAAAATCGTGTTTTTAAATCTATAAATTAAGATTTAGAATAAAAATGTAGTTTTAAAAAACAATCTTTAAAAAATAAAAGGGTTTGCAATTTTGCAAGCCCTTTTTTATGTCTTTTTTTTCATTAAAATAAGCGAACTAAAAAATGCTATTAACATCCCGAAAGGTAGTACTTCCATAAAAGTTAGCAAAATAATCCAAATCGGATTTTTATACCATTCTATATAATTATTCATTTCTATTTTTTGAGAAGCTAATTCCGCGGTTTGTGTATTTGCTAAAGTATACTCGGCATATTTTTAAATAAAGTCTGGCATTAAAGTATAATAAACAATTAACCAAGTAAGAACATAAAAACAGGAGGCGAGAAATGCCATAAGAAATCCAACTTGAAATGCTTTACAGAAACTCAATAAACCATCATTTATTTTATTTCGATAGTTTTTGATTCCGATAAAAACAAAAATAAAACCCAAAAACATGCCTCCAAAACCAACTATCATATTGGGTTCAAATAAATTTGAGTGAAAATATAGTAGGTAAGCGGAAGCAAACATAAATGCCGAAATGATACATCCTGCAATGAATCCATATTTTAAAATAATATTTTTCATAGTACAAGAAATTAAGTAAAGTAAAGGTGTGTTTTTATTCTAGATGCCAAGGCAAATGGTATTGTTCTGTTCATTTTATAGATTTATGGTTCAGTTAAAGTGCAAATAATTAGGTTTAAATACACGTCTATTGGTTTTAATCGAGTTTTGCTGTTGTTCATCGAAATTATTTCGCAGAACTAGGTTGTCGCAGTAAATTTGTAAAAGAAATAAGAAACAAAAAATGAGTACAACAGTTCAAAACTTTAAATTAACTAGCTTTTTAGCTTCAAATAAAAGATTACTTATCGTAATTGGATTGTTGTTGTTAAGCAGTGCTGGTGTTTTTGGACAAACTGCTCAAATGGAAATTTCAATTACTGAAGAAGTTGTTACATTCTCTAAAGAGCAAACAATAGCATTTGATAATGATATGGATTTCATGAATTGGTTTATGGGTTCTAATCAAAATCAAAATCATTCGGAGGCTACTAATGCAACTAATGTTTCTACAAAAAAGCAATTTATTAACTCAGGAATTACTCCAAACAGAGTTTTATATAAAACATTATTAAAAAAAGTAACGAGTATGGATCGTGCTTTGGTTTAAATTAAAGACAGTTAGGTTAAGTTATTAAAAAGTCTTCTTTTAACAATTAGTGTTAAAGAAGATTTTTTTGCGTTTTAATAAAATAAGAAAGCTGTTTCATTGGAAACAGCTTTTATACTTTACTTTTATTGGTTTCTAAATACCAGCTTACCATCAAAACTATCTAATAAAATAATGCTATCAAGTGTTATCTTATTTGCTAAAATTTCTTTTGAAAGTTGGTTTAAAACTTCTCTTTGAATGACTCTTTTAACCGGTCTCGCACCAAATTGCATATCGTATCCTTTTTCTGATAAATAATGAATGGCTTCTGGAGTTGCATCCATAGTAATGCCTTGTTTTGCCAACATTTTTTGAACTTCTTTTAACTGCAAACCAACAATTTGAGTAATATTTTCATTACTTAAAGGGGTAAACATAACGATTTCATCAATTCGGTTTAAAAATTCTGGACGAACCAATTGTTTTAATAATCCTAAAACTTCTACTTTTGCCGCTTCTGTTGCAGATTCAATAGAACCATTTGAATTAGATTTCAAATTTTCAAATTTCTCTTGAATAATTGTACTTCCCATATTGGAAGTCATGATTATAATTGAATTTTTAAAATCAGCAATTCGACCTTTATTATCGGTTAATCTACCTTCATCTAAAACTTGTAATAAGATATTAAAGGTATCTGGATGTGCTTTTTCAATTTCATCCAATAAAATAACAGAATATGGTTTTCGTCTTACGGCTTCTGTTAATTGTCCGCCTTCTTCATAACCAACATATCCTGGTGGTGCTCCAATTAATCTGCTAACGCTATGGCTTTCTTGGTATTCGCTCATATCTATTCTTGTCATTGCATTTTCATCATCAAACAAATTTTCTGCTAAGGCTTTTGCCAGTTCTGTTTTTCCTACACCAGTTGTTCCTAAAAACAGAAAACTTCCAATTGGTTTTTTAACATCTTGCAAACCAGCTCGACTTCGTCTTACCGCATCACTAACTGCTTCAATAGCTTCATTTTGACCAATTACTCTTTGGTGTAACTGTGCTTCTAAATTAAGTAATTTTTCTCTATCTGTTTGAAGCATTTTAGTAATCGGAATTCCGGTCCATTTTGCTACAACTTCTGCAATATCTTCTCTTGTAACTTCTTCTTTTATTAAAGAGTTTCCGTTATTTTTTTCATTTAATACGACTTGAGTATTATCCAATATTACCTGAAGATCTTTAATTTTACCATATCTAATTTCTGCTACTTTTCCGTAATCACCTTCTCGTTCTGCGCGTTCTGCTTCTGTTTTATAATCTTCAATTTGTTTTTTTGTATTTTGAATTGTATCCACAATATCTTTTTCAGATTTCCATTTGGTAAATAATTCGTCTCGTTCTTCTTTAAAGTTAGCTAAATCTAATCCTAAAATTTTGAGTTTATTTGGATCGTCTTCTCTTTTTATGGCTTCGATTTCGATTTCTAACTGCATAATTTTTCGATCTAATGTATCTAATTCCTCTGGTTTAGAATTAATTTCCATCCGAAGTTTGGAAGCAGCTTCATCCATTAAATCAATAGCTTTATCGGGCAAAAACCTATTGGTGATGTAGCGTTGAGACAAATCTACGGCAGCAATAATGGCATCATCTTTTATTCTTACTTGATGGTGGGTTTCGTATTTCTCTTTAATTCCACGCAGTATGGAAATAGCACTTTCTGTATCGGGTTCGTCAATAACAACCTTTTGAAAACGTCTTTCTAACGCTTTATCTTTTTCAAAATATTTTTGGTACTCATCTAAAGTTGTAGCTCCAATTGCTCGTAATTCGCCTCTTGCTAATGCAGGTTTTAAAATATTGGCGGCATCCATTGCGCCATCGCCACCACCAGCACCAACTAAAGTGTGAATTTCATCTATAAATAAAACAATATCACCATCTGCCGAAGTTACTTCTTTAATGACTGCTTTTAATCGTTCTTCGAACTCGCCCTTGTATTTTGCACCAGCAATTAATGCTCCCATATCTAAAGAAAAAACAACTTTATTTTTTAAATTTTCTGGAATATCGCCATCTACAATTCGATGTGCTAAACCTTCTGCTATTGCAGTTTTACCAACACCTGGTTCGCCAACTAGCATCGGATTGTTTTTAGTTCGTCTTGTTAGTATTTGTAAAACCCGACGAATTTCTTCATCGCGACCAATAACAGGATCTAATTTTCCTAATCGTGCTAGTTCGTTTAAATTTTTAGCATATTTATTTAATGCATTGAATGTCTCTTCTGATGATGCAGAAGTAATTTTCTCTCCATTTCTAATTTCAGAAATTACTTTTTCCATATTTTTTAAAGTAACTCCTTGGTCTTTTAAAACTTGAGCAACTTTACTTTTCGATTTAAAAATGGCTTGTAACAAATGTTCTATAGAAACAAACTCGTCATTATTTTTTTTGGCAATACTATTAGCTTCCAAAAGCATAGAGTTAGCATCGCGCGAAAACATGATTTCTCCACCAGTAACCTTGGGAAAATTAGAAATAGTACTATCAATTATTTTTTTAAATAGTTCAAAATTGATATCTAATTTTTTTAGAACAAAAGGAGTTACGTTTTGATCTACTTCTAAAATAGCTTTTGTAATATGTTCTACTTCTATTTGTTGATTACCGTTATTGTGCGCAAGTTGTTGGGATAACTGAATTGCATCTTGCGTTTTTATAGTTAAGTTATTTGTATTCATTTTATGATTTTTTTTGAGGTTCTATCTTTTTAATAGTCTCTTTTTTTGCTCAAATTACAATCCAAATGTTAATTAATGACATTATGTCATTAATATTTAGTAATTTACTATTAAATATTGACAAAAAGGCATTATTTGTCATTAATAGTTTAAATTTATTACTGCATTGAAAATTTAGTTTTTGTTCTAATCTCTTTTTATTTAGATATTTGTAAATTTGATTTTTACAAAATTGTATTATGAAAATTCTTATTTCGCCTGCTAAATCTCTAGATTTTAAAACCCAAGTTCCAACGGATAAATTTTCTAATTTTTCTTTTTTGGATTATACTTTAAAGGTAGAAAAAGTACTTAAAAAGCAAACTAAATCGGCATTAATTGATTTAATGAGTATCTCAGAAAAGTTAGCAGATTTAAATTTAAATAGAAATAAGGAAAGAAATCTTTCTGAAATGAATGTTTCTAATGCCAGACAAGCGCTTTTTGCTTTTAACGGAGATGTATATTCTGGTTTAGATGCCTGCACCTTAAATGCAGCACAAATAGAAGTAGCGCAACAAAAACTTCGAATTTTATCTGGTTTGTATGGTATTTTAAAACCTTTGGATTTAATGCAGCCTTATAGATTGGAAATGGGTACGCAATTAAAAATAGGTACTTCTAAAAATCTTCATTCTTTTTGGAAAAAACAGCTAACAGAAAGCTTAAATGCCGAGATGAAAGAAGAGGATTTACTAATTAATTTAGCAAGTAAAGAGTATTTTGGCGCTTTAGATTCTAAAAAATTAAAGGCAAAATTAATAACTCCAGAATTTAAAGATTTTAAAAATGGTAAATTAAAAATAATTAGTTTTTTTGCGAAAAAAGCAAGAGGATTGATGGTTCGTTATATTTTGGATACGAATTGTAAAACTATTGCCGACTTAAAAGGCTTTAATTATGATGGGTATCTCTTGGATACCAATTTAAGTACAAATACAAATCTAGTTTTTACAAGATAGTACGTGTTTTTAAATTTTCTTTTTAGGAAATAAAAGAATAAAGTTTAAGTAGCAATTATGCTAAACGTATAAATATTCTGAATGCTCGCGTATTGTTTCTCTTGTGGCTTTTTTTTGATCTCGAGAAATTTTTCTAACGGTTTCTACTCCTTTTTTTGCACAATTTTTAATTTTAGATAATCGCTGAGAGAATTGTTGTAATTTCTCATTTTCTTGAGTTGTTAATTTACTTTTTATAGTAGAAAGTAAGACATGGAAATCTTCTTCAATAAGGTCATTTTTTTGGTACTCTTCGCTTAAATCTTGAAATAAAGATTCAATTTCTGTGGTAATTTCGTTTCCAATCTCTTCACATTTTTTTTTCAAAGATTGGACTACTTTTTTATCTTTATTACTAAAAATTCCCATAAGTTTGAATTTAGTTCGTTAGTTTTTATAATATATTCAAAAGTAAGCAAAAAACAAATAGAATATTAAATTGTTAATAAATACATTTTCAAACTAATACGAATTTTTAATGCATAGCATCGGCCGGGTTCATTTTATTTTTTCCTCTTTTCACTAAAAATACAATAGGAATGCAACATAAAAATAATATTCCTAAATATAAAAAAATGTCCATGTAGGCTAGAACAGTACTTTGCTTTAGGACAGAATATTCCAATGCTTGGTTTGCCTTTGCTAAAGCTTCATTAGGAGTAAAACCTTTGCTAATAAAACTTTGTTGCATTTGGTAAATTCTTTGTTGTACTTCAAACTTACTTCCATCTAAGTTAGAAACTAAATCTACTCTATGTTTTTGACTAAATCTTGTAATGAAAGTGGTTATAATTGCGATACCAAAAGATCCACCTAATTGACGCATCATTCCAGTAAATGCAGCACCTTCTCCAATACTTTTTCCGCTTAAAGTAGATAAGGATAACGTAGTAATAGGTACGAATAATAATCCCAATCCTATGCCACGCCAAATTAATGGCCAATATAAATGATCTGTTCCTGTATCTGGCGTCATTCGATTATACATCATAAAGGTAAATATGAAAAATACTACAAATCCTACACCAACCATATAACTTTGGGGAACACCTTTCTGGATTAAATTTCCTACGATTGGCATCATGAATGCGGTAGTTATCGAACCAGGAATTAGCAGCAATCCGGCATCTGTAGCTGTCCAACCTAAGATTGACTGGGTGTAAATAGGAATTATTAAGGTAGAACCATATAATCCAAAACCAAGAATAAAACACAATACAATACCTATTCGTAAGTTTCCATCTTTTAAAACTCCTAAATTAACAATAGGATGTTTGTAGGTCATTTCTCGCCAAATAAATGCTAGAAATCCGAAAACACTAACTATACTTAAAAGAACAATTAATTTATTATTGAACCAATCGTCTTGTTGTCCGTGCTCTAGTACAAATTGTAAAGATCCAATAAAGGCAGAAAGAAATATAATTCCTAACCAATCGACTTGGTTTGCTTTTAATTTTTCGCCGTATTTGGGACTTCGAACATAGGTTAAGGTTAAAATGGTTGCTACAATTCCGATTGGAATATTAATATAAAAAATATAAGGCCAAGAAAAATGATCGACAATATATCCACCTAATGGCGGACCAAGAGTTGGACCAACAATAACTCCCATGCCATAAATTGCTTGCGCCATTCCACGTTTTGCTAACGGATAACTTTCGGTTATAATGGTTTGCGCAGTTACCAAAAGTGCGCCACCTCCAAGACCTTGAATAAATCGGAAAGCAACTAATTCCCAGATATTGGTGGCATTACCACATAAAAAAGACGCTATAGTAAAAATAACAATCGAAACCGCAAAATAATTTCGTCTTCCAAATTGTTGGGAAAGCCAGCTAGTCATCGGAATTACGATTACATTGGCGATAGCATAGGCAGTTATTACCCAAGCAACATCTGTTAAAGTTGCACCTAAACTACCGCGCATATTGGTTAAAGCAACATTAACAATTGTAGTATCTACAATTTCTAGTAACGCGCACAATACTGCGGTAACAGTTATAATTATCCGGCGAAAGCCATATTCTACAAGATCGTCTTGTTTATTTTGCATCGATAAATTTCGGAATTAAGTTTAAAATTTTTAAAATAAATATTTAAACTATTACTTTAAATGAACGTCTACATCTACATTCATTCCAGCGCGTAATTCATCTAATTTTTCACTGTCTTTAATTGAATCAAAAGTAATTTTAACGGGTAAACGCTGAATAGTTTTTACGAAATTTCCTGTTGCATTGTCTGGAGGTAATATTGAAAATTTAGAACCTGTTGCTGGAGAAAAAGAAGCTATTTTACCCATAAATGGCTTGTCGGGAAAAGCATCGACATGAATTTCTACTTCTTGACCAATTTGCATATTATTTAATTGCGTTTCTTTAAAGTTTGCAATTACCCAGGTTTCTGAATTGTTAATTAAGTAAAACAACGATTGACCTGGTTGTACAAATTGGCCTGGTTGCAAGTTAATTTTAGAAACTTGTCCATCATTTGTTGCCAATACATAGGTGTAATTAAGATTTATTTTTGCGGAATTTAGCATTGCTTGTGCTTGGTTGACTCTTGCTTCTGCAACATTTACTTGTTTAGTAGAAACCGATTTTCTTGATGAAGCCGCAGATTTTTGAAAACTTGCAGCTCTTTGTTGGTCTTTTAGAATCTTAACTTGATTTTCTGCTTCTAACTTTGCTGCTTCTGCTTGTTCAAATTGTTGTTTTGTTATGGATTTGTTTTTGTAAAGATTATTATATCTTACAAAATCTTTAGATGCTCGATCTAGTCTTATTTTTGCACTTTCAATATTTCCTGACGCAGATTCAACTGAAGCCGCGCTGGCTCCAATTGTAGCATCTGATGTACCAATATCTGCTTTTGAAACTTCTAAATTTGCTTCTGCTGCAGCAACGTTAGCTTCTGCTTCTTGTACTTTTATTTCATAATCTCGACTATCTATTTTAAATAATGTATCGCCTTTTTTAACTTTTTGATTATCGACCACATAAACATCAGAAACATAACCAGCAACGCGAGGAATAATCGGATTTATTCTTTTCTCAATTTGTGCATCGTCGGTAGTTTCATGGGCTAACGAATGGAAATATTTGTATCCACCATAAGTTCCGCCCAAAATGATTAGGGTGGAGAAAACAATAATGAATTTGGTATTCGTTTTTTTCTTTTCCATAGTTGCAATTATTTAGATAGGTTGAATGCGTTTAGTAAATTTCCTTGTGCAAATTGTAATTGGTAGTATTTTAAAGCAATATCTGCTTCTGATAAAGCTAAATTTATTTTAGACTGTAATTGTTGTACATCTGCTTCTAACAAATCGTTGGTATCCGATAGGCTGTTGTCGTATTTGTCTTTTACGATTCGGTAATTTTCTTGTCCTTGCTCGTTTGCTAAATTGTAGGTTTGATTTTGCTTTTGTACCAAAGAATAATTTTCTTTTGCTTCGTGAATTTCTTCTTTAATACCATCAGAAAGAATGGATTTATATAATTGCACTTCTTCCGATTCGTTCTTTGCTAATTT
>JBLIJW010000066.1:0-13936 GCA_047636155.1 Flavobacterium sp. | reverse complement strand
TTTTATCATTGCTAATGATGAATTTGAAACGGCAATCACACGAATTTCTTTTTCCCTTAATAGTCTAAGTGCTGGTGGAACATCCTCGTAAGCAGGCAACTTTCTAAATTCCCCAAGTATCTCAGTCTTTATTTTCTCGCTTAAAGGTTTATTGTTCTCGAAAAACAGATTCTCCAAAGCAACTTCAGCTAATTCTCCGAAATTCTTGTATTCGTCCATAATTCCCATAATACTGGAGCTATATAATAAGTTTGTAAACCAATATTTCAGAACATATTTATCATCAAAGTGCTTATCAAACTGCTGCTTAAGTAGGCTTAGGTTCAATAGCGTTTCATTCATGTCGAAGAATACTGCTCTTATCATTTTTTATCTATCTGTATATTACCAAATGTTTCTATTTGCAGTGTCGCTATAAAGGCGGATTCAAGGCCTTAATGCAACAAGGTAAGTTAATATTGTAATAATCAAATTTAGTTTTTTATTTGACTTTATCATTATTTCAGAATAACTTTTTTGGCTTTTCCAAAGTGTTGGTTTTTTTTTCGTCAACCTCGTTTTAGTATCCAAAATCATTTTCCGTGTACGGATTCGCGCCATTTTTAATTAGTAACTCTAATGCATCACACATTACGGTTAAATACTTATAAAGTTCCCTTTTGGTTTTATAGGAATTAGATTGAGCTTTAAATGTATTTTGACGTTTCAAAGTTCCACTTACAGGACAGCGGAAACTATAATAGATATACCAATCTTTTTTAAGGGCAGCTAGTTGTACTTCCTTCGAAATTTCATTCCAAACTGTTATGTCTACACCGCCAGTGTAAATTTTTGGACTAGAATAATTCGGTTTAGACATAACTTTTAGCTTGGCAAAATTAGTTTCTCTAGCCGCAAGATAATAGAAATTTTGATCAAAACCGTATACTGAATCGTATACTAAATCGTATGTTTGGTATAAAGCACCTAAAAATGTAGACATAAAAAAGCGGTTTAGAAAGCCTAAACCGCTTATTATAAAAACTTTAAATTCTGTAGCGAGAGAGAGATTTGAACTCTCGACCTCAGGGTTATGAATCCTGCGCTCTAACCGACTGAGCTACCTCGCCATTCATTCCTTGAATGCGGGTGCAAATATACCATTAATTACTTTTTTTCCAAGTTTTAAATTAAAAAAAATAAAAAATAAAATAGTAGGTGTATATTTAAATAATATTATATATTTCGAAAAAATTATTGTTATGCCGTTAAAATTACGTTACGAGTTAGAATTTCCTATTAATTCATCACCGCAGTTATTGTATCAATACATATCTACACCTTCTGGATTACAGGAATGGTTCGCAGATAATGTTAACTCAAGAGGTGAGTTTTTTGTATTTCAATGGAATGATTCCGATGAAAATGCAAAACTTGTTTCAAAAAAATCAGATGAAAAGGTAAAATTTAAATGGTTAGATGAGGATAAAAAGGACACCGATTATTTTTTTGAACTTCGAATTTTAGAAGATGAAATAACTAAAGATGTTTCTTTAATGGTAGTTGATTTTGCTGTAGAAGATGAAATTGAGGAATCTAAACAACTTTGGGAAAATCAAATTTCTGATTTAAAACATGTGATTGGTTCGGTATAAATTTAAATATGACTTATATTTGCCTCTAATTTTTAGGGGCTTTTTTTATGGTAAATTTTAATGGACAAATCAACAACAGTGAATTTTTATTATCTAACAATAATCGTAGTTTTTTATATGGTGATGGTATATTTGAAACTCTAAAAGTTGTAAACAGAAAAATTATATTTTGGGAAGATCATTATTTTAGACTGATGGCTTCTATGCGAATTGTGAGAATGAAAATCCCTAAAAATTTTACTTTGGAGTTTTTAGAGAATGAAATTTTAAATTTAGTTGACATTCAAAATCTTAACAATTTAGCTCGAGTTCGTATCACTGTTTTTAGAAATGATGGTGGTTTATATTTGCCTAAAGATCTTAACGTATCTTACTTAATTCAGACTTCAGAGTTAAAAGCTAGCAATTATCAAAACGAGGTTATAGACTATGAAGTCGATTTATACAAGGACTTTTTTGTTGCTAAAAATCTCCTTAGTACTTTAAAAACTACTAGTAAAATGATTCATGTTACGGGTAGTGTTTTTGCAAAAGAAAATGATTTTGATAATTGTATTTTATTAAATTCTGATAAAAATGTTATCGAGTTCCTTAACGGAAATCTATTTTTAGTAAAAGATCAAAAATTAATTACACCGCCAATTTCTGAAGGTTGTCTTAATGGAATTATTCGCAAAAAAATTCTCGAAATTAAAAGTTCTGAATTGGATATAGAAATTAAAGAAGAAATAATTTCCCCGTTTGAACTTCAAAAAGCAGACGAGCTTTTTGTTACTAATACGATAACCGGAATACAATCTGTTAGTTTATACAGAAAAAAGAATTTTGAAAATAAAGTAGCAAATGAATTAGTTGCAATTTTAAATCAAAAGGCACAAAGCATTATTTAATTTAATACAGGATTAACCGGCGCATTAGACCAAATTAGATAATCTCCACCTAATTCTTTTAATTTTTGATTCCAAAATTTAGAGGTAGCAATTTTTAGTAATTCCGATTTAGATGAATTCGGCGCTATAATCCATGAGCTGGTTTGTAATTCGTTTTCTAATTGATTTGGTTCCCAACCAGAATATCCAAGAAAAAAACGAATGTTATTTTTATTTATTTGTTTATTATTTATGAGGTGTTTAGTTAATTCAAAATTACCACCCCAAAAAATACCATGTGCTATTTCGATACTATTTGTAATTAAGTTAGGTACATTATGAATAAAATATAAATTATCTTGTTCTACTGGACCACCATTATAAATTTGAAAATTAGAATTAATTTCGGGTACTAATTCATCTAAGGTAACTTCTAAAGGTTTATTTAAGATAAAACCTACAGAACCTTTTGAGTGATGATCTGCCAAAAGGACTACAGATTGATTAAAAGAAAAGTCTCCAATAACAGAGGGTTCGGCAAGTAAAAGGTGGCCTTTTTGTAATTTTTCTGAAATCATACTAAAAGATTTTTACATAAATTTACAAATTAAATTCTGATACGCAAATATTTCAAAAAAAAACCACCAAAATTAATTTGGTGGTTTTTATATATCAAAGAAGTATAAAATTTAGTTTACAGAACCTTCTAATTCTGCACCAGCTTTAAATTTAACTACATTTTTAGCAGCAATTTTGATAGTTTTTCCTGTTTGAGGATTTCTTCCATCTCTTGCAGCTCTGTTAGAAACTGACCAAGATCCAAAACCAACTAATGAAACTCTACCACCTTTTTTCAATGTAGCACTTACGTTTCCTAAAAATGATTCTAAAGCTAATTTTGCAGCTGCTTTTGTAATTCCTGCGTCAGTAGCAATAGCATCGATTAATTCTGATTTGTTCATAATAATAGTTTTTGTTGTTAATTAAACTTTTTTGGGTTTAACAAATTTAATAGAATTTATTTAGTACACAAGAGTTGGCGGGCATTTTTATGAATTTTGTTAATAATTACGGTTTTTTGTTGATAAAAGTTAAAAAAAAATGGCTCAAGTGCTATTATTGCTAGTTTTTATAAGCCTAATATGCTTTTGAATCTTTAGAAAAAAGCATCCCGTTCAGTAACTCTTCGGTTTTTAGTTGTCTTTTCCCAGACAATTGTATGCTTTTAACTTGTAAAAACCCATTCTCTAACGCTATTTTTAGTTCTTTTTTAGAAGTTATTATTGTTCCGATTTCTAAATTATGTGCTGTATGGTCTAATGCAACATCAAATATTTTGGCCGTCGTTTCCACACTTTCATTTTTAATAAAACACCAAGCTGCAGGATATGGATTTAATCCGCGTATTAAATTACGTATTTCTTCTCCACTTTTTTTAAAGTCAATTTTACAATTTTCTTTATTAAGTTTATAAGCCGTTTTAATTTCTAATTCGGCTGTTTGCATGGTCAGTTTTACTTGGTCGGTTTCAATTAATTTTAAAGTTTCGTTAACTGCCAAGGTTCCTAAAAGCATTAATTTATCGTGTAACGTTCCAATGGTATCTTCCTCATTTATCGGAATTTCTTTTTTAAGAATCATTGCACCAGTATCTATTTTATCGTCTATAAAAAAAGTAGTAACTCCGGTTTTAGTCTCTCCATTTATTATTGCCCAATTAATTGGTGCTGCACCACGATAATTTGGCAATAAAGAAGCATGCAAATTAAATGTTCCTAAAGAAGGCATTTTCCATACTACTTCTGGTAGCATTCTAAATGCTACAACAATTTGCAAATTGGCATTTAAATTGGCTAATTCTTCTAAAAAAAGTGGATCTTTTAAACTAGTTGGTTGCAATAAATGCAATCCTTTATCTAATGCAAAGTTTTTAACTGCAGAATACTTTATTTTCTGACCTCGACCTGCGGGTTTATCAGCTGCTGTTATTACTCCAACCACTTCGTATTCGTTTTGTAGGACACTTTGTAAAATTCCGACTGCAAAATCGGGCGTTCCCATAAATATTATTTTTAATTTACTCATTTTTTATGCAATATAAATTGTTCTTTTGTATTTCAATTTTTTCATTAAGTAGCAAATTTTGTAATGCTTTTAAGAAAATTTCCTTCGGATATTTTGTTTGTAGTTGTAAGGCTTTTGCATCTAAATCTTCTAATTTTAGACAAGTTAATATAGCCAGTTTTATTTCTTCATTGTTAAACTCTTTTTTCTTATTTGCCACACAATAAGAACAAATTCCGCAATTGGCCGTAATTATTTCGCCAAAATAGGACAGGAGCGATTTATTTTTACATTCGGTTTGGTTGTTAATATAAGCAATTACACTTTCTAATTGATTTGTTTTAAGGTTGTTTTGCTTTTCTAAAAATTTCGAAACTCGATTAACCGTTTTATCATCTTCTCTAATTTCATTAAATGTTATGGTAGAATCGTTATTTCTTGCAATCATTAAAATACATTCTTTGGATTCTAATTTTTTTAAAACTTCTAAAACTTTAATTTCTGTTGTTTCTGATTTCCTTGCTATTAACGGAATATTAATTATAGTTTGTGAATCATAAATTCCTGGATTACTTCGTAATATTGAAAGTATCACGGATTCGTCTTTTAAATTTAAACTAGTATATCGAATAACTTCCTTGGAAGGAATTATAAACTGCACATAGATTTTTTCTGAAAATTCTTGTGATAAAGTTAAAACGCCTTGGCGATCTAAAAACTGAATTGCATTAAAAGTTTTTAAAGTTGGTAAGTTATAATGTACACTAAAATCATTAAAATTGATTGGAAATGTTTCGTTTATTCCTTCCCCATAGGCTATTCTTAAAAAGGAACATAGTTTCTTAAAAACTAATTTTAAGAAGCTTACATCTGGCAACGAATCTAAAAATTGTCCTTTAGCATGTAAAATATCCGAAGAATTAAATAGTAAAATAGCAAAAGCTTTGTCTTCATTTCTACCAGCACGACCAGCTTCTTGGTAATAGTTTTCTAAATTTTGGGGTATTTGCAGATGTATAACCGTTTTTACATTTGGTTTATCTATTCCCATACCAAAGGCATTTGTTGCCACTATCAATTGGACTTTTTCTTCCATCCAAAGCGCCATATTTTTTTCTTTTTCCTTTGCGGATAATCCGCCGTGGTAATAGGTTGCGGTAAATTGATACGATTGCAATTGGCGTGAAACATCTAAACAAGATTTGCGATTGTTGACATAAACAATACTTGGTTGCCTATTTTTAGTCAAGATTTGTTTTAGATAATGCATTTTGTCTTCGGTTTGAAATACCATGTAAGACAAGTTGATTCTTGAAAATGATTTTGAAAAAAAGTTACAATTAGTTAATTGCAATTGCAACTCAATATCGTCTTGCACTTTTTTGGTTGCCGATGCGGTTAATGCAATTATTGGAAGAGTTGGAAAATACTCTTTTAAATTTTTAATTTTTAGATATGCCGGTCTAAAATCATGTCCCCATTGCGAAACACAATGTGCTTCGTCAACTGCAATTAAATTTATAGGAAGTGTTTTTAACTTATTTATAAACCAATCGTTTTGTAATCGTTCTGGTGACAGGTACAAAAACTTATAATTTCCAAATTGGCAATTATCTAATAACTGAATACTTTCTGTGACAGAAATTCCTCCGGTTAACGCTAGTGCTTTAATATTTTTACTTTGCAAATTTGCAACTTGGTCTTTCATTAAAGCTACTAAAGGAGATAGTACCAAACAAATTCCGGGTTGCAATAATACGGGTATTTGAAAACAAACCGATTTTCCGCCGCCTGTTGGCAATAAAGCAAAAGTATCTTTACCGTCTAAAACCGATTGTATTATTTCGGCTTGAAGCGGACGAAATTCGTTATGATTCCAATATTTTTTTAATGCTTCAAGTGCTGTCAATAGATTTTATTTGGTTTTATTATTGCAATTATTTTAATTCGTTCCTAAAGTCCATTTTAAAGCTTCTAATTTTGATGCTCTAAAAATAGTAGAATGATTTTCTTTTGGGTGGTCTAAATACATCCATTTTAGATTAGACAAATTTTCAGTTTTCAAAATTGCTGAAAGTGCTTTTGTATTTATAGAAATATCTTCTGCGCCAGAACCAGCAAACCAAAATACTTTTTCTGTTTTAGGAAAATTTGATAGGTGTTCTTTAGCCATTTTAACTTGGTAATGGTCATTCCACCAAATAGAAGGATCAAAAGCAATATAATAATCAAACATTTCTGGATGTTCAAAAAAAGTTTCTACTACAAAAAGGCCAGATAACGATTCGCCAATAATTCCTTTTTTGTCTTCCATTTTGTAGCGTTTATTTATTTCTGAAAACAATTCGGTTTTTATAAAATCCCTAAAATTTTCTGAACCATTTACAACAGTAGCTATTTCTCTGTCGCTTTCTACTTCTGTTGGTCCGGTTAAATCGCGCCTTCTTTGAGTATTTTCTATGCCAACTAAAATCATTGGCGGAATTGATTTTTGTTTAATTAATTCAGAAATAGAATTTGCAACGTGCGGAAAATCTTCTTTAATACCGCCATCGGGCATGTACATTACCGGAAAATTTTCGGTGCTAGAACTATAATTTTCAGGTAACCAAACATTAATAACACGGGCTTCATTTACAATTTTAGATTGTATGGTAAAGGTTTCGTGAGTTGGAATTGGAGGTGCAATTGCAAACGGTTTTCCACAACTAAGAAAGAAAAATAAAATAAATAAACTGCTAATAAATGTTTTCATATATTTAGTTTTAGATTGTTTTAATTCTTCTGATTTTATTTAGTTGTTTTGAATACTATTTAAAATAAAATCTACTCGATTGTCTACCGTATCTTTAGGAACTTCGGTTATTTGATATCCAAAATCAGTGTAGGTTTTTGCTAGAAATTGATACAATCGCGTTGCTTGTTCAAAACTTTCGTACCGTTCGTTATCGCTTTGGTAAATTTCTTCCCATGGAGGAAGTAAAAATAGTTGATCGTATTTAAATTGCTCGCAAGCTTTTATAAAATCTTCTGGATAGTCGCTATTTACAAAATCTAAATAAGCAACAACATCTGGAATTCCGCGATCTAAAAATACCAAATCGTGTGCTTCGTTGTTTGCATCTTTGTGTTGTTTTATACGACCTTCTAAAAGTAATTCACTAAATAGCAATGGTTTTTCTAAAAACAATTGATCTATTCCTTCTTTTTGAGCGTTCAGAATTACTTCTCTAGAAACTTCTGGATAGCAACGATATCCTTTTTCAATTAGAGCATTTATTAAGGTGGTTTTTCCTGTTCCTGGACCACCAATTAATACGATAAGCTGTTTTTTCAAGGCATAAAATTTAGGGAGTAAAGATACTATTTTATTTTATATGCAATTTAGTTGTTTGTAAATCTGACTTTAAAGAAAGACAATAAAAACTAGCCCTGATGCAAGAATTGTTGGAACTCTGTGGTTTTTGCCAAGAAAACCACAAGTGACTTCTTGCAGCAGGAATTACTAGTATTAAAATGCGGTAACTCTTTGCTTCTGAAAAAGTAAATTAATAGTAGGATAAACTAATTTTAAAAATGGAAAACGTATATTTGCTTTTTATTTAAAACTTAAGAATGGATAAGAATACGGAAGAATTTTACGCGCGTTTAAAAGAAGAATTAGCCAGTACTTCTGAGTGGCCGGCGGAATATTTATACAAATTTATTGTTCCTACAGATACCGATAAAATTTTACAATTAGAAAACGCCTTTAATAATATGGGCGCAGTTATTAAAACTAGAGCTTCTAAAAACGGAACATATACTAGCGTTTCTGTTAATGTTAGAATGAAAAATCCGGATTATGTTATCGAAAAATATTTAGAAGTTGCCTCAATCGAAGGAATAATTTCACTTTAAAACATGGAATCAAAATACACCAAAGAAATAGCTAATGATGTGGTTTTTAATCTGGAATATAATGCGGAACGACCGTATTTAATTATTCCGGAATATGGTCGACATTTGCAAAAATTAATTGATCAGGCTACTTCTATATCTGATAAAGAAGAACGTAACAAAGCGGCGAAATACATTATTCAAGTAATGGGTACATTAAATCCGCATTTGCGTGACGTTCCAGATTTTCAGCATAAATTATGGGATCAGTTGTTTATTATGTCAGGTTTTAGATTAGATGTAGATTCACCTTATCCAATACCAACTCCAGAGGAATTAAATGTTAGGCCAGATGTTTTAGCATATCCTCAAAAGTTTCCTAAATACCGATTTTATGGAAACAATATTGCCTACATGATTGATGTTGCCAACAAATGGGAAGAAGGCGAAATGAAAAATGCATTGGTAATTGTAATTGCCAATCATATGAAAAAATCCTACTTAAGTTGGAACAAAGATGCCGTCGAAGATCGTGTTATTTTTGAGCATTTATATGAATTATCTGACGGAAAACTAAATTTATTGCAAAGCGAAGAAGAGTTGACAACAACTAACGATTTAATGCGAACTAATAAAAAGGTTTCTAATAAAACTCAATTGGCACAATCTAAAAATCCAAAAATTTCTGGATTTAAGAAACCACAAGTTGCCAAAAAGAATTTTCCTAAAAAAAACAATACCAATACTAACACAAAATAATAACGAGTTCGAGTTGCGAGTTTTTTTAACCCGAAACTCGAAACTTTTTAACTCGAAACTAATAACTTATGGGAACTTTTAAAATTGAAGGTGGAATTCAACTAAAAGGTGATGTAACGCCACAAGGCGCAAAAAATGAAGCATTACAAATTTTATGCGCGGTACTTTTAACATCAGAAAAAGTAACAATCACCAATATACCGGATATTATTGATGTCAATAAACTAATTACTTTATTAGGAAATTTAGGAGTTAAAATCCAAAAGATAGGTCAAGGTTCTTATACTTTTCAGGCAGACGATGTAAATGTTGGCTATTTAGAAACCGAAGCTTTTAAGAAAGAAGGCGGTTCTTTGCGTGGTTCGATTATGATCGTAGGTCCGTTATTAGCGCGTTTCGGAAAAGGATATATTCCAAAACCAGGTGGTGATAAAATAGGAAGAAGAAGATTAGATACCCATTTTGAAGGATTTATTAATCTTGGGGCAAAATTTAGATACAACCGCGAAGACCATTTTTATGGTGTAGAAACGGATGGTAAATTAAAAGGTGCTTACATGTTGTTAGATGAAGCTTCTGTAACAGGAACTGCAAATATTGTGATGGCTGCGGTTTTAGCAGAAGGAACAACTACAATTTACAACGCAGCTTGCGAACCCTATTTGCAACAACTTTGCAAAATGATGAATGCAATGGGTGCTAAAGTATCTGGAATTGGATCGAACTTACTTACGATTGAAGGTGTTGATGCCTTGCACGGTTGCGACCATAGAGTTTTGCCAGACATGATTGAAATTGGATCTTGGATTGGTTTGGCTGCAATGACTAAAAGTGAAATTACTATTAAAAATGTTTCTTGGGATAACTTGGGAGTAATTCCAAATGTTTTTAGAAAGTTAGGAATTACCTTAGAACGTCGTGGCGATGATATTTACATTCCTGCTCATAAAGATGGTTACGAAATAAAAACAGATATTGACGGTTCGATTTTAACAGTAGCCGATGCACCATGGCCAGGATTTACTCCTGATTTATTGAGTATCGTTTTGGTAACTGCTACACAAAGTAAAGGCGATGTTTTGATTCATCAAAAAATGTTTGAAAGCCGTTTGTTTTTCGTGGATAAACTAATTGATATGGGTGCAAAAATTATGTTGTGCGATCCGCATCGTGCCGTAGTTATGGGACATAATTTTGAATCGCAATTAAAAGCAACTACAATGAGCTCGCCAGATATTCGTGCCGGAATTTCTTTGTTAATAGCGGCACTTTCTGCAAAAGGAACATCCACTATTCAGAATATTGAACAAATTGATCGTGGTTACGAAAGAATAGACGAACGTTTGCGTGCTTTAGGCGCAAATATTGTTCGTATGTAATCTTATAATGATTTCAACTCAAATAATAAAAAAATCCAAAATTCATAAATTATGAGCTTTGGATTTTTTTTAGATATTTTAAATTTAGAATTCCAAAATGGAAACTTATATTATAATTCTACTTTGTTGCGCTTCGTTTTTTGCGGGATTTATTGATGCTATTGTTGGCGGCGGCGGTTTAATACAAACACCAGTTGCATTGATTTTGATGCCACAATATTCAGTTGCCACAATTATCGGATCTTTAAAAATACCTGCTTTTAGCGGAACTAGTTTTGCAGCCTACCAATATCTACAAAAAGTAAAACTCAATTGGAAATTATTTGCTACTATGGCGATTATTGCTTTTGTTTCTGCTTATTTTGGATCAATGTTGTTGAATGCAGTTAGTAATGATTTTATGAAACCGTTGCTATTTGTTATTTTAATTTTTTTAGCGATTTATACTTTTTTTAAAAAGCAATTTGGTTTACACCAAGAGAAAAATTTAAGTTTTAAAAACCAATATATTTCTGCTATTGCTATTGCTGTTCTGCTTGGTTTTTATGATGGGTTTATTGGTCCAGGAACAGGAAGTTTATTGGTCGTTGCAATGGTTTCTATTTTAGGATTTGATTTTTTACACGCTTCTGCTAATGCTAAAATGATAAATTTAGCAACCAATTTTGGATCTATTTGTTTGTTCGCATCCAAAGGAAAAATTATCTGGACATTTGCTATTCCTATGGCATTTTGTAATGCTTTTGGCGGCTGGCTTGGAGCAAAATTAGCCATCAAAAAAGGAAACGGATTTATTAGAATTTTCTTCTTAATAGTAGTAATCGGAACTTTGTTGCGTTTTGGTTATGATGTGTTTATAAAAAACTAATCTGTATTTTTTTTAAAACTTCTAACTTTTAAAATTATAAATAAAAAAAACCTAACTGTAAAAGTTAGGTTTTTTTAGTGTTATTGGAATTTAGTGTTAAAAACTTAAACCAAACAAAACACCGTCGCCCTGAAATCCGTTTTGGTAGGCACGAATGTAGTCAATTCTTAAAAAACGATATTTACCAAAGCCTAAGTTTTTTAATCCAACAGAGAATTCTTGGTATGGCTTTCTTTCTGCTACAGATAAATTTTTAAAGCCAGCAACTAAGTTGGTTTTTAGTTTATTTAGTAACGGAATTTTATTCATTATAAACCCTTTATCGGCATAGTTAAAATGGGTTTCTAAATAACTGTCGTTTGTGCTTTGCGAATAGTAAGGTAGTAATCCGTATTGAAAATTAGCAGAACTATTAAAGTTAACATGGGTTTGATTTCCATTAAAATGTTTATAATCTACAAAAGAAATAGTTTCTCCGTTAATAAAAGTTCCAGCTTTTGCATCCATTATTAATTCGCCTTTGTTTTTTAAATCTAAATCATAGTTCACTTTAGTAAAGGCGTGACCGAAATTATATTTACTATCGTTGGCGGCAAAACCTTGTTCGTATCCCAAAAACACAGTCGGAAATTTATTTTCACCAATATTAAATTTACCATCTGGTCTTGTGATAAACTTTTGCGCAAAGCGAATGTTTAAACCAAAATTTGCTTTTACTAAATTATGTCTGTCAATTGCTGCAGTTGTGAAATTGTTTAAGTCTAACGGATTGTTGGAACTAAACTCGTCATTGGATCGGAAGAAATAATCGTAGCTAGTATTAAACAATGCTTTTCTTTCTGAATAATCAATGCCGGCATAAAAGTTTACACCATTTTTTATTTGCGTGGAAAGATTGACGCTAATATAATTTTTTTCATAAACTTTCATAAAATTATTATGAAAATATAAGGTACTAATCGTGTTTTCTAATTTAGAAATAGGTTGTGCTGCATTAAATTGTCGCACATCGCTTCCGCCAGAAAAAGATAAATAGGTGCGCGATTTAAAATCGACTAAAGTCATAATACTACCATTTGCTCTAAATTTTTCTTCGCCAAAAGAATATCCAATGTCTGTAGATGCTTTGAAATATTTACGTTCTTCTTCTTGTGGCGAACGTTTGGTATAACTAAATCCGATTCCGGTATTCCAACCTTGAACGGTGTTGTAACTGGTATTTAATATCGGTCCCGAATACGAAAAATATTGTTTGTTAAAACTGTTGCTATACGTGTAACCATTTAAAACATCTCCTAATTTAAATTTATTTTTCTTGTTATCGATGGAATCTAAGTATACTTTGGATTTTTTCTTTTCTTGTAAAATTTCTTTCTTAACATAATCCGTACTTTCCTCAGTAGTTAACGGAACCGGACGGATGGTTTCCCAAAAAGTATCTTCTTTTTTGTTGGCATTTGGTTCAAAACGAAGTACTTCATTAGTAAATGTTTTTTTTGCAAAAGTATCTGGGAATTCGAAATTTGAATATACATAGGTAAAACGACCGTCAATATTTACCCCAAATAAACCTGCGTCAATATCTAAGGTTTGGGTATTTTTATTCCATGTTTTATTTAATCCGTTATAACTAAAGCTTTGTTTTAAGGTAAGTATGTTTAGTCCAGGATTTTGCAATTGCAATCCTGTAATAGATAAATCTGCAGCATAAATTGCCCAAGAATCTTCTACTATATAGATGTAACCGCTAAAAGTTGGTTCTGAATTTCGGCTTGGTGTAACTTTAATTTTATTAATTAACTGATTATTTTCATCAAAAAAAGTAGATTCTAATTTATACTTATAATAATTAAAAGAACCATCTGCAATTGGCGAAATAACATCTAAATCAAACTCTAAGGTGTTTTCATAAAAATCAAAATTTGCAGAAGCGGCATTGTTAAAACTAAAGCCATTATCGTTACCGCTAACTTTGCTAGCAATAATAACTTCTTTCATTTTATCTGGTTTTTGAAAAGTTATTTTTGAAACCGTTTCTGATAAATATAAAATACCACTTCGACTAGAATCAATCACTTCGTCAAACATGTCTAATTTTTGGCCCAAAATAGATTTTGGTAAATTGGTAACTCTAAAAATTCCACGCGAATAAAAATCTGCGGTGAATCTCGCTGTTTTAGCAGAATTAATTTTTCTCTTTGCATTGGCGTTTTTTATAATATTATCTGCTGGATTATTTTTTGCACTAACCACAACTTCGCTCAATTGAAAATCTTCTTCGTCTAAAACTACATTTATCGTTTTTTTGGTCCCATCGTAATTCACAATTTCTTTGTGCGTTTTATATCCTAAAAACTGAAAAAGTAAGGTATACATTCCGTTTGATTTTAAAACCATTTCGTAATTTCCGGCTTCATTTGTCGTTGTTCCTAAATAGGTATCTTTTATATAAATATTGGCAAACGGAATAGGATTTCCTGCTTT